>JAFWGA010000044.1 GCA_017515325.1 Blautia sp.
GACTCTTTTGAAAAATTATCAGAAATAGCTACTTATGGCAGATATCTCCGATAATACCAATCCTCAAAAAAGACAGATCTAAGACCAAGTAGCAGACAAACGGTCATATCAATTGACGGTCAATTTAGTTAATCAGCAACATTATGTGAAAACGACTGCCAAAAATTTCAAAATGTATAATACGCTTAAGGCGGTGGATTATGCAGTGAAAGCCCATGAAGGACAAAAAAGGAAAAGATCGGCCATTCCATATATTTACCATCCGTTGAATCTGGCATGCCATGCGCTTTCGATGGACATATTTGAGGATGATGTTATAGCAGCCTGCATGCTGCATGATGTTGTTGAGGATTGTGGAAAATCCCCCGATGATTTACCAGTTGATAACGGAACGAGGGAACTGGTCAGGCTTCTCACAAAAGAGAGAACAACGGATAAAAAACGGGAAGGGCTCCTGGAGGCCTATTATGAAAATATTTCGAAGAATCCGAAGGCAGCCCTGGTCAAATGCATAGACCGGTGTAATAACCTCACAACCATGTCATGGGGGTTAAGCCGTGATAAGATCTTCAGGATGATCAAAGAAACGGAGGAATACTATCCAGTTTTACTTGATGTGATAAAAGCAACCCCGGAGTATAACAGTGCAGCATGGCTATTGAAGTACCAGATTGAGAGCATGCTGGACATTTATAAGAGGCTGATGTAAGAACCGTAAATCAGTTATGAAAGAACTGGGTGACCGGTTCTTTTTTACGTCATAATTTGGGAAGGGGGAGATGTAGATGGCTCGAAATCATTCACTAAAAGGCATCTTCGGCAGTATATGGGATGGCATTTCAGGCATCAGGAAGGCCATACAGTCAGCCTTGGATACCAGCCGCCAAATATCCCTGAAGGTTAGCTTAGAGGCATGGCACCATTGGAAAAAGCTGGACAGGTTTTGTCTTTATGCGACCAGGCGCACCGGAGTATTGCCGCCTTCAGCGGCTGCGCCTGGCGCGAAAAGGAAACGAATAAATTCGTTTCTAATAATTGATATATACAATTTTAATTGATATATACAATTTCTGTAGGATTGAACAGCCGGGGTATCCTGGCTGTGTTTGCCAGGCCGGTGCTTACCACCATCCTCCCGTAAACGCCTTTAGTATATTTGGGGAATAAGCCCTGCCCAGGTGCTGAAACCCCTTTCCCCAAAAACCTCCACTGCCCTCCATGGGCGTGGCCGGACAGTATCAGTTCTATCCCTTCTGGTATAAGTGGATAGTATTCTGGATGGTGTGAGAGCAGGATATGGAATCCGGGAACAGCAGCGAATTCAGCAAGCCATGATGTGTCAGGACCAAAATCCACGAATTCTTTAAAAGCCCTATAGGAAAGACAAAAGCCGGAGGTAAGGCCGCCAATCACTAACTTACCGCACTTGATCCAGCTATTGTCCAGAACCACCACGCCGGTTTCCTTTATCCGTTTCAAATCCGCACCATCAAGGATATGCTCATGATTGCCAAGGCTGAGATACGTTGGGGCGATAGCTGCACTGGCACAGAGAAAGGGCATAATCCTTTTCTGAGTGTCCAGTGGGCTTTTATCTTCCATCAGATAAAATCTGGATAAGATATCGCCTGCGACCGCTATGATCTCTGGCTGATGCTGTTTAAGGGAATTTACAGCAAGACGGTAGTCTTGCCCATGCAGGTCTGCCAGGAGGGCCAGCCTAGGCGCATCCGGAATTCTGTATATTGTTTCAACCATGTGATGGTTCCTCCCAAGTCAGGCTATCAAATAAGCGGTAATCCTGTATTCAGGATATCAATGGGAAGGACAATAGTCAAGGGAGGTATTATGAACACATTCACCTATAACGGCGCTTCCTCTAATTCTTGTCACTGCCTGGTAAGCAGGGAGGACACCTTCGGGAAGCCTTCTCCTGTTAGAAACGGGCTTTGAAAATGGGGGATCTTATGGTATTATGAGAAAAGAGCCAAATGACAATCGTAATGCGTTGGATTTAAGGGAAAAGGGGGGCATATGATGAAATTTTTGCAGAAGCTGGGGAAGGCGATCATGCTTCCGGTAGCCTGTCTGCCTTTGTGCGGTATTTTAATGGGGATTGGGTATATGTTGTGCCCTGCCTCCATGCAGGGAGGAAGCCTTTCGGGTGCCGTACCTGTTATAGGAATGTTTTTCGTAAAGGCCGGATCAGCGCTCATTGACCATATTGCGTTACTTTTTGCCGTGGGTATTGGTATAGGGATGGCGGATGACCGTGACGGTACAGCAGCGGTAGCAGCCCTCGCTTCCTGGCTCATGATCACGACACTTTTAAATGCCGACGTCGTACAGATATTTTTGCCTTCCGTAGCAGATCATTCTTCTGCACTCCTGGCGTTTCAAAAGATCGAAAATCCCTTTATCGGTATCCTGGCCGGCCTGATTGGCTCTGCAAGCTATAACCGGTTTAAGAATACTCATCTCCCGGAATGGCTTGGCTTTTTCAGCGGGAAACGCAGCACCGTAATTGTGGCGGGATTTGTCTCTGTCATGGTATCCGCGCTTTTGTTGTTTTTCTGGCCTTCCTTCTTCGGAGGTCTGGTACGGCTTGGACGAACCATTGCCAGCATGGGAGCTTTCGGGGCAGGAATCTATGCCTTTCTGAACCGGATGTTGATTCCACTGGGTCTGCACCATGCCTTGAATAATGTTTTCTGGTTTGACACCATCGGCATTGGTGACCTCACTCATTTCTGGGCCGGTGACACATCGGCTGACGTTACCTGGTCGTTGGGCATGTATATGTCCGGCTTTTTCCCATGCATTATGTTTGGCATTCCAGGGGCTGCCCTGGCTATGGTAAACTGTGCGAAGAAGAAAAAATACGCCATCGGTATCCTGGCGTCGGCAGCGATATGCGCCTTTGTCTGCGGCATCACGGAGCCTTTTGAATTTGCCTTTATGTTCTGCGCGCCTGTGCTTTATGTGATTTACGCCTGTCTTTATGGAATCTTCACCTATATTGTGGTCATTCTTGGATTCCGGGCAGGATTCGCGTTTTCCGGAGGAGCTACGGATCTGATTTTTTCCGCCTCCTTGCCTGCCGCGCAAAAAACCTGGATGATTATACCCTTGGGTGGGGCGGCCTTTGTAATATTCTATCTGGTATTTTTCGCTTTGATCAAAGCATTTCATCTTAAGACCCCTGGCTGTGAGGAGGATGCGGCTTCCACCCCTATTCTTGTTGACGGTTTTGACATTGGCGGGATACTTGCAGGCCTGGGAGGCAGAGAAAATATCCAAACGCTGGATAATTGTATCACCAGGCTGAGAGTAGAGGTAGTGGATGTAGGCGCGGTATCAAAGGAAGCACTCCTTCAAGCCGGGGCGAAAAGCATGATTAAGACTGGAAAAAACAACATACAGGTCATCATTGGCATGAAGGTACAACATGTAGCGGACGAAATACGGAATTTGATGAGCTGATTGCTATCCCTCTTAATAATTTATCTGGAGAATGAGGAAGGGTAAAGATTGATTATTATTGACCTGCTCTTGATGAAGACGAAAAGTCCCTATAAAAACGGATCTAGTATTAGAACCAGTTTAATGGCTTCAGATTGATGAAAATGTGTCATATTTTCTATTTGTGAACGTATTGGGGTTAGCTTAATAAAGGAGCAGAATTATGAAAGATGAAAAATAACTGAAAGATGAAAAACAACTGAGAGATGATGGTACGCCAGATTGGTGAGAACCACCCATCAAAGCCTTATAGTCACCTAAGCAAACGAAAAAGCGGGAGGCCTGGCTTCTTCCGGAGTGGATAAGGTTGTCTCCATGATCTGGTTGAGATGAAGAAGAGTGAATGAGAAAAGCCCTGTGGTGAGGACAAGATCAGTCCTCCTCCCACAGGGTTTTAATGAATCTGCCAACTTTATCGCTGAGAAGCGAAACGCTTCACTGGCCCCACTGTTTCGTTGATAGTTGACTCGCCTTATTACCCGGCAAAGTCGACATTAGTCGGGATAGGGAACAGTTAACACTTTTTGGACCTAAACAATTCCGTGCCTTCATTGTTCCCGGATGATACGAAGCTTTCGCAAACCCCGGTAGAAGAAATTCTTTCTGACTTTTCCAAGAACTCCCTTAAGTTCCGCCTCTTCACGTCTCAGTCTTTCATTTTTCTTTTCCAGTTCCCGGATCCTTCGTAAAAGCTTCTCCTTCTCGGCTATTACTTCCTCTCTTTGAGCATTAATTTCCTCTAGCTGAGTCCTCATTTCTTCTGCCTGTTTCTTCGTGTTCACATAATCCAGGATGGCTTCTTTCCTTTTTTCTTCCAGACATTCACATTTCTGGAAAAAGCTGTCTCTTTCTTTTTCCAGCTCTTTACATTTTCTTTTTAGTCTTGTCGATTCCTCCTGAAACGCTTTTTTTTCACTTTCTAGGGTATTTCCCTTTTCCTTTTGTTCATGGAGCTTCTGCTTTTTCTCTTTAAGAGCCTCTTCATAATCAAAAGGGTCTTTTACCAGAAACCGGACCCACATCAAAAACTGGGGAGAAAACTCTTTATCATCTAATTCCTTATCCTTTTCTGGCAAAGCTCCATAATACTTCTTTGCCATGTTGATAAAAACATGAAGACGAGCGACCACGGCTTCCTGCTCCCGTCTGGACAGGCTGGTTTGAAGCTGTAAGAATTCATTTGTCTTAAAGAAGCTGATCAGGTAACCATATACATTCCGGAAAGACGCATTCCTGGTCATAATAGAGTTTTCGTGTATCCTGCGAAAATAGAGAACCTCCGGTAGATAGGACACCCTCTTCGCGGTAAAAAAATTACAAATGGTAAAAAGACTATCCTCGTGGAGTATCCCTGGGTAGTATCTCAAGTGATCCCTCTCCAAGTGATCCCGGCTCATCATGCTCAGGCATGGCTGAGATAAAAACTCTTTATTCTCTATAAAAGCCGTGCCCAGCTCCGGACCACTGTATAAGGCGGGATAGGTATGTCTCCGCTTATAATAGGCCTTGTAATGCAGGTATTTATCGTAAGTCTCTTTCCGAAGTTCCTCTGTAATAAAGGGTTCTGCGTCAAAGCAGAGCAACTCCAGCTTATCCTCCTCCATCCGATTATATAAAAGCTCTAAGGCATCTTGCCTTAAAATATCATCTGAATCCAGAAAATACACATATCTTCCGGAAGATTTCTCAATGCCTGCATTCCTGGCACAGGATTCTCCCAGGTTTTCCTGATCGATCAACCGTATCCTGCTATCTTTTTTCAGGATTTGTTGAAGAATCCCAAGGGAGCCGTCTGTGGAGCCGTCATTTATACAAAGAATCTCAATATCCCGTAGTGTCTGGTTAATCACACTTTCAAGACATTCTTCCAGGTATTTCTCCGAGTTATATACTGGAATAATTACGGAAACCAGTGGGGAAGTGGGCTTTTCAACCATCTTTTCTTCCATTTGAGGCGTTACATCATTTTTTGCCATTTTTTTCCTTTTTGCAATATTGTTACGGTTTGTTGTAGTTAAGCATCTTTTTTTTAGATACTGACGTGCTTTGATGAGAGCTTCCTGTAGCCAGCATTTTATCAACACAAGTTTGATTTCTCCTGGTTTAGACGTACTATCTGCCTAATATTATCACAAGTTTATCTCAAATGCGACAAGAAAAAGCTTCAGAATAAAACATTATTTTACGCTTTTGAATTGAACAGAAATAAAGGACATGATATACTTACTGTTATGACAAAGGGATCTCAGGAGATAATGACCGTAAGGAGAACTGGTATGTCCTGAGAAGCTGGCTCTATGGTCCCGAAGGAAGGGACTGTGTATGTCGGAGGAAATAATAAGGGTCTAAAGAGGTAAGGAGAAAAGAGATGGAAAAATTGGTAATAAAAAATGATGATCTTATCGTAGAATTTACGAGGCTTGGCGGAACGTTTACCTCGATCAAAAATGCAAAGGGCAGAGAGTATCTCTGGCAGGGAGACCCTGCTTACTGGAGTGGTCAGGCACCGATCTGTTTCCCTATCTGTGGGAGTCTGCGAAACAATACTGCCTCGACAATTGAGGGAAAGACTCTTTCCATGCCGCGTCATGGTATTGTGAAAGACCGTGAATTTACAGTAGTCAATCAGTCTGATAATTCCATCACGTTCCGGCTTGAGAGTGACGAACAGCTGAGAGAGAAGTATCCATTTAAATTCAGTTTTGAAACATCGTATGTTTTGGATGGAAATAAGATTGATATTACGTATCGGGTAAACAATCTCGGGGATGTCAAGATACCTTATACTATGGGTGGACATACCGGGTTCAGATGTCCTCTTGATGAGGGGGAGGATTATTCTGATTATGTGGTCGAATTTGACCAGCCGGAGCAGGATACTGTCCCGACTCCTGTTGCGGAGACTGCACTGCTTGACACACAGCACAGAATGTCGATTCCACAGGACGGCCGGCTGCTTTGCCTTAGTCACAGTCTTTTCCTGAATGACCTGCTTTGCTATGATCACTTAAAGTCATCAACAGTGACCCTGAAGCATAAGGACAAAGAGAAAGGGGTTCGTGTCTGCTTTCCGGATCTTCCTTATCTTGTACTCTGGTCTTCCAAAAACGGAGGAGATTTCCTTTGCATCGAGCCGTGGTCTGGCACATGTACAGCAGAGGACGAAGATGATATTTATGATCACAAGCCCGGCATTGCATATGTTAAGCCGGGACAAAAGGGAGAGATCCATTTTTCCTATGAGATTATAGGATGACGTATACCCGCTTCTGGAGGCGTGGGCTTGCCGTGGTATTATCTTCTCATCCGATCGCTATTGCATTCGATTATGGAAATGTCGATGGCTATCGACGGAATCTCATTGTACAGAAAAACAAAAGAAAAAGGGGGACACATCTATACTGAAAGACAACAGAGGTTTATTTCTTCGTTTTATTCCAGTTTTTATCATTGTCGCATCGCTTCTGGTTTCAACTACATGCATTGTTTATGGAGAGACGGGAACGCCCTTCATCAGAATGGACTCAGAAGATTCGGATGCCTGGATGGGTGAATTGGACAATACGAGATTCCTGGCGGATGAACTGTTCAGTTTAAGAAATTAAAGGAAAAATATGGCGTTGATCCGGATTTTACACCCAGCACAGAGGGCCTGGATACTCTGTGTATTTCGGGCAGTTCACAGTATTCGGTGCCACAGTTTAGAGATCTTGCCGCTGCGCTGCGGGAATATGCCAAAGACCGGACAGTATACGTCTTTGATCTGCGACAGGAGAGCCATGCCTTTTTGAACGATGAAATCCCCGTGTCCTGGTATGGGACGCATAACTGGCAAAATGAGGGAATGACGCTTGCGGAAATCGAGGCAGACGAAGTGGAGCGCTTCGGGGCATTGATCGGCACTGAAGTCACGGCTTACATTGTAAAAGACGATGCAATAGAGGATGAAATGACAGTCCCCGTTCAAAGCATGATGACGGAAGAAGAACTGGCAGAGAGCGAGGGATTTGAATATTTCAGGCTTCCGATCATGGATCACACATGGCCTGAGGCGGAAACCATCGACAGATTTATTTCTATAGTAAAGAACATTGACCCGGACAAGGCCTGGCTTCATTTCCACTGCGTGAAGGGCAAAGGACGCACAGGTCTCATGATGATGTTCTATGACATGATGATGAATCCGGACGTGCCGATGGAGGATATTGTTGTCCGTCAGGCGATGGTCGGGGGGAATTATGCTCTGTACACGGAGGATTCCGACAATTACAAAGCGCCTCTTTACGAGGTAAAAGCCAGGATGACGCCGCTGTTCTATGAATATGTGCAGGAAAACTGCCAGACAAACTATGAAGTGCCTTGGAGCGTATGGCTGGAAGAAAGGGAGACGCAGTCTCCGGCGGCATAAGTGTATCAATTTCTTATGCTTTTGGGACAGTTGTGCTCTGGTATTTTGTTGGCAGTTTAGCATACAGACAGCATGAACTGAACACTGCTTTTGCGAGGCATCAGTTATCATGGCTGGTGCCTTTTTCTTGTTATGCTCGGATTCGTCCGGGCATTTTCTGTCTAAGCAAACGACAAAGGAAACATTAAGAAGGGAAAAAAAACAATGAATCAGACAAAGATACGGCTGCTGATGAGTATCCTGGGAGTTTTGATCAGCGGTTTGAGTGTGGGATTATTTAAACGTGCATTTCTTGGCGTAGATCCGTTTCAATCACTTATGAGTGGTCTGGATGCGGTCATACCGATCGGTTTTGGGACGCTCTATGTCATAGTTAACGCATTGCTGCTTCTCTTTTCCATTGTGTTCGACAGACATAAGATTGGAATTGGAACAATTATCAACCTTTTTCTGGTAGGATATGTTGCCGAGTTTTCATTGAACCGGCTGACAGTATGGTTTCCGGTTTTGCCTTTATACGGACAGTTTATTATGCTGCTGATTGGCATAGTTATTATGTGTTTTGCTTCTGCATTTTATTTTACTGCGGATATGGGGGTCTCAACATATGACGCAATATCGCTTGTCATCTCAGAACGCCAGAATAAGGTTCCGTTTCGCTTCTGCAGAATTATATCTGACCTCATCTGTGTCATAACCGGAACGCTATTATGCCTTTTATCTGGTATGACATGGGTAGAAGTGTTCGGCGTGGTAGGCATAGGAACGATAATAACAGCATTTTTTATGGGCCCGCTCATCGATTTTTTCAATATCCATGCCGCCCGTCCCTTTCTGGAGAAGGGCAGCAGATGAAAACACTTGTCGTCAGACGTTCGGAGAGGGTATAATGATCAAAGAGCCCCGGGCAACGAAGGACCCGGGACAAAGCTTTTTCATTCAGCGAAAGGAGGACTACCATGGGAAAGAATATTTTGAACCGTAGGGATTTTCTGAAGGGCGCAGCAGCTACGGCGGTGGGGGCAGCTTTTTTCAGCATTCCGGTCCTGGGCCAGGATCAGGCGAAGGAAACGTATACACCGGGCACTTATACAGCTACGGCTCAGGGCATGGAAAGCCTTGTGACCGTTACGATGACCTTTGATGAGACAAACATCACGGATGTGGTGGTGGATGTCAGCGGTGAGACAGAAGGGCTTGGGGCGGCCATCGGGGAGGAAGTGAAACGGCAGATTCTGGAGGGTCAGACCATTTCCATCGATGGCGTTTCCGGAGCTACGGTCTCTTCGAAGGCAGTGATGGAGGCAGCTGCCGACTGTATCCGCCAGGCCGGGGGAACCGTTCTGGTTGCCGAGGCCCAGCAAGAAGAAGGGGACACACCTTCGGATATCCACTGGCCGGCATGTGAGCCTGAGTATACGCCGGTAGCTGCAGGAGAAGGGGTCATCGCCTTTGAACCAGATCCGATTGATCCGGCAGCGGTCGTTGAAGAAAAGGATATCGATGTGCTGGTCTGCGGGTTTGGTCCGGCCGGTATCGCCGCGGCGCTATCCTGTGCCCAGCAGGGTTTGCAAACGGTCGTGGTGGAAAAGAATGACACTGGCACGATTAACAGCATGACGATCGGTGGGGTTCATGACCGGATCCACGAGATGTATGGTGTGAAGTTTGACGAGAAGGAGATGATCGGGGAAGCCATGACCAAAAGCAGCTACCGTGCAGATCAGAGACTTTACACGAAACTGCTCGAGACGGATGGGGAGGCTGTCAATTGGTGGCTGGATCAGATGCCCTTTGCGGATGAAGAGTATCCGCTGACTTTCTTTGGTTATTCTGGCAAGGAATTCGATTTCCGTGAGCCCTATGACATTACCTCCCGGGACCATAGCTGGAACACCTCCATCAATATCCCCTTCGAGTCACCGGCTGCGATGCTGGAATACCTGACTGCCAGAGTGGTAGATGCCGGAGCACAGATTTATTTTGAGACTCCCGTTGTGCAACTGATCTGCGATGAGGAGGGGAAGGTCATCGGTGCCTTTGCCAGAAATGCCGAAGGGTATGTGAAATTCAACACAGCTAAGGGTGTAGTCCTCGCTACAGGTGGGTATGAGCACAACCTGAAAAAGCTCAAGGAATGCTGCCGCCCCAGAGATCTGCAGCTTTGCGCCTGGCTGACCTATGCCCGCAACTGTACCGGAGATGGGCATGAGATGGCAAAGGCCATCGGAGCGATGGAGGATGAGTATCCACATCCGCTGATGCTCGATCCCATGCAGCTGATGCCTTACGTGCGAGTCAACAGTAATGGGGTGCGTTTCATTGGGGAATATGAGACCTATGACCATCTGGCATCTGCCATTCAGACCCAGTATGGCGGCTACGATTACTTCATCACCGATGCCAATGTCAACGAAGCGGTGGACAAGATGTGGTCTCCTTCCTCTTCCTGTTATGGACCGAAGGAGGTCTGGGCAGGGGCAGCCACGAGCCCGAACGCCCTGGTGGCAGACTCCCTGGAGGAGCTGGCCGGATTGATGGGGGTGCCGGTGGATGCTTTTGTGGCGACTATCGAGCACTGGAATGAGATGTGTGATGCCGGGGAGGACACCGACTTCGGCTATCCGGGACAGTATATGCACCGGATCGATACCGCTCCCTTCTATGCCACGAGGGAGATGGCGGAGTCCTTGGCTACCTCCGGCGGCCTGCAGGTCAATGAGTATTCCCAGGTGCTGAACACCCAAAAGCTGCCGATCGAAGGGCTTTATGCCTTGGGCAACACTTCCGGGAGCATGTTCTATGGAACCTATCCACACTCCATGAACTGCCTTTCCCATACTCGCTGCGTGGTGTTTGGCTACAACGTGGGCAAGACACTGGCCGGGAAATAAAACGGTTGGCCGATTAACCGTCCACAGGGGCATTTTTTATCAGTGGCGGTACAGAAAGTCATTCTTTTTATGGGAATAATGGATTTTATCCGCGATACAAGGAGAGCAGCATGAAGAACACAATGAGACGTAATCTGCAGACAATGACGGCATTACTTGCATTCATGTTGTTTTTCTTTGCCAGGTCTATGCCGGCTTGTGCTGAGGAAAGCATTGAGACAGAAGAATTGCCTGTCGAGGTGACACAGGAAGAAATGGATGAAGCCTATGATGAAGCCATGATGCAGGTTGATTCAGAGATTACCTTTTTAACAATGAAAGAGGTAAACTATCGGCTGGCAGATATCATGAAATTTGCATCCGGTAAAATGTCAGATAAAGAATTTGCCGAAATGAAGAATCCGGATATCGAACGGCTCCTGGATCTGGGTGAGCTCATCGAACTAAGTGACAGCTTCTTCAAAGAAGCGGAAATGCAGACTGACCTGTCTGAGTACGAGGATGCCGTATCGGCATGGAAAGAGTACACGCAGGGACTGTCCGGAGATCCTGAAGCTACCGGAGCCGATGAATTGTTCGAACATCTTCCGCTAAAGAGCCGGGCCGATTTCCTCGAAGCGGCATACCATGTCGACAATGCCGTGTGGACTGCACTCAAAAACGAGCTCGGAGCCAGCTTGAGCGGGATGACAGACCTTGCACCTGACGTAAGCATAGGCCTTAAACAGGGAGCGGAGGCGGTATCGAGCTTTTTCTCTGTGATTGACGAAGCCAAAACGTACCTATCTGTTGGAACTGATCATGAAAGATATGAGAAAAGGATCGCCCTTCAGAAAATCAAAACCAGATTTACACTGCTGCAGCAGATGCTCCTTGTTGTATGTAATGTAATCGAAGCGGTTCCTTCTTTTTGACAGAGCAGGAGGAAATTTCTGATATTCTATGGATAACAGGGCATTCATATGTTATAATTGACGAACAAGTTTTACGGTAGGTTTGTGTGTCGTGGCAGAAATCGATCTTAACCAACAAAGCACGAAAGGAGACCACCTATGAAAAACATTTCGAGAAAAGACTTTCTCAAAGGAACTCTGGCATCTGGCGCTGCCCTGGCTGCAGCAAGTGTGATTGGGGTACCAATCCTGGCAGGGGAGGAAAAAGGCAAATACACTCCCGGCACCTACTCCGCGAAGGCAAAAGGTATAGCGGGCGATGTGGAAGTCACCATGACCTTTGATGAGACATCCATCACGGATGTAGTGATCGATGTTTCCGGAGAAACCCCCGATATCGGCGGAGCCATTGGCGAGGACATGGCGAAAGCGATCCTGGATGCCCAGTCAGCGGACATTGATGCGGTATCCGGGGCAACCGTTACCAGTGATGCAATCAGAGCTGCAGCCGCAGACTGTATCTCCCAGGCCTCTGGAACCGAAGTCGTCCTTACCGAAAAGGAAGAAACCGTATCAGACTGGTTAGGTGAGCCGCCGGTAATTGACGAAGCCGATATAACCGAAGAACTTGAGACCGAGGTTCTTGTTGTTGGCTGTGGTACCGGTGGATGGATCGCTACCATGACAGCTGCCGAAGAAGGCGCGAAGGTTTTGGTGGTGGAGAAGGGTGAGACTGCAACGAAGATCCGTGAGGATATCGGTTCTATCGATTCTAAGATCCAGCTTGCTGAGATTGAAAAAGATCCCGGCCTTGCTATCGACAAAATGGAAGCACTCCAGGATATCGTCCGTTATGCCAGCGGGTATGTGGACAGTAATCTCATCAAGGTCTGGATCAATGAGTCTGGAGAAATGGTTGACTGGCTGACGGATTTGATTGAGTCCACCGGCAACTGGTACATGAGTCTGGAAGGTGGCATCGGCAACCGGGAAGATCCGGGACGCGACAAGGCTTACGCTACCGGCCACAGCCCGCATAAGACGGATGACGCACCAGAAGAGCTGAGCATTTCCGATACCTTCCAGGAGCACTGCGATGAGCTGGGTGTGGAATGGAAGCTTCAGACCGCTATGGTGAAATTGGAGCAGGATGACACGGGGAAGGTTACAGGAATCATCGCTCAGGATCTGACAGACGATCACTACATCAGGATAAAAGCGTCCAAAGGTGTCATCATGGCCGCTGGCGGCTATGCCACCAATACGGATATGATGCTTGCCCTGCAGCCGATGACGATGAAGATGAAGGTAAATGTCCCCATTGGATCAAAAGGGGATGGATCCGCCATCAAAGCTATGCTCTGGGCTGGCGCAGAGATGGATCCCTGCCATGCTTCCATGATGTTTAATAGAGCATCCTGTCTGCCGACCGAGACCGCCGGCTACAAAACCAACGGCAAATGGTTCTGGTTTGGAGAGCAGCCTTTCCTGAAGGTCAACCTGAATGGGGAACGTTTCTGTAACGAGTCTGGCCCTTATGAATTCATGCTTCATTCCATGTATATGCAGCCTTACCACACCTACTGCGATATCTTTGACGCGAACAGTAAAGAGTACTGCGAGCAGTTTGACGAGGTTGGATGCTGCCGCCTGTTCCCGTTTGATAATGGGGCACTGTCAAACCGTGACTTCGACAGCTGCTGGAATGACATGATGGAAGGGGAGAATTCTCATCTGGAGCTGGGTTACCTGCAGAAGGCAGATACGCTGGAGGAACTGGCAGAGAAGTTGAATATCCCAGTGGAAACGTTTGTCAAGACGGTGGAACGATACAACGAGCTTGCCACCAAGGGCGTTGATGAGGACTATGGGAAAGAGAAACACCGCCTTACGCCGGTGGATACCGCGCCGTTCTATGGAATCCGCACCTGTGCTTGGCATCTGACCACTCTGGATGGCTGCAGGATTAATACGGATATGCAGGTAATCAGAGAGGATGGAACCCCGATTGAAGGGCTGTATGCAACAGGAGACTGCACCGGCGGATTCTTTGCGAATAACTATCCGAACCTGTTTACGGGATTGGCATGCGGACGTACCATGACGTTCGGCAGACGTGCTGCGAAGATTGTTGCGGGGAAGTAAATAAAAATGAAGAAACTATCTCTCGCTTCACAAATATTCATTGCGCTTGTACTTGGTATCATTGTAGGTATTCTTTTCACAGGGCATTCGTCCATCGCAACTACTTACATTAAACCCATTGGAACGATTTTCCTGAATCTGATCAAATGGGTTGTCACGCCATTGGTATTCTTTTCGATTATGGCCGGCGTGATTTCCATGCGGGATATCAAAAAGGTAGGCTCTATCGGCCTTAAGACAGTCATCTATTATATGTGTACGACGGCTTTTGCCGTTACCATTGGCCTGCTTCTCGCCAACCTGTTCAAAGGAATGTTTCCGGTTCTCCAGACGACTGATCTGGCGTACGAAGCCTCTGCCTCTGTCAATTTTATGGATACCCTGGTGGGTATCTTCCCCTCAAACTTTTTTGCACCCTTCGTAGAGGCCAATATGCTCCAGATCATTGTGGCCAGCCTGATTATCGGCTTCGCGCTGCTTCTGGTAGATCAGCAAAAAGAGATTGAGTTTGAATCCGTTGAAACGCTCAACGATGTTTTTATGAAGTCCATGGAGATGATAGTAAAGCTTTCTCCCATTGGCGTGTTCTGCCTGATCTGTCCTGTGGTGGCGGAAAACGGTCCGGCTGTTTTAGGCTCACTCGCAAAGGTTCTCCTTGTCGCTTATCTGGCCTACTTTCTCCATGCTGTATTGGTGTATTCCCTTGCTGTGAAAATTGCAGCCGGCATGAGTCCGCTAACATTTTTCAAAGGCATGCTTCCTGCGATCATGTTCGCTTTTTCCTCAGCTTCTTCTGTGGGAACGCTCCCCATCAACATGGAGTGTACAGAAAAACTTGGCGCGGATAAGAATATTTCTTCCTTTGTCCTTCCGCTTGGTGCCACGATCAACATGGACGGAACCGCAATCTACCAGGGTGTTTGCGCTATTTTTATCGCCTCCTGCTTTGGCATTACCCTGACGTTTTCCCAGATGCTCACGATTGTCCTGACTGCCACCCTGGCCTCCATCGGCACTGCAGGCGTACCGGGCGCCGGCATGGTCATGCTTGCCATGGTACTGAGTTCTGTTGGGTTGCCGGTGGAAGGAATCGCACTGGTAGCCGGAATCGATCGTATCTTTGATATGGGACGGACGACGGTCAACATCACCGGAGACGCTTCCTGCACAATCGTTGTCTCTGCCTTGGAAAAATAATGTGAAAAGCCCTTGGCCTTTTATCAGGCCAAGGGCTTTTTGCCGTGGACATGTAACTGTCCAGGATAAGTCTGGAGTTATCTATTCTTTATCCCCACAATTCTCTGAGGAATTTCACAGATTTCGCTGCATCCTCGTCAAGCTTCGCTTCCGGGCAGCCGTTTGAAAGATCATGCCAGATACGGATATCTTTTCCTACCGTTCCGCCCATGCGAACGAAGGGTTCCATCACCACATCACCGTCATAGTTGATATCATGCAGGGCTTCTCCGATCTCTTTCCAGGGAATCCTTCCTCCGGCAAACGGAGGTCTTCTGTTCGCTTCCCCTACATGGAGATGGCCCAGCCGGTCTCCGGCCAGCCGGATTGCGTCACCAAAGGAATCTTCTTCAATATTCATATGGAAGGTGTCCAGCATCACCTTGACATTGGGACGTCCCACCTTGTCGACAAATTCCACAGCCTCTTCACAGATATTAAGCAGATAACCCTCGAATCGGTTCAAAACCTCCATTCCAAGGGCGATATCATAATCGGCAGCCATGTCAGCCAGTTCACGGATATTGTTGATGGCCCTTTCCAGATCTGCTTTCTTATCAAAGGGAACATTATAGTCCACCGGCCAGTAAGAATACAGTCCGCCGCCCAGCTTCTTAACCCCGGCAGTTTTCATCTTCTTAAAGGTCGCTTCATACTTATCAAAAGCAGCCTTCACAATCTGCGGATCCGGAGAAGCGATATTGTGTGCGGCATCAGGGCCATATCCACCGGTCAGCACGATCCCCTGGGCTTCTGCCTCAGCCTTCAGGCGAAGCAGGTACTCATCCTCCATGTTCAGCATGAAATGGCACCCTACCTCAAGGATATCAAAGCCAAGCTTTTTCACTTTCCCTACATAGCCGATATAGTCTGCAGTCCATTCTTTTTCCCAATAGGAATAATAAATACCATACTTCATTTTTCAATTTTCCTTTCTTTTTTCGGTTAGCATTGCCAACTGACGGCGCTGAGTGCCGGTGGCACCCGTTTAGCGCCGACCGAGTCGGAAGACGAGACCAACGCAGCAGATGCCTGCGTAGATAATTCAGAGGGCGAAGGATTAACAGAGCCTTATCTTGATGATTTTGCCTTGTTACGGAAATACTTGTAGGTCATGAATCCCAGCAGCAGCACGCCATAAAGAGCCTGACGATAGTAATTGTTGATCTGAGGAATCGAATTCAGGTAGGCACTGATCACCTGAACGACCAGAACTGCCGTCGCCACACCGGGAATTTCTCCATAACCACCGTTTGGATCACAGCCGCCAAGAACCGCAATCAGAATCGTCATCATCACATAACTGCTTCCAAAGTCCGCTTTCACAGATGCGATCTTTGAGAGATTGATGAGTCCGGTCATGGCAGAAAGAAGGCCGGAGATCATATAGGCAGCCGTGATGACCGCCACATTCTTGATCCCTGCGAATGCCGCAGCCTTCTCGTTAACACCGACCAGATGAATCCGTCTGCCGAATGCAGTCTTCCCAACCACAATACTCAGAATGACGGCAGAAACCACAAAGATGATAAAGGGGCGGGGGACCATATCAAAGAGCACATCATTTTTCGCAAAGCTCTTGAAATTGTTTACCGCATTGATTGGTTTTCCCTTTCCCAGCACGATGGTAATTCCGTAAAAAAGTTCATAGGTTCCCAGCGTCGCCAGCATGGGAGGAACCTTTACCACCGAAACAAGAATACCGTTCAGACAGCCGCACACCAGTCCGACCAAAAGTCCAACCGCACATCCGATCAGGATTCCTGTCAGGGAACCATCCGGATTGGCTTCAGAAACGAATGCCTGCATGACAAGGGCAGAGGTGGCACCGCACAGGTTGGCTATATATACTGTGGAAAGATCAATTCCGCCTGTGATCATTGCCATAGAAAGTCCCAAAGCCAGAAGTCCGTATTCGGAAAGCTGTTTGCCCATGGTCTGGAAGTTCTTTACGCTCATGAATGCAGAGCCGCGTGTCACCCCAGCCACGATAAACAGAACGATCAGTATGATCAGCATTCTTAAAAAATCGCTGTTTATCCCTGATTTCCTTTTTGCTGTCATTCTCCTCCCTCCTTATCCACCACGCTCTTTATCTTCATGGATCTGGTAGCCTGTATGGCAGCAACCGAAGCACCAAGAATAATGATGATACCAATAAAAACGTTCTGGTAATACACAGAAATCCCAACCATTGTCAGGGAGTTCTGTACCATGGCAAGCAGGAACGTACCCAGAATACAGCCTGTCAGAGATCCGTGGCCGCCGGTCAGACGGACACCGCCAAGAACGATGGCAGCGATAACGATCATTTCACCGCCATAGTATTCCATGGGGGAACAGTTCTTACACATACAGGCATAACATAATCCGCCAATCACAGCCAACAGTCCGTTGACGACAAAAATGCCGAAACGGATCTGATCCACCTTGAAGCCGGCTCTTCTGGCAGAAACTTCATCTCCGCCGATGGCATAAACCGCCCGGCCTACCATCGTATGGTTCAGTACCAGATAAACCAGAAGATACAGAATTACCATCACAAGAAAAGCCCCGTGGAGAGAAGCGCCAAGCGCCTTCTCCGTTTTCGCCACCTTAAGGATATTCCAGTTGGCAAAATCCGCAAACTGAGCCGGGACATCAATCCTGACTCCTTTGAGTGCGCCAAAAGCAATACCATAGCATATGGTGGAGGTAGACAGGGTAACGATCAGGGAATTAAAACGGAATTTCACAATGAAAAACCCGTTGATACATCCGCAGACGGCTCCGATGGCCAGAGCGATCAGCACAAGGACAAAGGCAGGAAGCCCGGTAGTTTCGCCAAGCTTAAAGATGATATAGGTACTCATGCCGGCGATCATAGGAAACGAAACGTCTGCACCGGTGCTTACGAAAGCAAGCAGGGCACAGAGCGCGTAAATGGAGTTGACAATGATGGAACGAAGAAGATCCACCAGGTTGTTAGGCAGGAAGAATAACCCGGACTGCATATGAATCGTGATTGCGAGAACCAGGATGATGATCGCAACATACAATTCATTTTTTCCCAACAGTCTTTTTATTTTTTTACTCACGAATTGTCACCTCCTCCTCATCACATGATCGCTTCAGTCAGGCGTTCAGCAGTCAGGTCCCTGCCGGCAATCTCGCCGGACATCAGGCCGCCGCGCATCACAATTGTTCGGTCGCAAAGCCTGACAACCTCAGCCAGGTCATCCGAAGCTACCAGTACAGCTACTCCGGTCGATGCCAGATCGCGCAGAAGCTGGTAGATATCATATTTTGCTCCGATATCCACGCCGACCGTCGGTCCGTTCAGGATCAGAACCTTTGGAGAGGTAGAAAGCCATTTTGCCAGTACCACTTTCTGTTGATTTCCACCGGAAAGCGTCTGTACAGGAAGCAGATGATCATCTGTCTTGACATGGATCTGCTGTACCCATTCTCCGGAATTTCCTTCCTGTGCCTTTCGATCCAGCAACAGGCCTTTTTTGAACTGATCAAAATTAACCACCGTAATATTTTCCATGATGGAGACAGGCAAAAACAGGCCTTCCGTCAGTCGGTCTTCCGGGACCAGGGCAATTCCATTCATGGTTGCATCCTGCACCGAACGGATCTTCACAGCCTTTCCGTCTCTGAGGATCTGTCCGGAGCTGGCTTTTTCTATGCCAAACAGGGTGTTGCACAGCTCGCTTCTGCCGGAGCCGAGCTGTCCGGTGATGCCAAGGATTTCTCCTGGCTGTACTTTGAAAGAAACATGGGCAAATCCGGGACCGGAAAGATTGACAAGCTCCATGGCAGGAACAGCCTGCTTCTGGATTCTGTCCTCTGCATGCTTGTCGTTGACATTGTCAAAATCGCGTCCGGTCATATAATGGGTAAATTCGTCTTCCGTCAGCGTAGCCATCGGTCCGGAATACACGTTTTCGCCTGAACGCATAATGGTGATGCTGTCCGATATATCATACATCTCATCCAGTTTATGCGAGACAAACAAAACCGTCAGACCCTGTTCCTTCAGACCGCGGATGATTTCAAACAGACGGTCAACCTCCTTTCTGGTCAAAGCCGTTGTCGGCTCATCCAGAATCAGGAACTGTGCTTTGGCATAAATCGCACGGGCAATAGCAATCAGCTGCTTGGAAGCTACAGGCAGCTGCTCGACCCTGGCATCCAGATCCAGATCCAGGTCAAGGGTCTGCATGACCTTACGGGCAATCTCTCTTTGTTTTTTACGGCTGTATATTTTTTCTTTATTTGACAGGACTGTATTGATCGCCAGATTCTCCTGAACGGTCAGATTCGGAAAAACGGAAAGATCCTGATAAATAACCTGAATGCCAAGATCTATGGACAGAGCGGGATTCAGAGACGTGTAAACCTTGCCGTCGAATTCGATGGTGCCGGAATCCTGGGGTTGAAAGCCGGAGATTGCTTTGATGATCGTAGATTTTCCGCAGCCATTTTCGCCGGCAAGGCAGTGAACTTCTCCACGCTTTACATGCAGGTCAACATTTTGCAGGGCATGGACGCCGCCAAAGGATTTATTGATTCCTTTACAGCTCAAAATATAATCGGACACTGACTGCCCTCCTCTCTGTTATGAAATTTTTAAAAAAAGCTGCCGGACTGCATTTATCCAGCCTGGCAGCATTATATCCCAGAGCAGCGTAATGATATTTTTCCGACTAACGTCGGAACGCGGCTCGGGGAGGGGGTAGAGGTGCGGCTACGCCTCCCTCTACCCTATTCATCTATGTTTCCTGAAGAAGCGGGCAAAAATCAGAACAGATCGTCTACGTTCTCAGCGGTACCGATGCAGGGGGCATTTCCGATCAGGCAGTTGTTATCGCCAACAACCAGGTTGACGGACTCATAACCGGGGGCTTCGCCGCCGTCAGAAAGATCTGAGCCCTGGCCTACTTCAACACCAGTCAGAACATCATAAGCACACAGGCAGGCAACATAACCGGAAAGAGCCGGATCCCATGTGGTAACGGAATAAATCTGGCCAGCCTTCAGCTCATCTGCATAGGATGACGGAACACCTGCAGCGATGATCTTGACCTGGTCTTCCAGTCCGAGTTCCACGACAGCCTGGGATACGCCACCGGCGTCTGTGGAGCAGTGGCAGATAAATCCGACAAGATCCGGGTTGCTCTTCAGAACCTGCTTGGCCTGCTCATAAGCAGTGGTAGTGGATTCCTGGGACTCACAGGTAGGAACCTCGTCGTTGATCAGCTCAAGGCCGGGAGCCTTTTCCTTGAGATACGCATACTCAGCATTCGCATAGTCCATATGAGTGATGGAGGTGGTATATCCGACCATGATCGCATACTTGCCTTCGCCGCCGGTGGACTCGATCAGGGCATTCGCCATTGCCTCGGCATACTGCTCGGTGTTGAATGCCTCAGTGTCGTACAGGCAGTTGGTCAGATTGGAAGCCTCATGACCGATGATTACGACGCCGCTGTCAAGAGCACTCGCGAAAGACTCCTCAAGTGCGCTGGCATCGTTGGGAACAATGATGATGGCATCATAGTCCTGAGTCAGGAGGGAATCGATGATCTCAAGCTGAGAAGCAGCATCTGTGGTAGCCGGGAACTGTACGCTTGCATCGATACCATAATTCTCACCAAACTTGGTAACGCCTTCCTCCAGGCGGGAGAACCACTCGGCAACACCCTTGACGACTACAGCCATCTTAAACTCAGAAGGATCTTTCTCTGAAACGAAATCAGCCGGATCATAGCCATTTTTGACCTCATAGCCTTCCGGAAGTGCCATTACGGTGACGCTCATAGCTGCGGCGGTGATCACAGCCAGGCCTGCTGCAAAGAGTTTCCTGAAATTCATTTGGATGTCCTCCTTAAATAAAGAAAATTAGTGTATCGTATCTCAAAAAGCTTTCACCGGAAAGCTTTAAGATTCGCCGGGTAATCCTTTACTCATATTATACAGCATTTTTTCGGAATGTCAATCATTATCAGTCTTGCACATGTTACAATTATGCCCTTGTTCTATTGTGCAAAATGACAATGAATCTGATCCGGGATGGCAGGATTACCCTACGAGCCTGTCCGACTTACCTTTATACAGGAACAAATCTACCTTTCATGCTTGAAATAGGACATGCTTCTGGTTATAATAATGACTGCTCAGAGATGAGCGCGTACCCAGAAAGCAACCTGCACACCAGTACAGTCAACTTGATATTTGCTTTAGGAGGTCAAATCCCCATATGAAAAAACACCAAGTATCTGTGAAAGAGATTGCACAACTTGCAGGCACTTCTACCGCAACCGTTTCCCGGGTTTTAAATCAAAACGGACGGTTCTCAAAAGAAACGGAAGAGAGAGTACGGAAAGTCATTGCCGAGACAGGATATCAGCTGAATCCTCTGGCCAGAAGCCTGCGTACCACACACAGCAATATTATCGGTATCCTTGTGCCTGATATAGGGTATGAATTCTACGGCACGATTACAAAGAAAATTCAGGAAACCCTGATGGAGAATGATTATATGGCTCTGGTCAGCAATACCGGAGAAAACCTGGAGCAGGCTGCGCAATATGTTCAGATTTTCAAGAACTACAACGCTGACGGAATCATATATATCGGGAATAATGAGATTACAGAACTGCCTGAGCTTCCCATCGTTTATGTAGACCGGGATCCCAGAGATGCTCAGGATATGACAGAAGAAAATTACACCCTGATCGAATGTGATAATATCCAGGGGGGGTATCTGGCAGGAGAGGAGCTGATCCGCAAGGGCTGCCGCCATATAGCCTATATCGTTTTTGACCAGACGGTGTCCACCCACAGAAAAAGGCTGCAGGGACTTCGCTCGGCTCTGTCAAAAGCTGACCTGGATATTTCAGATCAGTATATTATTACAACCGGGAGCTTTTTGATAGAGGAAGGCTTTGCGGCTGTGAAGCAGCTGATGACCAGCCACCCGGATGTTGACGGTATTTTTTTTTCCTCGGATTCCCTGGCCTTCGGTGGCCTGCGCTATCTCAACCAGGCTGGTTTTTCCGTACCCGGACAGGTCAAACTGATCGGTTTTGACGATCATTCCACCAGTTCCGTGATCGGCCTGACAACGATCCGCCAGCCTGTATCTGAAATTGGTCTGCAGGCCGGACTCCGAATGGTCCGCATGATTGCAGGCGAAGAAATCCACAGACAGCGCCGCCGGCTCCCTGTAGAACTGGTTGTACGGGGGACAACGTAAGGCTGCTTAGGGAAATCAGCCATTTCCTTCTTATCCCAGAGCCGCGTAATGGAATTCTTCCGACTAACGTCGGAACGCGGCTCGGGGAGGGGTAGAGGTGCGGCTGCGCCTTCCTCTACCCTATTCCGTTACATAATCTGATATATTTCCAGATGCTCTCCGTCAGGGCCTCTGAAGGCTTGATATTTCACTCCGTTCTCAAATACGTTGTGGTCAAAATAAATCTCATCTTCAAAAACAATCCCTTTGGCCTTCAGTTCACTGCTGACCTGCTCTATATCGTCTACCTGCATGGCCATATGGTCAAACAGGCCATCCTTGCGGTCCATCCAGTTCTTGTGCTGAATGAGCTCATAGACAGCATCCCCTGATTTCATAAAAGCCAGCTTGTCACCTGTTTCATTGGTAAACTCGCAGACGCAGGTAAAACCCAGAACATCCTGATAAAACTGCTTCGAGCGTTCAATATCTTTGATATATAACCCAACATGGGCAAATGTTATGACTTTTTTTGACATAGCGATATCCCTTATCATCATATTGGAAACAAACATATTGGAAACGAACACATACTTGCGCTTTGATTTGTTACCCGCGCCGCCTCTGGCGGCATATTTCCTTAGCAAATCCGTGCACATCCTGCCGGAGGCTTATCGTCAACGACAAATTATTTATGTCGTTGACGATAACATCAGTTCTGCATCTCCCTGGCCAGTTTCCATGTCAGGGATGCCCCGCAGGCTGCTTCTTCCTCATATCTTGCCAGCTCCAGCTTAGCGTGAAACATCTCAGAAAAGATTTCCTGCAATATCTGATTGCGCCGGGCACCATTTCCGGAGGCAACCAGTTTTTCCGCACCGATTTGTGTTCCTGCCTGAATCTTCTCATAGAAACCATATAATTCCCTGGAGATTCCCTCCAGTATTCCATAGGTCAGACCAGCCGGACTGAAATTGTCTTCACTCAGGTTGCTGATCGATCCCCGAACGGACGGATCGCTTCGGGTCCCCTGAAACCGCGTATCCACAGCCAGCCTGTCCTCTTTTCTTTTCTCGGCGCCTTTCAAAGCCAGCCTGTTGAGAACAGCATACTGGGACTCCTTCCCATATCCGGCTTCCTCCATATATTGCCTGAAAAAGCTTTCCAGAATAGCGTATGCTCTCCCTCCACACAAACTGGAGCCTGCCAGCAGATAGGTTCCTTTTGCCAGCGGTCGGGCTTCAATCCCGTCCGTCTCAAAATACTGGTCTGATAAGACGGATAGCTGGCTGCCGGTTCCTACATTGAGGAGCAGAGTATTCTTTTTCATTCCCACTGACCCCAGAAAGCTGGCCTGGTTGTCCCCGAGTGCTACGGTGACAGGCTTTCCCCGATAAGTCCCCAGAATTTCAAAATCCTCTGCCACCTCCGGCAGTACGGCTGGGTCTGCGCCCATGTCCTTCAGCTTTTCCGTTTCAAAGCGCATCGTACGGGCATTGAAAAAGCCCATGCTGGCCGCCATGCTGATGTGTACCAATGGTGTCTTTCTGCCGGTTAGCTGCATCCCCAGATAATCAGGAATGGTGCAGATCTTTCTGGCTTCTTTCGGAACCAGTCCATGCATGCTCTGATACAGATGCGTCACCAAGCCATACCCTGTCGCGGCTTTCAGACCGGTTTTTTCATAGATGCACTCTGTCAGAGTCTTTCCCTTCTCCGGAAGATTTCCCCTCTGATCCTGCCAGGTATATAGAGGGCTTTCTGCTTCCCCTTCCGAGTTCAGATAGACAATCCCGTGCATCTGGCCGGTCAGTCCGATTGAAGCAATTTCCGGATAAGATTCTAGAAGCTGATCCAGTACTTCCCTGGCCTTGCGGATTATGATCTCAACATTTTGTATTCTTTCCCAGTCATTTTCAGTATGGATAAAGCTTCCGTTTTCAACGGTTATGGAATCCAACAGCCTGTTTTCGGCATCGTCCATCACCACGGCGCTGATGGTTGTCGTCCCGATATCAATTCCGGCAAACTGCAAGGCCGTCTCCCCCTTTCGCATTTAGGCCTGAAGCAGATATCTGCTCTGGCTTATGGTTTATTTTCTGCTGCTTGCACCAAAGAAGCGGTCCAGAGTCACGGCCAGGATGATCAGGATACCCATAGCGATCTGCTGATAATAAGAGGAAAGGCCGACCATATTCAGTCCGTTATTGATTACGCCAATGATAATCGCTCCGATGACGACCTTCCATACGGTTCCCTGTCCTCCGAAGAAAGAAGTCCCGCCGATGATGACAGCCGCAATGGCAAAAGTCTCATAACCGGTACCTGCATTCGGCTCAGCCGAACCCAGTCTTGCGATATTGACCATTCCGGCGAGGGCTGCGCATACGCTGGAAAGAACAAAGCATAAGAGACGATGCTGTTTGGTCGTAATACCGGCATAATAGGCTGACATCGGATTACCGCCCAATGCGTAAATATTCCTTCCTGCCTTTGTCTTTGTGGTAAAGAAGATCATGATAACCGCCACAACCAGGGCGATCACGATTGGCATCGGTACGACTCCTCCGATCTTTCCGGCTACGGATTTCATAAATCCCACAGAAATACCGGATACCGAACGGGCGTTGGACAGAATATATGTCAGACCTCGCAATACGGACTGCATGCCCAGGGTAATGATAAAAGGAGGCAGATTGGTAACATTGATCAGAGTTCCGTTTAACGCGCCGATCATAGCGCCAAAAATAATAATACCGACAAGCACTGCGAGAATCGGGTGCCATCCTGTAACCATCAGCTTCGCGCAGACAACGCCTGTCAGCGCCATCGTGGAGCTGACGGAAAGATCAATTCCTCCCAGAATAATGCCAAAAAACTCGCCGCATGCCAGAAGAATATAGATGGCGCTCTGCTCGATAATCTTGATATAGTTGTTGACACTCATAAAAGCCTTGGGCTTCAGGGCACTGAATACAATGACCATCAGCAGAAGGATTGCGACTGTACTGTAAGCACTCCAGTAATCGTTAAATGTCTTTTTTGATTTTGTTCTCATCTCGTTTGCTCCTTGTCCTTCTCTCAATCTCTATTCATATCGTAAACGGATCAGGTTTTCTGCTGTTAAGAAGTGGCTGCACGCACAAGATTCTCTTCATTAGCATTCGCTGATGTGAATTCTCCTTTGATCTGTCCTTCTCCCATAACCAGGATACGGTCACAGGTAGACAGAATCTCAGGCAGTTCGGAAGAAACCACCAGGACGCCGATCCCCTGCCGGGCAAGCTGGCGCATCAGCTTATAGATTTCTGACTTCGTCCCCACATCAATCCCTTTTGTCGGTTCATCAAAAATAATGACTTTTGGATTAGAGGCCATCCATCTTCCCAGGATTACTTTTTGCTGGTTTCCGCCGGAAAGCTCGGTGATCACCTGATCCAGGGACGCGCACTTGATCTGCATGGCCTTTTCCTGCTCTTCAGCAACTTTCTTTTCCTGTGCCGGGCTGATCAGCCCTGTCATTCCGCCAAAGCTGCTTTCCTTCAGTTCCAGTGCCTGCGCAATATTCTTTTTGATTGAGAAGAACGGAGCAAAACCTGTCTCCCTTCTGTTTTCCGTTACCAAGGCAATTCCTGCACATAAAGCATCATAGGTATTATTGATCTTTAATTCTTCGCCATACAGCCGGATCGTGCCGGACTTCTTTTTTGCCGCTCCGAATATGGCTTCCATGGTTTCTGTCCTTCCGGCGCCAACCAGACCGGAAAAACCGAGAATCTCTCCTTTTTTCAGGCTGAAGCTGATATTCCTTGCCTTGCCATCCTTTCTGGTCAGGTTCTCCACCTCCAGAATGGTTTCATCCGGGTATTCTTCATCGGCTTCCTTAAGATAGGTACCCTTGATTTCCCGTCCGACCATCAGCCGGACCAGCTTGTCTTCGTCCATATCGCGGATATTGTAGGTCCCTACATATGTACCATCCTTCAGTACCGTCACACGGTCACCGACCGTCAACACCTCGTCAAGCTTATGTGAAATAAAGACAATGCCTCTTCCCTGAGATTTAAGCCTTTCTACAATGCTTACCAGATGCTGGATTTCCTCCTGCGCCAGAGAAGACGTCGGTTCATCCATAATAATCACTTTTGCGTCAAAGGCTACCGCCTTGGCAATTTCCACCATCTGTTTTTCTGAAATCGAAAGGGAACCGACCATCTCGGACGGGTCTCTTTTCAGTCCGACTTCTTCCAGAACCTCCTGCGTACGTTTCCGCATGTAGGCTTTGTCGATGACGGGAATTCCACAAACCTTTTTGGTTACCATTTTTCCGACAAAGATATTCTCCTGAATGCTGATCTCATTGATCACACTCAGTTCCTGATAAATGATACTGATGCCGTTTTCCTGAGAAAGCTTCGGGGTAAAACGCTTATATTCTATCCCGTTGGCAACGAGAGTTCCCTGAGTAGGCTCGTACGCTCCGCTGAGGATCTTCATCAGGGTGGATTTCCCTGCGCCGTTTTCTCCCAGCAGAATATGCGTTTCTCCAGGCTGTACTTCAAAGCTGATATCATTCAGGGCGATAACACCTGGGAACGTTTTTGTGATGTGCTTCATTTCTACAAGACTCATAAGAAGACCACCGCCTTTTCATACAGAAATGATTACAATTCACGACCGCGCTGAAAACGGTCTATGACACGGAACGGAAAAGCTGCCTGGCTGCAACTACAGCCCGGCAGCTTTCTGTCAGGAGACGACCGGACAAATCCTGTTTTCTCCGGTCGACGTGCTCATGTATTATTATTCCGCATCTGCTGTGATCAGGATGGGATTGACAAACTCATTGATCGTTTCTACTTCGCCCGGCTTCTCGCCATTGTTGTAGGCAGCAACCAGAAGCTCCAGGGATCTCGCACCAACGCCCGCGGTATCCTGTGCGATTGTCGCAGTGAGACCACCGTCCTTTACAGACTGAATGGCATCGCTGTTTCCGTCGGTACCGACAACAACAATATCTTTACCGGAGTCGGCAACCGCCTGATATGCTCCCATGGCCATGGTATCATTGCAGCAGTAAATAGCAGCAAGATTCTCATTTTTGTTGATCAGGTTTGTGGCCAGGTCATAAGCCTTGGTCTTGTCCCAGTCTGCCGGCTGGCTGTCAACAATATTCATGCCGGCTTCTTCAAAGGCTTCCTTGCAGCCGTCTCTTCTGTCTTCTCCTGAGATGGCCCCTGCTTTTCCTTCGATAATAGCGACATCAGAACCCTCTTCGATCAGGGAGGCAATATACTCACCAGCCATACGGCCAATTGCCTTGTTATCGGAGGTTACGAAAGAGACAACCGCTCCGCCGCGGGCTTCCAGTACATCCAGGTTAATGTGTTCGTCAATATCGGCAACCAGATATCCCTGGGAGTTGGCATCTGCCACTGTATTCACCAGATTGGAGTCGGAAAGAGGAGCTACGGCAAAAGCAACATACTCGCCGCTCTGTACCATCGTCTCCAGAATGTTATTCTGTCCTTCTACATCATCCTCGGAATTGGCTCCCTGAATGGTCACCTCCACACCAAGCTCCTCGGCCTTGTCTTCAATACCCTTCTGTACGCTCTGCCAGAATTCAGAGCTCAGAGTCTTTAAAACGATACCGTACTTTTCTCCCTCAGCCATGACCGGCTGGGCTGCAATCACTACTGCCATGGCTGCGCAAAGAATGGCACTTACAACAGATTTCTTCATTTTATTCTCCTCCTGTAGAAATGAAGCATTATGATATCCGCCGGTTTATCCCGACCAGCAGGTACCAGGTATCAGGGTAATCGGTTACTCTATATAGAGTAAACGATTTCTCACCTTTTGTCAATACTTTTTTTTAGAGTTTACAGGGGAGGTATGATACCATGTCTTAGAGGATTATAGGCGAATGGAAGAAGAATGGTAAACGATCAACGGTGATGATGCGGTGGAGACCGACAGGTTTTTTCACGGAAATGACTTCTTGACATCCTTGTATGATAAGCTACAATAGCATTATCCGGTCAACATGGTTCTTGGTGAATAAAGGAAACAAGGCAATGGGTTTTTATGTTTTAAGGAGGAGAACCAGTTTTGAAGTATGTATGTCAGATATGCGGTTACGTATATGATGAAGACAAAGAAGGCGTTTCTTTCGTGGGATTACCGGATGACTGGAAATGTCCAATCTGTAAGGCCGCCAAATCAGAATTCAAAGAGCTTGTAGAGGAACTAAATTCTGCTGAAGAAGTAGAAAAGACAATTATTCCACAGGAAAATATCAGGGTATTAGAGATGAGTGCCGGTCAGATGGCTGCGCTGTGTACCAATTTTTCGAGGGCGTGTGAAAAGCAGTATAAGGAAAAAGAGGCTGAGCAGTTTGCTGAACTGGCGGAGTATTTTACTGCGGTCGAACCTCCGGTTCCAAACGCTAATGTCGAGAATGTTATCGCAATGTTAAAGTGGGATCTCAGTACCTATCCTGCAGTAAGAGCTCAGACAGATGCCGACAATGATCGCGGGGCAGCACGCTCACTGGTTTGGGGAGAAAAGGTCAGCCGGATGCTGGCATCTCTTCTGGATCAGTATCAAAAGAATGGGGAAACAATGTTAGCCGGAAAAGAGATCTGGGTTTGTACGGCATGCGGTTTTGTCTATATCGGCGATAGTGCTCCAGAGCAATGCCCTGTCTGTAAGGTTCCCGAATGGAGATTTGAAAAGATTAATGGGAGGGCATGAAGATGAAGAGAATTGCAATAAGAAATCTCAGGCTTTGCACAAAAGATTGTCTGTGCCTTTTTTCGTGTCCTACCGGGGCAACGGATACAGAGAACAGTATTATCGATACAGCGAAATGCATCGGTTGTGGCGCATGTGCTGACGCCTGCCCGAGTAAGGCCATCAGTCTCGTTCCCGTGGTATTTCCAAAGCAGCAGGAAAAAACGGATGCTGTAGTAGCAGCCCTGCGTGAAATGGCGCAGCGTAAAGCGGATCAGGAAAAAATGGTTTCTCAGATAGCGGAATCGACAGAGCAAGACGGGCTTTATCGTCTGATGACGGCGATTGGAAAATCTACCCGTTTACTGGGAGCGGACTTGATGCGCGAATCACGTTTTATGCTTCCGCAAAGTGAAGAAGCAAGGGAAGTTCTGCAGACACTGGCAGACAATCCTCCTACTTCAGATTTTCCTCTCGAAACGGTAAAGGAATTGCTGGAATCACTGTAACAGAAACGAAACGAGTATTACTGTAATTATAGGAAACGAACAAAGGGCTATCAGCTGAAGAAGAGCAAAAACCCGGCATCTGGGATCAGTACTCCTGGATGTCGGGTTTTTTGTGTGTTAAATGCGCACGAATTTACGCCTCTGTGCAGTGACCCTAAGGATGCGATGGTCATTTTCATGCCAACGCGAGATGTGGGACAGCGTATTCTAGTCCACGCCAAATGTGCTATATTTGTGCATCATTACTATTTGTTATCCTTGCTTACTATCAGAAATAGAAATAAGAGATATAAAATAGGGAAACAATGAAGAGATTTATTGTTGACTTGAATAATGGGCTATGCTATATATTATTTTAAAAAATAACCTGTTCAGACACGCTTTGAGTTTGGGTGCTCTCTGCACCGCTCAAATCGAAGGTTACTTATGGGAGTGGGAGATATAGAATTAGAGACTTTTTTTTGCAATACCGTTCTTGTTTTCGCACTATGTGCGTCAACAATAGCTTTTTTGTAACAACTGTTCATGAAAAAGTCAAGTGCTATCATTTCACCATTGCCCCTCTGTTTTGCACTTCACGCTAAGACTTTTCATGTAATTTCCTTTATTTTCCCTCTCTCTTGAAAAACCACTGTAAAAACAACTGAGCCATTAGTGATACTGTTCAGGTCATCAGCTGGCAGCAAGTGCGAGCTGCGTATGATACAGTATGGGTAATGTGCAGAAGGCACACTTAATCAGCATGCTAACCCCCAAAGTCTACGCCGATCTGATTTTGAAGCAGGCTTCACTCGACATGATCAAAGGGGACGACACAGGCGCCCTGTCGGCATTGGATGCCGCACTGCATATGGAACAGGAATCAGCGGATGACTGCCTGGGGCGCAACCGGATTTATTCCACGGAAGGCATTTTACCATTGCCGTGACGAACCTTGTCGTTTGCTGCGCCGGATTTGCGCCCCCTCCGGCGGCATATTTCCTAAGCAAATCCGTGTGCATCCTGCCGGAAACTGACAGAAACAGGTGATTTAAACCAGCATTCTGTGATAGGAGACCAAAAGAATGAAAACGAATAAGGCATTGTTCAAGCGTATCATGACGTCCCTGCTGACGCTGGCACTGCTGCTTCACTCCGTGGATTTTGCGCCTGCCATTGCCGCGGAGGCAGCGGAGGATGAAGCGGCTTTATCCACTATGGAACAGCCTGATGAGGAAGAGTCCGCTTACCCTGGAGAAGAAACGGAGTCTCTTTCCCCTGTGGAGGAATATTCACCGGAACCGGTAGAGGAGGAATATGTGCCTGAACCGGTAGGGGGAGGAATATGTGCCTGAACCGGTAGAGGAAGAGTATGTGCCTGAGCCGACAGAGGGGGAATATGTGCCTGAACCGGTAGAGGAAGAGTATGTGCCTGAGCCGGTAGAAAAAGAATATGTGGCTGAGCCGGTAGAGGAAGAATATACCCCTGAGCCGACAGAGGAGGAATATGTGGCTGAGCCGGTAGAGGAAGAATATACCCCTGAGCCGACAGAGGAGGAATATGTGCCTGAGCTGACAGAGGAGGAAAATGTCTCTGAGCCGACAGAGGAGGAATATGTGCCTGAGCCGGTAGAGGAAGAGTTCGTCTCTGCGCAACCAGATGAAGCGACTGCTGCTGCGACAACTGGGGAAGAGCCTGCCACTGTCCCGGAAGGGGAAGAGCCTGCCGCTGTCCCGGAAGGGGAAGAAGCGGAGACAGCAGGGCAAGAACCTGCATCTGATGCAGAGGATTCTGTTAATATCCAAAACTCAGATCCTAAAGGTGTCATAGATCATCATGCAGAAACTCCCACCGCTGACAACGAGGAAAAAAGTCTCGCAGCTGCCTGCGGGGAAGAAGCCGCTGTGACTGACGGGGAAGAAAAAGCTGCTTCCCTGGCTGTCGCGACAGCGGCGGAGGGGGTAATGCCCCCGGAAATTCTTCTAAAGGCTAAAGAAGCAAACGAGACGCGGGAACCGGAAGAAGACAGTGCCGACGGCGAAAACTCCCTCAAGAATGGAAACGATGATCTCAAAACGGAGGGAAACGAAACCATCCTCCCAAGAACCGGCCTGACGGAAACTGACAGCAGCCTGCCGGAAGAAGCTGTTCAGGTTCTGTCCGAAAGAAACGTGGCGGCTGAAGGAATCGGCTTAGATGGAAACGGTGCCGCCGTATCCCTTGGAGCATCCGGATTGCCTGGAAACGCGATGGCGACACTGGAAGAAATGTTCAATGAGGCCATGAAAAACAGAGCCGCCGATGCCAGGAAGGTTCGGCTTAATCTTGCCATCGATACCATCTATGAAGGAGACGCCACGTTTTCCAATGATGGTTATGATGTGGACGATGATTTTGAAGTGGAGCTGGCGGCAGACGACGCCGGAGAGGATTATCTCCAATCCGAAGGTACAACCGCTGTCGCGGGTAATATTACCATCAAAGGCATAAACGTGCGGATGCTGGGCATTGCCATGGCCGCCGGAAAAATAGTGACCGTTGAGGATGCGAAGCTGGAATATTACGGAACAAAGCAGGAAGATAATCTCGTCGTCAATGTGAAGGGCGACAAAGGCAAAGCGGATATTTATACCGGCGCTGGGGACGATAATCTGCAGCTTTCCGTCGAGGCTGACAGCCTGAATGTGGACACCGGCGACGGAAACGACAAAGTTGAAGTGGGGTTTACAGGGAATACAGCAAATATCAACACCGGCGCGGACAATGATACCGTATCTCTGACAGCCGTATCGGGCACTGTGACTGTAGACACCGGGGTTGTGGAAAGCACGGCGGACCAAATGCTTCAGAACATTGACGGGGACGACACTGTGACCGCCACTGTCGCTGACAGCAGCGTGACGATACGAACCGGCGCTGGCGACGATTTCGTGAACACCGAGATAAACAGCGTTCACTACGGTTATGCCGGGATTGAAACCGGCGACGGGGAGGATTCAGTCAAATTCGCGATGGCATCGAGTGCTGCCAGTTCGTCCATAGAGACCGGCGGAGGCAGCGACACGGTGGAGGCGGTTTTGAATTCCATAGGCTATGGTATCACCGTGGATACGGGAACCGAGGATGATTCTGTTACGCTGACTTTTAATGAAACGGTACCGATACCGATATTGCCTTGGCAAACCGGTCAGGCGGCAGTAAATCTGGGGGACGGCAATGACAGCGTAAAAGTGGACTTGCTTTACTTCAGTGACAGCCAATCGGTGCAGCTTGACGGCGGTGAGGGTGAGGACACATTGCATCTTTCCGGACTCCTGAATCCACGCATTGCAGAGGATGAGCGTGCTACCGGTACGGAGACGGATTTGAATCTGGTGGGGTTGTTGGGGGACTCGGTGCACATCACAACGAACGGCTTCACCGCATTCAGCGACGATCTTGAAAACAAGCGGACGGTTGAGATTACGCCTGAAGACGGGGTTGTTGATTATACGGCGGACGGCAGCTTTACCAATTTCGTGGTCAAGGGTGCCGCTGACGCGTTAAAGAATGTGAAAATCCGTCCGGCAGAAGGGTCAACACTAACGTTTTCCCAGGTGCTGATTGACACCCCCACCGAAGGGGACGGGGAAAACAAGCTGGTGGTTACCGAGGATGCAACCATCGATGCACGCGGCATGAAGCTCGTCATGAACGGGGAAAACATCGAGATCAAGGGTAAACTCATGGCCGATTCCGTTATCCTTCAGTCCACGAATGGCGGCGGCAGGGATGAGACCGGCGAAGAAATCATCTTTACCATACTGGATGAAGCTATACCGGCGGATCTGCTCCACCTGATTGAAAATGCCAGAATCGTCATCAGCGATACCGCCGCCGTATTATCCAGCGGCGACGTGATTATGCTGGCCCAGGTGGAACACGGCGGGGAAACCGGCAATGTGGCGCTGAAAAACCTGAGCGTGGTCAACGTGAACGTCAGTCGTGCCAGCATCGATATTGCGGGCAAAATCTGCGCGGGTTATGATTTCGACAAGGAGAGCGTCAATGCGGACAAAGGCTCCATAATAGCGAACGCTCAGGTGAAAACCACCATGGGGATGGATGAAAACGGGAAGCCCGTCGGTACCGGCCTGTCCCTGGGTGTGAGCGTTGCGGATGTGGACGCCAGCATCAACATCCAGGAAAGCGCCGAGCTCGAAGCGGCGGATGATGTGACCCTGTCTTCCCGAACAGAAATGAATGTTGCCAGCCGGGCAGATTCGGGCACGGCCGGTGCGCCTTTCTCTGCGGCGATAAACGTTCTGATCAGCGATTCCCATAACATGGTAAACGGCAAGGTGACATCGCAGAAGGGCAGTGTGAAGATCACCGCCGACGGTAAAATGGACGGGGCAGCCCTGGCCGATAAGGGCAGAGACGATACAAGCAATTCCGGCGTTTATACGGCGGTAACGGTTGCTTTGCAGGATGTTAAGGCGGCGGCAGGTTCCCACGGTATTGTAACCGCCATTCAGGGCGACGCGCAGCTACAGTCCAATGCCGCGGAAAACATCAGCAATCAGGCCATTTCCGCGACAAAGACAGCAAGTATATCAGACGATTCAGAATAATCGGAAGGAACCGGCGCCGGCGACGTGGTCGGCCCGGTGAAGGATACGCTTCTTCCCAAGGTCGAGGAGATTCTGAAAGACGAACCCACCGGGGAGAGAATCGGGACGGCGCTGGAAATGCTGCCTTTCAACAACAGCAGCCAGAATGGGGAACAGAACGAGGAAGAGGAGGAAGAAGAGGAAGAGAAGGAAGATGAGCCTCTGCATCCCGACGATCTCTTTGAGGACAAGGAAAAGAGCGAAGAGAAGGTTGATACCGAGGATATCATAAAGGATGTCAAGGGCGGCACAGAAGGAACCGACTCCGGCAAAGACAAGAAAAAGAACGTGATTGCCGGCGCGGTGGCAGTCACTGTGGTGGAAAACCGCAGCCAGGCGCTGACGGATGATGGCGCGACAGTAATCGCCGGCAGAAATGCCGACGTGGCATCCTCGATGAAGACCGATGTCTCCACCTCCGGGGATGGACGCGCGGCAGGTCCTGCCGGTACCGATGTGGACACCGCCCTGGGAGCGGGGATCGCGGTGGCCGTAGTGGACGGCGAAAGCCGTGCCGACGTTAAAGGCAGCGTATCTGCCGAGGGCAATGTGAATGTCACATCGGCTTCCACCGGCAAGGTCAAGACTGATGCCAAGGCCGGGTACAGCAAGGGCGACATCGGCATTGGCGGCGCGGTGGCCGTCCAGATAGCGTCGCTGGACAGCAAGGCACTGGCGCATAACACCGTTGACATCAAGACAGACGGCATCCTGAGTATGGATGCTGATACGGACGTTAGCTTCTCAGTAAACTCCGACGCATCCGGAAAGACGAGTAAAAACGCAGGCATCGGCGCAGGCGTTGCGGTGGCTGTGGGCGGCGCGGATACCTACGCTGCCATCCAGGACGGCGCGAAGCTGAGCGCAAAAACTGAGAGCGGGAGTGTCGGGGGCGTTTCCGCGACTGCGGCCAGTAAGCTGCTTGATTTTATGAAAGCGTTAAGCGGCGCAGCGGGGGGTACCTCCGTGGTTCCCGCAGCAGTGGTGAATGTAACCGGCACCGAAACACAGGCCTATCTGGGCAGGATCAGCGATGGTCCTATGGAAATCAAGGGTGATGTGAAGGCTTCGGCCAAAACGGATGCTGTCCATCAAATGAAAGCGGACGCCTATGCCTCCGGCAAAGGCACAGCCGTTGGCACGGGCATCAGCGTTTCCGTGGTCTCCGACGTGGCCAATGCCAGGCTGAACCAGAGTGTAAACGCGAAAAATGTCACTGTGGACAGCACGACGACCAGCAGTGTGACAAATAACGTCAAAGCTGCCTCTTCCGGCGGCAGGAAGGATCAGAATAAGGATGCGGATAAGCAGGCGGACGGCCTGGCGGATGCTGCGGGCAAACTGGCGGAGAAAAACAAATCCAAGAGCGTTTCCCCAGACCAGATCGAAAAAGCCAAATCCGAAAATCGCCAGCAGGCTCAAACCAGCGAAGGCAGCATAGGCGTTGCGGGGGCTGTGGTGGTGAACGTGCAGAACAGCGCGGCTGTTTCCCTGATTCTGGAGGGCGTGAACGTGAAGGCCGCTGAAACCCTTGCGGTGACGGCGCAAAACGGCACAACATCCAAGGTCATGGCCGACGCCAGCACCACCAATTCTGACATCGGCGTGGGAGCGGGCGTGGCTGTGAATATCATCGGACTCAAAAACATCGCCAGAATCAGCGACGGCGAAATCGAAGCCGCCGTCTTTAAGGTGACCGCGAACACGAAGCTGAACAAGGCGGAGGAACTCGATGACAAGGAAGTCCTGCGCAGGAAAATCGAGGAAGACGTGGAAGGCTTCATTGACGAGCTCCTGAAAGAAACGGGCATCAATCAGTTCATGACCCCTGAAAAGGTGGAGGAACTCAAAGCCAGTATGCGTGTTGGACTTCAGGAGCTGGCAGGAGAACTGTCTCAGCTGAATATCGAAGAAATCAAGACCCGGATCATCAAGGAGCTTCGCGGCGCGGCAAACAAAGCCCTGTTCAGCGTGAGCAGTGAGATCATCAGCGCGTTAAGCGAACAGTTTGACCTGTTCCTGAAATCAAAGCCAAAGACGACAGGCCACGTGATCGATACCCAGGCCGTTTCCGGCGCGGGCGTTCGCGACGTGGGCGTGGCGGGCAGCGTGGCGATTACCGTGTTGAACGCGGAAACCAGCGCCACAATTGCCGATATGTCAGAGGGCGGCAGTACCGGCAGGATTAAAGTGACCAATGATATGACAGTGGACGCCGACGAATTGCGTTCGGTCAACAACGTAGCTTCCGCGGCGATTGACAAGAAGGGAAAGGCGGTGGCGAACAAAAACGCCTCAATCACTCAGATCATGGACGCGGTCAGCGGCAATGATGCGGAATCCATTGCGAAAAACAGCATAGGTAACGTCAAACTCACCGTGGGTGTGGGTGGGACAGCCGAAATCAACAAGGAGGACGAAGATTCCAACCGGCCCAGGATGTACATCAAGCTGAAGGACGGCTACCAGATGCCTGCGGATAACAAGGTGTTCTATTCCTTCGATGACGGCAGCGGGTTTGAGACAAGCGGGGATCTGACCGCCCAGAAGGATTCAGACGGCCGCTGGTACGTGGACACAGATATCGAAGAGTTTTCCAAGGGCATCCTGACATCCCAGATTTCTCTGGAGGTGAGGCCTGTGGCAATTGAATACGCCGTGCCCGCTCCCTCCGTTCTGACCACGGATAGTGAAGAATCCGGCAAGGTAACGTACAAAGCCGGCGGCATCGGACCATTGGACGGCAAGCTGACTGCCCACGTGGGGGACAGAGTAGAAGTCAGAATAGAGAAAAAACCGGGCCGTATGGTATCGAAAATCTTTTACGGCTACACCGATAAGGACGGAAGCTACAAGGAAGCGCAGCTGGCCCGCGGCAGCGAAAACGACAAGGAAATCATCTATGTGTTCGATATGCCTGCCGCCAACCTCGAGCGTTTTGTGGTGGCGTTTGACGACGCGGCCGAACAGTCCGCTGCCAGCACAAAGGACGGAACGGGCAGGAGCGTTGGCGTAGGCGCGGCTTTCTCTATGGTGTACGGCGAAAGCAAAACCGCAGCAAAAATCGGCGTGCGCAGTTCTATTGACGCGGGCGAGCTGAGCGTGACCGCCGCTTCCAGCCATGAGGAAGACATCGCCAGTGTGGCGGGCACCGATCCTTTGACCGGCCAGGCCGATCTGAACGGCGTTAAGGATATTGCCGTAGACGCCTCCGTTGCACTGAATATGATGGATAACCAGATCAAGGCCGCTGTTAACGAGACAACGCCCGTGATCACCAACGGTCACGGTGAAAATGACGAACAGAATAACGGCGATCTGACAGTAACCGCCGGGGAAACATCCCGCACCAAAACCACTGCCAGTGCATTCAGCGCGGGCGATCGGACGGCAGTTGGCGCGAGCGCGGTCGTCAATATCGCTTCTACCGCCGTGGACGTCGAAATAGCAGGTGGTCAAATGGCAACCGGCAGTGTGAATGTCAGCGCCAACAGCCATAACGAAGATAATACCCATGCCATAGCCACGGCCATGGGCGCGGATATCGCAAACAACCTGAAAAAACTGGGGCAGACCACGGAGGAAATAAAAAAGAAAGCCAACAGTCTGCTGAATGGTTCTATTGTTGACAGCCTCGACAAGGATGGCAAAAGAGGCGAGAACAAGACTGCTGACATGATCAACGACAGGCTGGACGAGAAGAAGAAGGAAGGCGCGGCGGATGCCAGCTCCTACAATTCCCTGTCCTCCAACGTGCTGCGCACCCAGGACGCGAAAACCGAGGGCCAGGACGCGGGCGGCGAGGGCACGAAAGAAGCGCAGGAGCAGATCGAGGCCAACACCGGCACTGCCACCGGAAACGTGGGCGGCGACACCAAGACCAAGGTGCAGGTCGCCGCAGCCGTGGGCGTTACCGTAGCTTCTCACGAGGCTGCTGTGAAGATCGGCAATATCAAGGCAGGCGGATCGATCAGTGCTGCTGCCGAAAACACTGGTAATTTCAATACATTGGGTACCGGTGCGGCTATGTCCTTTGCGGAACACGCCGACTCCATCGCCTTAGGCGCGGCCGTCAGTGTCAACAAAAATACGGCAAAGGTGAACACCGGCAATCTGAACGGGGGTGACATATCCGTTTCCTCCAGGCTGACCCAGAATATGGACGGGGACTACCTTGGAAAGCTGGCGGCTCAGTCATTATCCGGCTCCGTGGCGGGCAATGGCTCTCATTTCTCCCTTTCCGGCGCGGTGAGCGTGGTGGACAGCCAGGCGAAGTCCACCGTGGACATGGCAGGCAAAAAAATCCAGGGCGGCCAGGTAGCCTTCGAAGCCACCGAAAAATCCAAGCTGGCGGCACGTGCAGGCGGCGTGAGCCTGTCGAAGGGTTCCAGTCTGGGCATGGGCATCGCCAGCACCACCATCGTGAGCGCAAACGACGTCACCGCCTCTGTGGGCGACAATGTGGAAATTACTGCCGATTCCTTCCGGCTGAACGCCGAGAAACAGGCCGTCACCGACGAGGATTTCAAGCAGCTGATCAATCTGCGCGACCTGATCACCGATTCCAGCGCGATGACCGACGAGCAGCGAGCCAAAGCTGAAACCGGCCTGATCGACATGCACAAGGCCGACGATGGCAGCTATACAATCGATGTCAATCTTTCCAGCGAAAAGCTGCTGAACGCTGTGGAAGGGCTGAACTTCCTGTCCTCCCAGAATACTTATGCGGAAGCCATCGCAGGCTCCATCGCCTCGGGCAACACCGACGCGAACCTTGCAGGCTCCTTCGCTGTGGCCGTTACCGACAACAATGTCCATGCCCGGCTGGGCGACGGCGTGGTCATCAACGCCAAGGGTGGCGATGTAAGCGTGACCGCCGCTGATGGCACAACCACCCGCATCATCGCGGGCAGCCTGGCCGCAGCCCCGGCCAAGACCAGCGTAGGCGTTACCGAGGCCGTGCTGATAAACTCCGACAAGGCTTCGGCTCAGACCGGTGCTGACAGCAGGATTAACGCCTACTCGATTACCCACACAGCCGAACAGACCGGAGATGCGCAGGTGTTTACTGCGGCTATGGCAGTGGCGGCGGGCGCTGAGGCTGACGCCGCCGCAGGCGGAGCGGTCAACGTCATTATCAACAAGAGCGCTGCGGAAAGCAGAATCGGCGATTCTGCCGTCCTCAATACCGTTGACAGCAGTTCCGATATGGACGGCAGTATTGATATTCACAGCAATGTCAAGTATGACCTGATGCTGATCTCCGGTTCCGCCAATGTGACAACCGGTGGGACGATCGCGGCAGGCGGCACGGTCAACGTGATTGTGGACAAAGCCGAAGCCAGGACCAGGATCGGTGAAAAGACCAGCATCGACGCTGACGACAGCCTCAATATTGCCTCTGATGTATCCGATCAGTTGATTTCCGGCGCAGCGTCCGCTTCTGTGGCCGCTTCTGCCAGTGGCATGTCCGGCGCTGGCGCGGTGAATGTCATGGTTTCCAGGTCCTTGGCCGATACAACCATCGGGAAGGGTGCTGAGGTTAAGACCGAGTATCATGACCTGAAGATAAACGCCAACAATGACGCCTGGATGCTCAACGCCTCCCTGGCAGCGGCAGGCAGCGGCAGCATCGCCATAGGCGGCGCGTTCAATGTGAACGTATTCGACCGACAGGCTATCGTGAATGTGGAAGAAAGCTCACTGAGTTCTCACAGGGATCTCTTTGTCCAGTCCAGCGGCAGGGATACCGACATCATGGCGGGGCTGGCTCTGGCCGGGAGCATTTCCGGCGCGGTGCTTTCCGGCAACACGGACGTGATGGTGGAAAGCAACCGCATTCATACCGTTTTTGCCGACGGCGTCTTAGCCAGCGCAAAAGGCAATGCAGTCCTCGAATCCTATTACAGCGATTATACCCTTGATGCGGCAGGCAGCATTACCGGCTCCTATTCCGGCCCCACCATCGGCGTGACCGGTCTGGTCATGGTGAAGAACAACGATGTGCGTACACAATTGGGAGCCGGCACAGTCAATTCGTTTGTCAGTGGCGACGGCAGCGTTACAACCCTGAACGGTGAAGCAGTCAGCGGCCTTTATGTGGGCGCGAATGCCGTTGAGACTCTCTTCCTGGCTGCAGCGGGCGTAGCCTTATCCGGCAGCGCGTCAGTCAACGGCGTGGTGGATGTGCTGGTCAATAACAACAGCGTCATAGCCGACGCCTCGAAGGCCGTTCTCAGCGCCGATACAAGCAGCATTGCCGTCAAGGCCGCCGATGACACAAGACATCTCCTTCTTGCAGGTGGGGTCAACACTTCCGTCAGCTCGGGCGTGGGCGCTTCCGTTGCGACGCTCGTATCCAATAAGACGGTAAAAGCCCTGGCACACGACATGACCGCAAACAGCGATATCATCGTTCAGGCCGATAACCGTGACGACGTGTCCATGCTCGCGCTTAGCGCTGGCATCAGTGGCAGCGCAGCCGTAGCAATTGGTGCGGCGGTTCAGGTGCTGAGCAGCAGCGCCATTGCCGAGATCGATGGCGCGGTGACTGTCCACGGAGGCGGTGTAAACGTCAGCTCGGACAATACCGCAAATCTCAGCAATACCGCGCTGGCGCTCGGTATCGGCGGAAACGTTGCGGTCACCCCCGTGGGCGTAGTCACAGTGTTTGGGGGCGAGAGCCGGGCTGACATCAAATCCGGCAGCATGATCGAAACGGTAAACGATGTGGCGATCAAAGCCGCCGGCAATAAGTCCATCGGCCTGTACTCCATCGGTGCGGCAGCCGGCGGTACGGCAGCTGTTTCCGGTACGGCCAACGTGCTGATCGCCCGCGATGTGACCCGCGCCCTGGTGGAGCGTGACGCCAGCATTCATTCTGACAAGGGTTCTTTGAATCTCGATGCGACAGGCGATTATCGTCTCACCTCCGCCACTGCGGCGGTCGGGGCGGCTGCTACGGTCGGCGTCGCGGTGAACGCCGTGGTCAGCATCCTTAAAAGCAGTACTGTTGCCGAATTGGGCGGCAAGGCAGACGTGGCGGGCGACGTGAACATCAGGTCCGGCGCCGTGCGTGATGTGGCGAACTTTGGCGCGAACTTAAGCGCGGGAACAGTTGGCGTGGGTGTGAACGCAATGGTGCTTGTCTCCGGTACAAAGATGAGCCAGGACGCAGCCGACATGATCGCCTATGGCAATTCCGACAGCAAGAACGATAACAGCAGAACCTTCGATGCCGCTGCATTCCTTAAAACGGACGGTATCCTCCAGGAACGGACCGAATATGAGCGCGACGAGAATGGCGATTACGTGCTCAACGAGGACGGCAGCCGCAAGACAAAAAAGGTTTCCAACATTGATACCGACGCGATTTCCGACGATCTTTCGGGCAACGGCCACTATGAGAGCCAACAGCAGGTGGGCTCCACCACCGGCGATGGCGACAGCAGGCAGGGCATTTTTGACGGTGCTTCCGGCTATCGCAGTGGAGATTTCGACGATCCGGACTTCGACGACAACGGCAAGGTACAGCGCGGTGAGAATCTCGGTGTCAATCCGGATGGCTCCCAGGCTGATCTGGATACACAGGACGTGAAAAACGCCAAAGCGATCAACAGCTACACCTACGAAGGCGAGCCGGAAGACGCTGTGATCGCGCGGATCACCAAAGACGGCAGTATCAGCAAGGCGGAAAACGTCACCATCGAGGCCGTGCAGCCTGTCACTGCCGATATGCTTGGCGTTTCCGGCAGCGGTGCGGCCATCGGTGTGGGCGTCACCACCGCCGTGGCGATCCTGCACAGCAATGCCCTGGCTGAAAGCCTCGGCAGCATCCAGAAGGTAAGTGGCGACGTTTCCCTTTCTGCGAAATCCGTTTCCAACGGCGACGTTTCCGATCAGGCTGAGGCGCTCAATAATGTGCTTAACGGCCTGGTTCCCGACAGCGGTGGCATCAGGGTCGTCGGAGCGGCTCTGGGGGCAGGTGCTGTGGGTGTGGCAGTCGGCGCTTCCGTGGCTCTCACGGACAACGTGACTGCAGCAACCCTGGGCGGTACCGTAGAAAAGGCAAACAATATCAATGTCAGCGGTACCCATGATTACGGTCATGTTGTGGCTGCCACCGGCACATTAACGGCCGGCGCCATCGCTGTCGGGGCTGCCGTCGCCGTGGCACAGACGGAAGGCGAGGTCTGTGCGGGGATCAACGGCAACGTCACTGCCGACGGCGATCTGAACGTAACGACCGAATCCAAAGTCAGCGCTGAGGCACTTACGGCTACCGCCGGAGCCGGCGCAATCGCCGTGAACGCGGGTGTGGCTCTTGCAATCAATCGCCTGGCGCAGAATACCGGCATCTCAGGCGCGAGTGTCAGGGCGCTTAACGTTAATGTCAAAGCAAGCTCCGATAGCTCCGCCGACAGTGAGCTGTTGGGAGTATCCGTAGGAGGCGTGGGTGTGGCTCTGAGCGCAGCGGTTTCCCAGGTGAACGCGAAGCTGGATACCTATGTCAAAAACGCGGATGTGTCGGCAGCGAACGTGGAAGTATTCAGTGATGTGGCCAGCACCGCCATCCCGCGGATCCTGTCCATGGCGGCAGGTGGTGTGGCAGCGGGCGGCAATGTGCTGCTGGCCTTTAACGAAACGGAAAGTCATGCCCACATCACAGACAGTATCATCAAAGCAACCGATCTGTATGTGACCGCTGATCTGGCGGGCGAAGCCATCTCGAAGCTTACCGCGGAGCAGGTGGGCGCGATCGCCGCGGGCGTTTCCGTGAACTACGCGGATATGCGCGCCGACAACCGCGCCGTCGTGGAAAACAGTAATGTGACCGTTGATCACCTGAGTGTTGTCACAGGTAAGGGCGAACATAGCAGTACCATAGCCGTCGCCGAAAGCACGGCAGGCAATATAGGCCTGGCGACGGTCGGTGTGAACACGGCCATCGCCCGCAACAACACCAGGAGCTTCGCTGTTGTGAACTGCGACAACATTTACGTCAAATGGAGCTTTTCGGTAGAGAGCACGGACAGCGTGGGAGCGAATGCAACCGTAAAGGGCACGGATATCGGCGGAGCCAGCACCGGCCTTAGCGTGGCTGTAGCGCTGAACGACGCAGAAACCCGCTCCCAGGTTAATCTGACCCAATTGGACGGTCTCTCCCCCGAGACTAACATTCGTGTGAACCATAATGCGGACACAAACGCAACGATCGTTACCGGCGGCGGCTCCCTGCTCGAAGCCAAAGCCAATGTGGGCGTGGCCTACGGCCGCTCAACCGCCGTCGTGGACGCAAGTATTGGCAAGATCAACACGCTTCTCATTAACGCTCTCAATGAATCGCGCAGTACGACCAACACCGTCATTACCAACGAATCCTTCGGTTTCATTTCCGCCGCCGTCATGGCCAGCGCAGCTTACAGCCAGGATCGGTTCGACTCGAGGCTGAAGCTGGGCAGCGGCGACAGCGGTGACATCAAAGTCAGCAATACGTATGACATTTCCGCTAACGCGGACGTGACCCCCTCTGCAGGCGGCGTGAAGGCGTCTGTCGCCGAACTGGCTCTGAACCTTGCTATCGCCCGCAGCACCGCTTACGCAGGCTCGCAGGTGACGGTCGAGAACGGCTCGGTGATCGCGGATTACGTAGAAGTTCTGACCAACGGCGGCAGCACTACCAATGCTGTCATTAATCCGGCAAAGGTGACGGTTTCCGGTGTGAATGTAGGTGCAAATTATGCCAATTCCGATCTGTCCATGACACAGGAAGCGAAGATTATCTTAAACGGCGGCAGCCTCGAGTATGATTACAGAGAAGGAAACATGGATGTGAAGGCTGTTTCCAGCAACGCCCAGGCCAATGCCAGTGTAGGCGCGGCGGGCGCGGACAGGAACATTTCCATTTCTCTTATGAATTTAGCTGCCAGTCATGCCTACGCCAGGGAAAATCTGACCAGCACGGCGGGGATTTATGGCAAGGACAAGGGGGGGAAGGTGAAGGCTGGCAGCCTGAACGTGTATGCCGGCATGGCCGAGAGCGATCCGCAGGAAAAACTGACCGGGCAAAATGACCTGGTAAACAGCCTGGCTTCCGCCGTCAGCCAGGGGGCGCGCAATGTATCATTTCTTACACTGGGCAACCTGGAAACCCAGGCTTACAGCACCGACTGCTTCAGTGCAGAGCTGACAGGCGTGAATGCGGAAGTTTCCAGGGACGCGGATATCCGCGCCGTGACCAACACGGTCAGCAACGCCTTCGGCGACGCGCCTGGCGATTATTCCATCATTGACAAGGGCATTTCCTACAACAATGCCTATGTGGGCTCCGAGGACAAGAAGGAGACCGCCCGGGTGCTGATCGGAAATGACGTGAAGCTGACCGCGAAGAGGAGCATAGCACTGAATGCCGAAAACAGGGGCAACGCAGAAGCCCGCCTGAAGAAGAACAACGGCTCGGTAATCAGCATTCAACATTCAAACCAACCCACCTACAGCTGGTACGACACTTCCGTTTTGATCGGCGACGGTGCACAGATCATTTCAGACGGTGTGCTGGACGTGCTGTCAAAAACCGCTTCGTGTGCGACGTCCAAGGTCGATGCCAATGCCCTGAGCCTGCTCATGAATACCGGCGTTATGAAGGGTGAAAACAATGTAAATGAAACCAACCAGGTGCTGATTGGCAAGCAGGCGAACCTGAGCTCCCAGGGCGACATGACGATCCGTACCGACAGCACGGCTAAAGCGGCGGCAGAGACCAAATTCAGCAGTGAATTCAGCATTTACGACGATGTAGATATCAAAGCAAACAACACCCTCAACCGCATAATGAAGCTCCGGGTGGACGACGGTGCGACCATCGATTCCAAGGGAAAGCTGTGGATTGAGAGCATCGCCGGCAATGGGGATAACATTGACACCCGCGCCAGCCAGCAAATCTCCAGTACGATATCTGGCGCCGATGCTAATGCTACGGTCAGCTCCAAGATCAATAACACCATCGATATTCGCGGAAATGTGAGCGCGGAAGGCGATATCGAGATCAAAGCGCTGAACTCGGGCGTTCAGGAGGATGGATCGAAAGGTTACTGGACCTACGGAGCCGTGAATAACAGCAACTGGTTTGAGGTTTATAATGGGATCAGCTCCTTTGCCAAGGCAAATCTGGATTTCTATGCGACCGTCAACATCAATCGCGAAGGCAGCACGCCGATCACCATCAGCAGCGAAAATGGCCAGATCAACGTGCACGCGACCAATGATTACCTGCATACGGATAACTTTTCGGAACTGTATAGCGGCGGCCTTACAGGCAGCATTGACAGCCATGCCGAATATACCCTCCATTTCGGTAATCAGATCTGGGTGGACAATACTGCATTCAACGGCAAGTCGGGCACGAACCTGCTTTCCAATTTTGGTGAGAGCTATTTCGCCTTCTTTAAAGCCCACCCGTACGCGAGCCTCATGGCTACTTATTATGGTTATGAGGGTGCTTACGTGCTGTTTTCCGGTGAGATGAACGCGGATATACGCACTGGCGACAAGAGCAAAGTCAGCGGTGGTGATGGTTTCGTTCACATAGCCAACAAAAAAATAAATTATGAGTTGGATCCTGACTGTGACGGATCGCTTGTCGTCACTGACTCGGAGGAAACGAAAAATACGCATACGCGTAACGAATGGTGCGATTTCTGCCAAAAGGAAGAGGCGCATGACAAACCGCAGGATGAAACGCAAGACGAGTCGCAAGATGAAACGCAAGACGAGTCGCAAGATGAGACGCATGACGGATCGCAGGATAAGCCGCATAACGAGCCTCAAAACGAGCCATATAACGAAGCATATAACGAGACAAGTAACGAATCGCAGGATGAACGGCATAGCGAGGTGCAAAACAGGCCGCATGACACAGAGGGCAAAGGGACTTTCGTCATCGAGAAGCTCCTCACATCGAACAAAACCATCGAGAAGGTTCTTATCAGCCGCGATACCAGCGTCGGGGAGGACGACAAACTGATTGCGAGCGCGATCTATAAGCTGGATACAGAAGAACTGTTGACGAAGGATATGACCTTCGGCGAGGACAGACTGCCAGGATACCGTCTGTGGACAAGCGCCATGACTCATCATGATCTGTTCCTTCTGCCTAATGCCACGCGGTTGTTCAGAGGCGCGGGACTGGATTATGTGTCTGAAGTCTTCAAAGGCGCTGTGCGCGGCGACGGCGAAAGTACCGTCATGGATATCTTTACCGCCCTCAATGAACAGGCGTTCAAACAACCGATCATCCCCATCGGTCCTTCCGGTTCGCTGGATTTCTCTTCCGGTGTGTTTACCCTGCCGGAGCTCATGGAATTTGAGCTTTACCTGCACGAGCTTTCGGGCGCATGGCTGATCGACCGGCTGAACACAGGTCTGTTCCGCAGACTGTCCGCCAGTCAGGAGGAGATCAATGACTATATGCGGCGACCCGATACCGACGATGTCCCATCCGGCATGATCGTGGAAGGATTATCCGATGACGGCGAAACGGACGGATGGCGCGTCTTCTGGCTGACTCATACCCCTGAAACCGCTGAAACCGAGGACGAAGCGTTGATTTGCCTGCGCTTCAGCAGCGCAACTGACGAGATTCAGGCCTATCGGACCAGCGTAAAGAGTATCGCGGCCGGTGAAGAACCCAGGAAAGTCTCCCTGTATCTCTATCGGGATTCCAGCTCAGACCAGGAGGGTGAAGAAAAATACGATATCTTGTTCTTCGATACTCCCGATGGTGAAAAGAGCAAAGTAAAAGTCATCACCGACGTGCCTGGAACCCGTGAGCTGAAGACGCCCATGCCTCTGATCATCGAGCTGCGCGGCTTCAGCCTGGGCGCGGATCTGCCCGCCTACAGCCTGGCCGATCATATCTTTATCATGAACGACGGAACGGACGGTCTGGTCAGCATGTTCGGCGGCGCCTACCGGGCGGCCTTCGATGGCGATACCTTCGAGAGTGATTATACGAAGATCGAGGGCATCCGCAGCAACAACCTTCGTGTCACCATCAAGGCAGGTCAGCTCATCTGGAACGAAGCTGAGTGACGAGGGTATCGTATGGGCGCGAATTGACAATAACAGTACAAAGCCTGCGTTAGGGCGCGGCGCAAGGCCGCACCCTAACGTATGTCTCATTGTTGTCATGAATTACCATATAAACACCAGATTCTAACGAGGGCTATGAGTGCTGGGAAAAAGCGCTCATAGCCCTTGACTTTTTACTGGCTCAGGACTTTGTTGAAGATTTTGGAGGGGAAATGACAATGGGTGTCCCCAAAAACTTGTTATGGATAATTCCCTCCTTCTATGGTAAACTCGTTACCATGAAAGGCGTGTTACAAAATCAAGTGATGGAAGGAAAAAACAACCCTATATGCAAAAGGAAGATAAGGGAAAAACCAGAATTATACTGACACTCATGCTTGGGATAGCTGGTATCGCTCTGTTTGGCTATGTCCTTTCCGCTTTACAGTCAGGCCTGGTGCGGCGGAACATGCAGGAAGAGATGAAAGAAAACAGCAGTTATATCCGTGAGGCTTTTTCAACGTATGAGCAAAGCGGGAAGATCGTACAGGCCTGGGCAGACCGTCTTCACCAGGCCTTTCTCCGTTTTTTTCTTTTTGTCTCGATAGAAAACCCGGAGCTTACTGAATCAGACACATTTCTTGCTGACATGGTAAGCCTGACCGGGGCACAGGATCTGATTGTCGTGGATCGGGATGGCGATGTCCTTTACTCTGATGTAGGTTATTTTACAGATCTGAAGGACGATATTTTTGCCCCGCTTTTCAGAACCTTTGAAACCGGCGAGACAGAGAAAGTGGCTCTTTTCAGCTGGAATCTGGAGGATTCGCGGCTGAAGGATGAGGTGTGGGGCAGCAGTGCATATGAACAAAGGAACCTCTATCCGATTTTTTATTCGTTGGCGATCGATGAGAAGAAAGCATATGTGATCAATGATTTCGGCGTGATGCAGAGGCTGTATGAGGATATGACAGATGCCTGGAGCTATCTGTTGAGAAATGAAGTGATTGGCGCGGAAGGTTTTGCATTTGCCTGGTCTGACAGTAGGGGGGAAATTCTGTATTACCCGGATGCATCCTTTAAGAGTCAGAATATTTCCACGCTTGGGATGGATATGGGCAAGATCAAAGACGGACAGTTTGTCTGGGAGGAAATCAACGGGGAGAGAATGTACCTGTATCCTGTGTATTATCAGGAACAGGATGCCTGGGTCGTCTGTGCTGTTCCGGCCAAAGAACTGATGCAGCACATGGATACAACCGGTTTTCTTCTGTGGCTGATCTTCGGTATCCTCGCGTGCGATCTGGTATACTATGCTGTTGTTCTTTTAATAAAGCATGGATCCGGACCTAAAATTGTGGTCATTAATTCCGCAAAGCAGGTAACTGAAAGCGGCAGAAAGAAAAAACTTCTGATATTTACAGTTTTTTGCAGCGCAGTTGTTTTTCTGAGTTCCTTCTATCTGCAGACGCTCTATTTGATGGGCGGTTGGGCAAAGGATAATTCTTCCCTTCTGCTACAGATCGAGAAAGAACTGAACGAGGATCAGGTTCTCAAAGATGGATTTACAGAACTGTTTGAAACCGGTCAGAAAAACCTGGCAAAGCTGGCCGGTTGGTATATGGAGAAAAAACCGAAGGATGTCACTACGCTGATGGCAGATACGCTGGCGGAGATATTGGACTTTTCGGGTCTGCAGATCATGGACAAGAATGGAAACGTGAAGATCGCTTCTTCTTCCTTCCTGCCGGGAGCCAGTTATGTAGCAATCCCGGAGGAATCCCTGGAATCTGTTTTGGAACCGGTGGATGGCAATGTGCAGGCAATCTCTGTGGCGGATGCGCAGACGTTTTTGGATGCATCGGACATCTCTTCCGAAACGGATTTGGGTACATCCATTGTGACAATACCTCTGAGAGAAGCTGAGAGTACGATTATCGGGTATTTAAGGGCAGCTTATAAGAGTTTTGATTTAAAATCCTTTCTGGAGAGAAGAAGCTTAAACGGCACGTTAAGGACCGTTCAGCCGGGAAAGGATGGCTTTGTTTTTGTCGTAAATCAGGAAAAAAAGACCTTTGCCTGGCATCCGGACGACAGCCTCATAGGGAGATTCGTGCTGGATTATGGTCTGAAGGAGGGAGATCTGCAGGATAACCTGTGCCAGTTCGTCCATCTCAACAAGGAAACCTTCTATGCCGTTACAGGACAAAGCGGGGAGAATCTGATTTATGTTACGGTTGAGGAAGATAAATTGCTAAGGCAACGTCTTCCTCTGTCTCTGACCGGAGCTGTAATCGCATTTCTGGCATTGCTTCTGATCGGTTTACCACTGTATACCGGGCCGGACGGAGCAAAGCCGGAGGTTTTGAGCGCGACTGATCGAAACCGGGAAGACGTAACGGAGCAGAAAGTGTTTCGCAATCTCCTGTTTGGCTCTGCCGGGCTGATTGCGGTGATTATGCTGATCTGGTATCGGGGCGATGGGGACATTTTAGTCTATGTGATGAAGGGAAACTGGGAGTACGGGATAAATGTGTTTGCCCTGACTGCTTCCCTGATTTTTTCATTCAGAATCGGGTTGACTCTGTTCCTTTTCAGAAGAATGGCGGATATCATGATCGGTATGTTTTCTGTCAGGGTTATCCCCGGTATTCGGATGATGGTCAGTATGGTGACTTATGCTGGCGTCTTTTTGATCGGTTACCGATCCCTGGTCTACTTCGGTATTAATCCGACAGCGCTAATGGCGTCAGCAGGGATCGTATCGGTAGTGCTGGGCATTGGGGCGAACAGCCTTGTGGGAGACATTATTGCCGGTATCTTCCTTCTTGTCGAAGGAAATGTCCAGGTGGGAGATATGGTCAGAATCGGTGACTTCAGAGGCATCGTGGAGGAGCTTGGGGTTCGTATGACAAAGCTCTACGATGTTGACAGTGAGGACGTTAAGATTATCCCAAATAAGGAAGTACAGAATGTCGTTCATCTTTCTGTTCATCCGGCAAACCTTTTCCTGGAGTATCAGATCACCTATGAGGAGAATCTGGAGAAAGTGGAAGGATACCTGAAGGCTGAGCTGCAGGGAATGAGCCAGAGTATCCCGTACCTTTTGGAAGATCCGGAGTATCTGGGGGTACGTCGCCTGGATGACAACGGTGTGGTTTTGCTGGTCAGGGCAAGATGCCATGAGGCCTATCGTCCCAGAGTGACGCGAGGAATAAATCGAGCGATTTATATGATGTTCTGCAAAAACGGAATCGAGGTTCCTTTCCCACAGCTTACGCTGCATTAGAGAGTTATACAAATCGACATCCGAAGACTGTTTGCCAGAATATTAGATGCATTCTAATAAAAAGGAGAAAAAATGGCTGACGAGACCAAACCAAAGAAAAGAATTTTACCCTTTATCCTTCTGAGTATCCTCTTACTCCTGATAGCAGGAGACTGGATCATGACCGTGGTCATCTATCATGATAATTTCGACAAGCGCTTTGAGAGTTATGAGCCATATGTGTTCCAGGTCAGTGACTTTGACGGACTGGAGCGGACAAAATATGAGTTTGCCTCTGACAAAGGTCAGATGCTGACGGGGTATTTGTATCAAAATATGCAAAAAAGGGAAAACAACGATGATACGGCTGCCCTGGATACAGCTGCAGGGAGGAAAAAGGAAGACGAAGCGCCTCGTGGCATTATTATCATCGCTCATGGTTTTGGCGCAGGTCACAACTCCTATATGGACTGCGCAGATTATTTTGCCCGGAACGGGTACCTTGTTTTCGCCTATGATGCGACCGGAAATGACGAGAGTGAGGGGCTGGGACAGGGCAACAGCCTCGGCGGTATTCCGCAGGGAGTCATAGACCTTGAGCATGCCATCTCTTTTGTGGAAGAGAGCGGGAATTTTCCGGATCTTCCGATTGCCTTGTTCGGGCATAGCTGGGGCGGATACAGCGCCTGCGCTGTTCTGAGATACCATCCGGAAGTAAAGGCAGTCATTGAGTGCTGCGGCTGCAACAGCTCTGCGGATATGTTCGAGGCTGGCGGAAAAGACCAGGCAGGGACTTTGATCTACGCCATGGTGCCCTTCGTCAAGCTGCATGAGAGGATAAAATATGGAAAGTATGCCTCTCACACAGCGATGGATGGGTTTGACGCGAGTGAGGCTGCGGTGATGGTCGTCCACAGTGAAGATGACGGCGTGATACCCATTGAGTATGGTCTGGATCTGTATTATGGGAAGTACAAGGATGATTCCCGGTTCGTTTTCATGCGCCTTGAGGACAAAGGGCACAATTATGTTTTTAATGAAAGAACCTACACCGATGAGTTTAATGCGGGGTTTAACGAATGGCGGGAAACCCTGGACTACGACCCTGCCGTGGAGAAGGATAGATTTGCTGCCGATAAAGCCGAGTATATCCATCAGAACCTGGACGGGGAGAAATGGAGCCACAGACTGGATGAAGAGATGTTTGAGAAGTTTTTGAGATTCTATGATGAGAATATGAATCTCTAAGGCAAAATGCTGGTGAGTGCTGCATCTGAAAAGTGCTTTTAAGGGAAGAGGTCACTCTATGGTTACAGACAAGCTGAATGAGATTTACAGAAATGTGGAGAATCCTCTTGCTGAATTGCGGCAGTCAGACCTCTATCAGCTATGGGAAGCGCAGAATCGGAATTCTGCCGCAGGCTCTCAGCAAGATCATTCTTTGTCCGGAAATATCCGGCAATGGATACTCGGCCTGGACTCTTTATCGTTCATCGCCTTCATAATCGGGATCGGTCTTCTAGTGATCGGCTTTATCCTGCTGGCTATTGCCAGGAGGAAGGAGCGTCGGGAAAAGCAGGAAGCCATTCAGGCATCGGAAACTGTCGTAGGTGTCATTACAAATGTCTCCATGCGGACGGAGGGAAGGAAGGAGAGACGATACGGGCTGGTCGAATTTGATTATCATGGGTTCCGGTATACGCAAGGCTTCTTCCTGCCGAAGCAGCCGGAGTACGAACCAGGGAAGCAGGTATCTATCCTGGTAAATCCGAATGATATCAGGCTTTCCAGGATCGTTACCCCTTTTTCCTTTGAGATTTCCCCGGTCAGAAACACAGCCATGTGGTTTGTGGTTATCGGAATTACGATTCTTCTTTGTCTGTTGCTGTAGGAAGTGAAGACTTTCCCAACCGTGCCCGCATCATAGCTTTGATGCCACCGGCTTCCAGAATTTTCATTGCCTGGTCGCCCAGCTGTTCGCAGGGCAGTGTCTCGCCGGTTTCCTGAATCGTCACGGTACCTGCATCCAGATCCAGTGTCAGGGTCTGACCGTCCTTTACATGCCGGCTGATGCCCTTGCAGATGACTGGCAGCAGTCCAAGATTCACGGCATTACGAAAGAAAATCCGGGCAAAGGAATCGGCCAGCACAGCGGAAGCCCCCATACTTAAGAGGGCAATGGGGGCATGTTCACGGCTGGAACCGCATCCAAAGTTACGACCCGCGACGACGATTCCTCCCTCCGGGAAATTCTGAGCGATGTCTTCCCGCACACCGCACAGGCAGTGGGAACCGATCTCTTTATAATCGGTAATGGCAAGGAAACGTCCGGGATAGATCTGATCTGTATCAATATTGTCACCGACTACGATGATTTTTCCGGTGATTTTCGTATTCATGTTCTTCTGCCTCCTTCTATCATATACGCAGCCCGCAGATAGTGTGAGCTGCTGACCTGAGTAGTTCCGTTTTTTCTCGCCGATGCAGGGTCCTGGGATGACGTTTTTCCGCTGTGACAGACGATGCTGCCGAAGCAGCAAAATCAGCTCCTTAGACCCTGTCATGACAGGGCCTTAGTCAAGAAAAGGACGGGGATCGGTGATCTGGCCGTTCAGGATGCTGGCCGCAACGGTAGCCGGACTGGCCAGGTACATCAGCGCTTCGGTGCTGCCCATACGGCCGGGGAAATTGCGGTTGGTACTGGTAATACAGACTTCACCGGGAGCCAGAATACCTTCGTGTGCGCCTAAACAAGCGCCGCAGCCAGGCGTGGTAATGGTCGCCCCTGCCTCCATGAGGTCTTGAATATATCCTTTAGCCATGCATTCCTGCATCACAGCCCGAGAGGCGGGGACGACGACCAGCCGTGTATAGGCAGGAATATGCTTCCCCCGGAGTATTTTCGCGGCGATGGCGATGTCCTCTGTACGTCCGCCGGTGCAGGAGCCGATGTAGCCCTGATCCAGCTTCACCTGGCCCTTGGCGATGACCTCGGACAGGGAATGTACGTTCTCTACGCTGCTTGGGCAGGCCAGTTCAGGCTCCAGGTTGGATACATCGAATACGTGACTCTCCGGATAAGAATATCCGGGGTCGGTAAACTGGACTTCATAAGGCCGTACCGCCCTTTGGTTCACATAATCCAGCACGTCTTGATTGGGCTGCATGTAAGCTGTTTTTGCCCCCATTTCTACCGCCATGTTGCAGATGGTCATACGGCCTGCCACGTTCAGGGAATCTACATAGCTTCCGGTAAAGTCAATCGCCTTGTAGACGGCACCGTCCGCCCGGATTTTGCCCAGCACCGCCAGCACCACGTCTTTAGGATACACGCCTTTCGGCGCTTCGCCTTCCAGCCGTACCTCTATGATTTCAGGAACCCGGAACCACAGTTCGCCGGTGATCAGAATGGTGGCCATGTCCGTTGCCCCGCAGCCTGTACCCATGGCTCCGAAAGCGCCGTGGGTGGTGGTATGGCTGTCTGTAGCCACTACGATCATGCCGGGATAGATTACGCCTGCTTCCGGCATCACCTGATGACAGACACCGCAATTGGTGTCAAAGTGATATTTCAGGTTGTTTTTCCGGGCGAATTCCCGCATTTCTTTGTGATTGGATGCACTTTTGATGTCAGGGCAGGGGGCGTAATGGTCAAACACGAAAGCACAGCGGGTATTGTCCCACACCTTCTCACCGCCCATTTCATAGAAAGAATAAACCGTCTGCAGATACAAGTCGTTGATCTCCGCGAAATCCACTTTAGCCGTGACAATTTCACCGGGATGCACTTCTTTTTTTCCACTGTTTTTAGCTAATATTTTTTCGATGGCATGCATAGAAATTCCTCCTCTTCTAAGATGTCGGTTTTCGGTGTTTCCTTCTGAAATAAAGTGTTCGACCTGTGCGGTCACTAAAGTGACCGATATCTACGTCATTTGCAAAATCCGCGCTACGCGCTTATGCGCCTGCTGTGCATCCGCATTTTGCTCATTCCTTTGGTGGGTGCCTCGTAAGGATGCGATGTTCTGCCTGGATAAACCCAGTCATAATATCGCATACTTACGGTCGTCACCGCACAGGTCGAACCATTTCCAATACGAGGATTGTAAACATAAATCGTATATCGTATACAATATACGATTTATTCTTATCTTATCATGTATCTTATGAGAATGCAACCCTCTTTCTGGTGTTTTTCTTGCTTTCCCTATTTCCTTTCGTTATACTGGGAATGGTATACGATATTCAGAAAGGAACGTGTTATGAAAACATTGGAAATCATGCCCGCGAGGGTGAAAATTTCCGCTATTCTGCGTAAAGCCATCTATTCTGGTGAATATAAAGGCGGCGATGAACTGAGCCTGACGGATATAGCGGACAAGCTGGGTGTCAGCCGCACTCCTGTTCGGGAAGCATTCCAGCTGCTGGAAAGTGAGGGCTTGATTACCCTGCGTATGAACAAAGGAGCTATCGTGAATACCATCGACCGGAAGTTCGTGCAGGATATTTTTGAGATGCGGGTTTTGCTGGAATCAGAAGCTGCGAGAAGAGCCGCGGAAAACGGTATGAATACAGACGAGATGATTCGGCGCCTTACTGATCTGCAGGAACATCTGGATGATTTGGATATACCGGAATATGAAGCGTTGAATCAGGACATTCACCAGGCTATCTGGCGGGCGGCAGACAATCATCAATTGACGGGCTATCTCCTGGAGCTGTGGAATGGTCCAAGTGTGGGACGCGGAGAAAATGCCGCTGCCCACCACTACAAGGCATCTACTTTGGAGCATATGGCTATTCTTGAGGCGATTCGGGACAGACAGTCAAAAAAAGCGGAAGAGGCCATGCGACGGCATATCCTGCGCAGCATGGATAATATACTCGCTTCTTCCTGGCAGGAGCATAACTGTTGAATAAAGTATTTGGGCAAATAGAGGAAGACATCAATGAATGATGGAAGAGTATTATTTTATCAGATAAGAGATGTCCTGACAGCCTGTTCATCCAAACAGGCGCTAAAGGATCCGACAACTCCATTTGTGGCAGTGCTTGATCCGGAAAACTGGCGAAAGCTGATGGACCGTTTTGACATGGGGATTGACATGGAGATGAATCCTTCGGATATCCTGGAAACAAAGGCTGTTGTGAATTACGACTCTCTTACCGGAACCTTTCATATTCCAAGGCGATCTGATCTCCAGGGACGCCCTCATCGTTTTGCTTTTGCCATGGATGAAAGAGGGATAGTTTTTATCGAAAACGGTGAATATGTGAAAAAGGTTCTGGGTAGTATCCAACAGAGCATGAAGTGGAAAATGCCGTCGATTGAGAGGTTCCTGTACGATTTCTTAGAGAAAATAATAGGAGGGGATCTTGCGGTACTCAGAAGTATGGAACGGGAACTGAATGCCCTGGAGGACAGCATCTTAAACGGGGAGCAGGAAGAGTTTCCCGGTCGGTTGAAGGAAATCCGCAGCATCCTGATGTCGCTCAGAGTTCACTATGAGCAGATGATCGACCTGGGGCAGGAGCTGGAGGAGAACGAGAACGGTTTTTTTGCGAGTGAGAACCTGCGCTTTTTCCGTCTGTTTACCGACCGGGTAACACGGCTTCAGGATAAATCGGCCTCCCTGCGGGATTATACTGTCCAGCTTCGCGAGCTGTTTTCGGCTCAGCTGGATATCAGGCAAAATCGGATTATGACTGTCCTGACAGTGATTACGGCCATTTTTATGCCCTTGACCCTGATTGTCGGATGGTATGGCATGAATTTTACCAACATGCCTGAACTGACCGCTCCATTTGGATATCCGGCAGTGATTATCATCAGCATTGTAATTGTGGTGGTGAGTGTGATCTGGTTCAATGGAAGAAGTGGCTATGAAACCGGGCAAAAGCAGCTCTCTAGAATCAGGAAATCAAGGGGGGGACAAATAATTGTATGCGCACGAATTTTTACTGCAGAATCATTCCGCTTGCAGCGGCGTAAATTCGGCGCAGTAAACGTATCAAAATGCAAGTATTTTGTTCGTTTACTATAATTTCTATTGATGCAGGGATAGATAAGGAGAGATGATTTGCAGAAGGATAAACGGAAGGTTATTGTTGAACTGCGGCATGAGCTGCACAGATATCCGGATCTGTCCATGAGGGAAGAGGGGACGATGGATATTCTGATCCGGTTCCTCAGGCGGCATACGAGCTTTGAGATCAAAAGGAAGAAGAATTGGTTTTACGCCGTCAGGCAGGGACGGGATCAGGCCAGGCGAATCGCCTTTCGTGCGGACATGGATGCGCTGCCCATCGAAGAAGCACCAGGCCTTCCTTATGCTTCCTGCCGGGAAGGTGTCTCCCATAAATGTGGCCATGACGGGCATTGCGCTGTCTTATGTGGACTGGCGCTCGAACTGGACAGCATGGAAACCGGAAAGACCGTTTATCTGATCTTCCAACCAGGTGAAGAGACCGGGGAAGGTGCTGTGATCTGTAAAGAGATCATCCGGGAGGAAGGGATTCAGGAAATCTATGCCTTTCATAATCTCCCTGGCTATCAGGAAGGTGCGGTTGTCTATCGCCAAGGGCTGACCCAACCGGCATCGGAGGGTCTGAAGATTACCTTGACAGGAAAAGCTTCGCATGCCAGCGCTCCGGAGGAAGGCTGTAATCCTGCGGTGGCCCTTTCCAGAACCGTTCTTTTCTCTTCTGACCTGGCAGGAAGACCATCGGAGGAGATGAGGCTGTGTACTGTTACGGGGATGAGGCTTGGAACCGGTGATTTCGGTATTTCGCCGGGAACCGGAGAGGTCTGTTTTACCCTGCGGGCGGAGAGAGAAGCCGATATGGACAGTCTGGAAAAAGAAATTGTCTCTTATGCGGCTGCTCAGGCAAGGGAGTTTGGACTGACCATGGAGACAAGCCTCCATGACAGGTTTCCGGAGACGCACAATCATGATGTCTCCCTTTCCCATGTTCTGGAAGCCGCCGCCGGCTTGCATCTGGCAACCCTGCCAATGCCAAAGCTCTGGAGAGCATCCGAGGACTTTGGGTATTATCTGAAAGAATGTGAGGGCGCGATGTTTTATATCGGAGCCGGCGAGGACTGGCCGGCTCTTCATACGGTTAACTATGATTTCAATGACAATATTATAGAAGAAGCAGTGGATCTGTTTTGCGCCCTGGTTCAGGAGCAGCCATAGGGCTCGGTAATGGGAATTGTGATCAGCAGATTCAGAAACCGGGGAAAAAGATCCCTAATGGATAAAAAGTATGATTAGCCCTGTGTCGCGGTTTTTACGGGCGGCTCTGATGAGGGGATCCTCCTTCTGCCATCCCGGAAAAGGCGGCACAGGGGCTTTTTTGTTAATTTTTTTTGAATTGGTAAAATTTGGTCATGATTAACGTATATTTTAATGAGAAAATATGCTATAATACCATTATACGAAATGGTTTATAAGGGAGAGTTTAACCTTGGTCATCCCGTGCATTGTTGATGGCTTTCGTTTTTAGATTTTTCCGGATAAAATAGAGTAGTAGTGAAACAACGTTTGATTGAATGGTTTAATGAAACACATGTTAGAATCGAGAGGCAAATGGTCGTTCAATTGTAAGGGAAATAGCAAATATAAGATCTACGATTTCGAAAGGAGAGGGCTATATGAAAAAACAGCATGACGGACCCGGAAAAAAGCCGATCCGTGACCTGATGAAAAAAGTATACAGAAAAAAAGCATGGAATCGTACCGTTACTTCTATTGCCGGAATTATCGTGTTTGTTACGACTTATATGCTGATTCTGCCGGCAATCACCATGACTAAGAATCCTGTGTGCGGTCTTGAAGCGCATGTACACGACGACAATTGTTATACTATGAACTATAGTCGTGTCCTGGCCTGCCCTTATGAGGCAATGGCGAGAGACGGGGTTATCGTCCTGCATCATCACGATGAAAACTGTTATGATGAGGGCGGGAACCTGATCTGTACGCTGCCTGAGATAGAAGCTCATCGGCATACGGATCAGTGCTATACCCCTACGGTTAAAGCAGATGACCTGTTTCTCGCTGGTGCGGGGGAAACGGGTATTTTAACGGGGGAAAGTAATGTGGGTGCACCGTCGGGAACGCTTTCTGTTTCCGAAGATGTTTTCACGGCAGGAAATGAAGAGGCGGCAGAGAAACAGGCCGGGCTTCAGGCAGCTGGTGCGGCTTCTGCCGGGGATGAGAGCCAGGATTTGTTTCAGGCGGGGGATGAAGCTGCCCCTTCTGCAGATGTAAGCAGGCAGCAGGTTTCTCTGAACCCGACAGACGTTTTTGTGCAGGACTCCCGGGACCAGGCAGACGTCTTTGTGCAGGACTCCCGAGACCAGGCAGACGTTTTTGTGCAGGGATCACCGGGAACCGAGGCAGAGAACACGTCTGTTGTTACAATGCCTGGTGAAACCAAAGTTCAGGAAGGTGAGCCTGTCCTTATCCCACAGGAAAATCAGAAGGCGGATCCTCTTTGTGGGAAGGCAGAAATCATTCTTCATTCGCATAGCCAGGAGTGTTATGATTTTTTTGGAAATCTGATCTGCGGGAAACCGGAGGTAGTGGAGCATCAGCATACGGATGCCTGCTTTACGCTGCAGGAGAGCGGACTGACTCTGACCTGCACCCTGCCGGAGCATACCCACACGGATGACTGCTATAAGCAGAGCGTGCTCGACCTGCTGACCCAGCAAGGGGATAAGGCCGGGGAGGATGTTGCCCTGCTGTTTGATGAGAATAGCGATAGCCGGCTTCTGGCAGAGAGTGATTTGTTTACAGGGGGAAGTGTGCCTGTACTGGAGGATGGGGCATCTCTTTTAAAGGAAGAGACTCCTCTTTTGGATGATGGTGCGCCGCTCTTAGATAAAGAAGAGACACCTCTCCTGGAGAACGGTGATCCTCTCTTAGAAAAGGAAGAAACGCCTCTTTTGGACGACGGTACTCCTCTCCTGGACAAGGAAGAGATTCCTCTTTTGGAGGACGGTGCTCCGCTTTTCGATAAAGAAGAGATTCCTCCTTTGGATGAGAATCCTGTTTTGAATGAAGGTGTTTCGAATGAAGGTGTTTCGAGTGAAGACTTTTCGAATGAGGACTATTTGAATCAGGGATCTTCGAATGAAGACCTTTTGAATGCCGATAGTTTGAATGAAACCATTTCAAAAGAAGATATCTCTGTCCAGACGACGGAGAAGGATGAATTACCTGGCGAAAATGGGGACATCTCCGCAGAAGCAGGCCAAGCTCAGCCTCAGGGAGTATCCTTTGTGATCGAACCGGGTATTATCATTCCCGAGCCTGGGAAAGAAAATGGGGATGCCATTGTCGTCCTTCCGGGTGGGCAGGAAGATAAGGCCAGTGAAGAAAACCCTGAGACGGAAGGCACTTGGAATGAGGGTATTCCGAACCAGATCGAGGTAATGCCGGAGACAGATGAGAGTGTTTCTGAAGAAGCGGATACAGACCCGCTTGTCGTTGTAGATGCTGGGAGTGAAGCGGAAACGGTTCAGGAAGCTGAAGCTGGCGCAGAAGCGGAAGCGGATCAGGAAGAAACTGGCGCAGATGTAGAAGCGGATCAGGAAGAAATAGCTGGCGTAGAAGCAGAAGCTGGCGCAGATGCGGAAGTGGATCAGGAAAAAGCTGGCGTAGAAACAGAAGCGGATCATAGAACAGAAGATGTGGATGACTCCAAATCCATCACTGAGATAGTAGAGGATGACTTAACAAAGGATACGGTTGAGAATGGAGTAGAGTCGATCACTGAGATTAATGTCGAAACCGTGACGGTATCAGAAGAAGAAACAAATGATGGTACTGTAAAGGACAGGGAAGAAGCCTCGGAGCAGACGACTGAATCTGTGATGGATACCGGAAACAAGAGTGAAGGGGAAGCTCTTTCAGAGATTATAAAAGAAGATAATTCAGAATACTTTAGTGAGGCAAAAGAAGAGTCGATCACGGCATCTCTTATAGAGACTGTGGATGAAATGATGACGGAATCTTCTGCCAAGGTGGAAGCCGGAACAGCGAAAGCTGATATTGGTGCTGATATTGATATCGAAGCCTCTGAGCAGACCGATGATGGTACCGTAGAGATTGCGACGGTAGTTGATACTGCATCAGAGAAAATGACAGAAGCAGATAGTATACCGGTGACGGAAAGAGAAACAGATCCTGACGTTGAGATGATGACCGAACAGGTGACAGAAACTGCTTCTGAGGATGATCCGGAAACGCTAAGGGAGTCGATATCAGAAGCTGAGACTGAGGCAACATCAGAGGCGGGAATCGAGTCTGCAACAGAATCCGTGACCGAATTAAGGACGGAATCCGTCAGCGTGCAGGCTGCGGAAGCTGTGACCGAGACAATGTCGGAAGTGATCAGTGAGCAGATCACGGAAGCCGTGACCGAGGCAATGTCGGAAGCCATCAGTGAGCAGATCACGGAAGCTGTGACAGAGACAATGACGGAAGTGACCAGTGAGCAGGCTGTGGAAGCTTTGACTGAGATAACGACGGAAACGGTCAGTGAACAGATCACGGAAGCTGTGACAGAGATGACGACGGAAGCGGTCAGTGAGCAGACGACAGAAGCCGTGACAGAGATGACGACGGAAGCTGTGACAGAGATGACGACGGAAGCGGTCAGCGAACAGACGACGGAAGCTGTGACAGAGATAACGACAGAAACGGTCAGCGAGCAGACAACGGAAGCCGTGACAGAGATGACGACCGAAATGGTAACAGAGCCCACTACGGAGCAGGAGACGGAGAATACGACGGAAGGAACGACTGAAATAATGACCTCCGGTGAGGACGAGAAAAATACGCCTTCGGTAAAGGAATATCGTGGATCCGATTATCTGGTTCGTGTTACTTATGACAAGAAGGCCGGTATTCCTGAGGATGCTTATGTAGATGCCCAGGAAATAGCGCATGATTCCGAGGAATATCAACAATATCTGTCACAGGCAAAATCTGCCCTTGGTTTGCCGGAGGATAAGGAACTGCCCAAGGAATTTGCCAGATTTTTTGATATCCGTATCCTTGTGGAGAATGAAGATGGCGAGGAGGAAATCGAACCGGAAGGGTCTGTCCGGGTGGAAATTCTGTATGATGAGCCGGTGAATCTTACCGGAGCGGACAAGGCAGAAGCCAGCGTGGTGCATTTCGATGAGAAAGAGGACGATGTCAAGGTCCTGGCTACTATGGAAGTGGCGACGGGTCAGTCAGGTACGGAAGTGACAGAGGATTCTGAGACGGAAGAGACAGAGCATTCAAAGCCGTCAGAGCTAACTGAGACATCTGATCTTTTGGTTGAGAAAGAAGATCAGGCGTCTGATGGGGATGAAGAGAAAGAAGCTCAGACGGATGAAGGATCAGAAAGATCAGAGCTGGAAAAGGTAGGTGCCGGTGAGCAGTCTGTGGATATCTTTGTTGCAGGCGAAGAAGACGCGGTTCAGGATTCTGGAACTGCCGGGATTGAATTCAGTACCGATTCCTTTTCAGTGTACGGCGTGATTTATACGGTGGACTTCCACTGGGAAGTGGATGGGAAGGTTTACACCTTTAGCATGCCCGGAGATGGTTCTGTGAGTTTTTCAGCACTTGTGGAAGTTCTTGGAATTGCTAAAAATGCCTTACAGAAAGATTATAAAAATGACAATACAAAAGATGATTTAGAAGATACAAGAGAGGGCGATATTGGAGAATCAGAGGTAATAGATATTTTGATTCCAGATGATATTCAGATCAGCGAGGAAACAAAAAAATTTGTTGCAGATGTAGAGAGTGTTACTTTCAGTAATCCAGAGCTGGTGTTCGTGGCCTATACTGAGGAAGCTGCTACACTAGGCGAAATTAAAGCAGCAAATGGAATTTATCAAAAGCCTGACACATGGATGAATCAGGACAATTTAATTCGTTTTAATTCTAAGGAGTTTAATGCAGGAGATTGGGCTCTCATAAGCCTTTTGCCTTTCCAAACTGATGAATATCTGACAATTTTCCTAAATAATGGCGATACACTGGAAATTAAGGTGACCGACGAACAGAATGCTGTTATGAATGATAATGGTACGGTTCAGACCATTTTAAACCCTGGCGGCACAACAATCACCATGTTTGATTATTGGATGTACAATGGTAGAGATTCAGGGAGTGGTGACGGTTGGTATTTTAGTAATAATATAGATCAGAACACAACAGGACGTGCAGCTTGGCCTGGTGGTTATCACCTTACGAATACTAGTACCGGATATGATTGGTATGTTCAAACATCGATGTCGAATAACGGCGGTTTTCCCTTCTTGATAGGCACTGGAAATAATTCAGGAATTAATTATGGGCACAACTTCAAATTCAGACCTGCATCATGGCACAATGTAATTGATGGAACATTGGGAACGCTGGAAGAGAATAACAAGCATAGAATTAATAGCTGGACGGGGAGTGCCGATCCCACACAAGGTCTTTTCCTGGATCGGCTTTATGATGAAGCCGGAAATCCGACAATATCTGGCGTTTATGGTTATCCAAAGCTTACAACAGATACCGATCTTGGTACAGATGGCGAATCGCTGGCCTATCTATTCAATACGGAAAATACGGAAAACAGTAATTATAAGGCCTCGTATTCGGCTAATCATCTGTTATATGTTGATCCTGATGGTTATTATACTTATGATAGTTGGGATTATAAAGCTGCCTTCAACAAAAACACAGGTACATTTACACTTACAGAGCAGGATCCAAACGAAACAAGTACTGAAAAACGTAGTTTTTGGCCTTTTGGTGACCAGAACTATTGGCTTGGTATGCATATAAACACTGAGTTTTCTATGCCTTATGGTACAGAATCAAATCCTAAACAAGTCTTGAATCCCAAGGGTGAATACTTGGATATGGTTTTTGAGTTCGGTGGAGATGACGATGCGTTGGTTTATATCGACGGAGTCCTTGTAGGTGATGGCGGTGGTGTGCATAACAAGACAAAGATCTTTATTGACTTTACAACAGGAGCCGTTTTAGTAACTGGTAAAGAAGACCCTGATCCTGAACGCGTGGGAACATTCGAACAGACAACTACAATCAAAGCTATGTTCGAGAATGCCGGTGTTGCCAGTAATTATGAATGGGATGGAAATACATTTAAGGCTGGCACATATCACAACTTTGACTTCTATTATCTTGAGCGTGGCGGTGGTGAATCTAATCTTTATCTTCATTACAACCTGGTTTCTACAGCTGACTTTACGGGACATAAGTCATTATTGGGTCTTGAAGATGACGAGCGTCTATACAAGGATGAATTCCAGTTTGAATTGATTGGTCTTGGCAATGATGTCATTATGCCTCTTGAGAGCTTTGGTCATCAAACGACTGGTTCCATGCAACTCAGCAACGGAACTACAATATCGACAAAGACATACACGGTTGGTGTTAATGACGAGGGAAATGTCAATTTTGGAACATTGGAAGCTCCGGAGAATCCACCGCCAGATCTGAAGTGTCATTACATTATCCGAGAGATTCCAAAAGAACAGACACAGCAACTTACGAATGTAAATTATGATAATATCGATTTTGACTCAAAAGTATATTATATGGAGGCTGTTGTTGACTACTGGGAGGATGCACAAAACACAAGACACGCATACCTTAAGAAAACTTATTATGAAGATGATACTTTTACGACTCCAATAGAAGATAAATTCATAAGCTTTGTTAATATCTATCTTGACCCATTGACTTTAATAATAAATAAAAAGAATGAAGACGATTTGAGCATGCAAGGAGTACAGTTTAAGCTTACGAAATCCATTTTTGATGAGAACTTACAGAAATGGATTCCGGTGAGTGGACTCGTGCCAGTGGTATTATCAACAAATGAAGAAGGAAAAATAGAGTTTGATAGCTTATCGTTGGGTAATTATGTACTTGAAGAGGTGCAAGGACTTCCAGGGTATAAGGATGCAGAGTATAAATGGCTTGTGTGCTTGACAAGGCAAGAGAGACAAGTGACAAAGGATGGAAAAATAGTAACAGAATACTATCTGCAACCTGCGATTAAAAAAATAAACTTGGATGGATCCGAGATTGCTAACGAAACTGCTGTTCAATGTGAAGTTGTGAATGATTCTTTCGAATATGAAGTGCTGAACACACCTAAAGAGATACAGCTTTCCGTAGAAAAGAAGTGGCCGGGTGGGATCCCGAGTGGCGCAACACCCACATTCCAGCTTAAACGAAATGTTACTTATGAGGAGCAGGATGAACCACAGAAAGTTTATGTTTATATCAGATATGCAAATAATTATCTTTCCTATGAAAAAGGAGGATGTAATACAAATTATTGGAGAGAAGTACCTATTAATTCAACGGTAAAATTTGGTTTTTCTGATTATAATGATTGTTGGTTAAGTATATATTTAGATGGAAGTGGTCCAAGTCATTCAGGAGTAACGTTCTCAAACCATCGTTATGAAACAGATTATAATGTAGGAACAAAGGAAGTATGTTTTTGGTTATATGCTAATCATACAAATGTTTATCCTACAGACAGCCAATTTAATTTTAAATTAGAATATGTTGATGGTACCGGAACCATTCCAACGACTACACATTCAGTCACAAAGGAAGATACTGCATTTACAAATGAGAATCATTCTTTTACCTTCCCGGCAGGAACTACTTCCTGGACACATACTTTCGATCCATTTCCAATTGCGGGGACGTATGAGGGCAAGCCTGCCACCTATGCATATTATATTGAGGAAGTTGGTACTGTTAATGGTTATGAACCAGTATATGTAGATAGCAACGGAAATATCGTTTCAAAAACAGATTTGTCATCTTTAGCCCAGAACACATCTGGAACACAGACAATCTACAATATTAAGGAGGTAGATGTTCCCGTAGATAAGGGGTGGCCGGATTTTGCAACAGAGGATTACACATGGAATGCAACATTTGTATTAGAAGAGAGGGAAATTCGGGAAAACGGAGAAATAGCCTCAGATGAACATCTCAATTGGACACCGGTCAATCCAGCAAAAGAAATAACGATTCAAAAAGGAGCTACAGGGGATGCCGTTACTTTCAAAGATCTGCCGATGTACCGGGTTCATAACAATGGAAGCGTTTATCGTATTTTGTATGCAGTCGAAGAGATAGCATATGAAGTGAAACAAGGAAATAATGTTGTTGCAAAATGGACGAAAGCAGGTGGTCTTGAGAATGGGGAAAACAGATACGCACCCTCATTCATTCAGGACGCAGGCGAGATGGATAATTTAGAAGGAACAGATGAATGGTATAAAATCAAGCTTTCAAATGTTGTCTCCAATGAAACCGTAGTAGATTTAACAAATATATCCATTGAAAAAAAATGGCCGGTTGGAACAACTCTTCCTAATAATGCATATGCTACATTCAAATTGAGAAGATATGTCCATGAGGAATACCGTGATTATAAGAAGGAATCCAATGTTAATGTTAACAACATGGTTACTTTAACATTAAAGATGGATGATGATCATCAGTCGATTCTTCATGTTCCAACGGGTGTACAGGTTTGGATTGAAGGAATAGTAAAAGCGGGAGAACATGCGAATGTGGCGTTTACCAGATCCAATAATTCCGTGATTTATTTACAGTATAATAACGCAGAGGGAGATTCCAATGTCCTTCAATCGACTTCAAAGTTTGTTGCTTTAACAAATGAAACTATAACTGTGACCTCTGGGTATGATTCTTTACAGAGTGGAAAATATGGAGCTAGACTTGTATATTATACCACCGAGAATGACAGAACAACCGACAAAATTGATGATACATGGAGTGAAGAATTCACTCTTAATGAACATCACAATTGGGCAAAATATTGGGCAAATCTCCCAAGAACAATTGAGGGGGATATTCATGATTATAAGCAAACTGTTCATGTATACAGTTATTTCTTTGAAGAGGTAGAAAGTAACCCAGAAGATTATTATGCTGTTTTCAAAGACCCAGCTACTGGGAAAATGTTTGGAGACGAAGCTGGTATTATTGATGCCGCATATCAAGCTGTGAAAGCAGACAATTTAGAAATTCCTATAAGAGTATTAAAAAAGGTGGATATATCAGATATAGATAAGGATAATATCGGAGCAGAAGATCTTCTATCAGGAGCTCAATTTAAGATTGTGAAATATAAGTCTTTTTCACCTTTGGAGAAAGATATTTCCTGGAAAGAGAATGGAGAAAGAGTAGTTAATGTTGATTCTACTCAGGATGGATTATTCACTTGTTCCGGATTGAAGCCAGGTTTGTATATGATTGAAGAAACTGCTTACCCGACTGGGTATATCCAGAGTACAGAATATCCCAGATTTGAGGTTAAAGTTAATCGTACGACATTCCAACTTGAAATAGTAATGTTGAATTCAGATGGAACAGTTGCGCAGAATAACCATACTGAGACAGTAAGAATTGATAATGATGACTTCATCGTTGGCAATATCCCTGGTGCAGCCCTCCCGTCCACCGGTGGTCCAGGAACAACCATCTTCTACCTCTTCGGCGCTTTGCTGACTACTTGTGCAGGGGCTGGCATTATGATGAAGAGGAAACAAATGATCAATTAATCCCGTTCTACGGCGGGAACGGAAAGCCAGCCACTACAGTGGCTGGCTATTTTGAACAGAGACTGTTAGAAACTCCGATCTGGAGTTATATTTAAAAATGAGGATAAAGAGAATTAGTTCACCCAAAAGAATACTTATTCAGTGGATAATATCGCCAGAATATGCTAAGATATAATAATAAAATGAGGTGTAACAGCGAATGGCGAAAGAGCAAATACTGATTGATAAAAAAGAATGGAAACGAGTTCAGAAGCTGATGGCAGAAAAACTGCTGGAAGGTTCGGATGATAAGGTCAACCGAAATATCAAGGACTCTGTTTTCTGTGACCTCTTCGGAAAACCTGAATATCTCTTCCAACTATACCAGGCTCTCCATCCGGAAGACACGGAAACAACCATGGACGACCTGACATTGGTAACCCTCAGCAAGATTATCATCCGTCAAATGTATAACGATGTGGGATTCCTTGTTGGGAACAGGCTCATCGTGCTGGTTGAGGCACAATCCACCTGGACCGAGAATATTGTGGTCAGGTTTCTCATGTACCTGGGGGAGACTTATCGTCGTTACATTGAAAAGAACGATCTTGATCTTTTCACAACAAAGAAAATTGAACTGCCAAGACCGGAATTGTATGTTGTTTACACAGGAGATAGAAAAGCTCCACCAGGGAAGATTTCTTTGAGAAAAAGTTTCTTTGGAGATGATTGCTGTGTGGAGGTCGAGGCGAAGGTTATCTACGACAGCAATGCTGGCGACATTCTGAACCAGTTTATTGTTTTTTCGAAAGCCTTTGACAGACAGAGAAAAGTATATCCGGATGACCTGCGTAAAGCCGTCCAGGAGACAATCCGTATCTGTAAGGAGAAAGATGTGCTCAGGGAATATCTGGCAAGGGAGGAGGCGGCAACCGTTATGTTTGCATTTGCGGATCAGGAGAAGGAATTTAACAGAGCTTTGAGGAACGAAAGGAGAGAGGGAGAGGCGATAGGAGAAGCAAGAGGAGAAGCAAGAGGCAGAGAAAATAATCTGAGAGAACAGGTCGAGAAGAAAATTAAAAAAGGCAAGTCCCTGGATCAGATTGTGGATGAGTGTGAGTCGACGATGGAAGTTATCCTTCCGATCTACAAGGCGGTATGTGAGGCGGCAACTTAAGGGAAGAAGAAA
>JAFWGA010000045.1 GCA_017515325.1 Blautia sp.
AGCGGGAGCTTCTTCTTCGGCAGCAGGCTCTTCAGCGGCCTCAGCCTCAGCGGGAGCTTCTTCTTCGGCAGCAGGCTCTTCAGCGGCCTCAGCCTCAGCGGGAGCTTCTTCTTCGGCAGCAGGCTCTTCAGCGGCCTCAGCTTCAGCAGGAGCTTCTTCCTCGGCGGCAGGCTCTTCAGCGGCCTCAGCTTCAGCAGCTTCTTCTTCAGCGGCCTCAGCATCTTCTGTCATGTCGGCTGCTTCTGCATCGGCAAAATTCAGGGTTATGACAGCGCTGCCGGCTTTCTTGGCACGGAAAATAAACTGCTCCGTACCTGTTGTTCCCATGGCGGCATCAGATCCTTCCTCTGTTTCGCTGCCTTCCTGGATGGTCACTGCCTCAATATAGCTTTGAGACTCAAGTCCAATGACGTCTTCGTCAGAAATGGCATAGACCCAGGAAGAACCGGGATCCTCCGCGGCGGCAAGTTCAATGATCAGGGCGTCTCCAGAAGCTTCCATGGAGGCCTCTACAGAGGACTCGCCGACGACATCTCCTGTTTCCTCTTCTGTGTTTTCCGCTTCAATTTCGCCAAATTCCTCATTGGATTCGGCAATAACCTCCTCTTCTGGAGCCACAGCGTCTTCAGCCGGTGAGGAAGTATCTTTTGGGGTTCCACAACCGGCAACAAGCAGACAGGAACTCAGGAGTAAGGCCATTGCTAATGCTGTTTTCTTCTTCATAGTAAAATCCTTTCTTTCCATACGTTGCGTTTTTCGCTGGGGTTTCGTTCTGACTCGTTGTCTGCGCCGATGTTACGCTCTGCAAACAGAAAAGCCTGCAATCTGTGTCTGCGTATAGGATAGCGACAGTGCAGCGATTCAGAAGCGGTGATTCGAAGTTAACAATAGTTACGTACATACCGGTTGCAATAAACAGAGCGTCCTGTCACAGTTGCAGCTCGCGGCAAGTGTGAGGTGCTGACGGAACGGGTATCGACAGAGCAACTATTGTAATTATAGCATAGAAAATCAGCTCCGTAAACAGAAGGCTTAGACACTGTAAGGAGAAAATGCTGCTGAACAAGGAAAATCGTTCGGCGAAGTCAGGGAGCAATAAGGGAGTCACTGTTTATCGGGAAGGTAAAATAGGTATCGGTAAACGGCTCGTCCTCAAGGGTGAAGTGCCACCATTCTTCGACGAGAGGCTTAAATCCGTGTGCCAGCATGGCTTCGCGCAGGATCATGCGGTTGGCGTACTGCTCTTCGGTGATGTCGGTGTAATCAGGATGGGAGAGTTGGCCGAAATAATCGAAGGTGCCGCCCATGTCGACCTCTTTTTCCGTCGTCATGTCAAACAGCGTAAGATCCACGGTGCTGCCGCGGCTGTGCCCGGAATGCTCCGCAATGTAGCCTTGGGGGAAGAGAACGTCCTTTTCCAGTTCAGGATAGAAATATTCCTTCATCCTGGTGTCCTCCGGATCCAAAGCCCAGTTCATGAAATGGGTGACAGCCTTCTGGGGGCGATAGGCATCAAAAATCTTCAGGCGGTATCCTTTTTCGATCAGTTCATCGCTGACCTCCCTGAGGGCGGCGGCGGCTTCCTTGGTCAGAAAGGCCAGGGGCTCTTCATAGCCGTCGATCCGATCTCCGACAAAGTTGTAGGTGGAATAGTAGCGGATCTCCAAAATGGCATCTGGAACCGCCTCGCTGAGCAGTACAAAATCGGAGGAATCATTAGAAAGAATGACATCATCCGTCTGGGCGGCAGGCACTGCAGCGGAAGAGAAAAGCACAGCCAGGGTGCAAATTATCGCAATCAATTTCCGGGATTTCATAGACTTTTTCCTTTCTTTGAACATAAACGATGGTACTCTTATTTCAGTGGGGATTCGTTAAGGACCTGTCCTTGGTTATTCGTCTTTAGCAGCACCCACACCGCAGCAGAGTATAAGGTATTGACGGAACAGTTATGAGAAAGTCGCCAATCGTCCTGCAGACTCCCCCGGCTTTCTCAGCAACTCGGTCTGGCAAGGCGGAAAAGCACTTCAGGCGTTTTCCCGATTGGTGGGAGGGGGAAGGATCAGTCCAGCAGTCCTTTGTCAATGATCTGGAAATTAGCCCTGTGAATGTACAAGGCTTTCCCATCAACCATAAGTTTCGTGAAGCGGGGAAGGTCTTCCTCTACCTCCCAGTATACCTTTTTCCCGGAAAAGGCGTAAATGGGCATACCGGTCTGGGACTTGATGATCACTACCATGGGTTTGCCAAAGGCATTTTTGATCTTGTTTACCTTGCCGGCAATCAGCGTGGAATCAAGAAGCCCGGAGGAATCGCTGTCCACCTTGTCCAGATAAAACTCGTAATCCGGCTTCAGGTCGGTATCATAGAAAATACAGGTATCCCCGCAGCTGATCATCTGCTTTCCATCGATGGTAATGGTGATGACAGAGCTGAGGGATTTTTCGGATATCCATCCGTCAGAGGCGGAGGAATAGACTTTTTCCTCGATGATATTGTTGTCGATATCGATCTTCTTTCCGTGGGTTCGCAAGGTGCGGATTCCATCGTTGTCAAAGGTGTCAATATAGTATTCGTTGCCGAAAATACTCCCGTGAAGCTCATGTACGCCACTCTGGAGCTTGGCACAGCCGGAGAGTGAGGTTATGGCCAGTATCAGAATCAAGGCAAGAGCCAGCTTACGGGGTGCAGATCTTTTTGTTTTCATGTTATTCCTCCGTTGGTCGGATACATTCCGACCTTTTCGGCTGCTAAAGTGACCGATATCAACGGCATTCGCAGAATCCGTGCTTCGCGTTAATCAGCTGCTGCGCATAGGTCGAAACATTCATGACGCGGCTTGAGGATAATGAGGCAGATGGCGTCTCTACCATAATAAAAGGATAGCACCGGCAAGCCGGCGCTATCCCATCATCCGCATCAATTGTGGTTCAGAACTACTCAGGCCGACGGCCCGCACTGGCTGCGAGCTGCGTATGCGACTGTATGGGTAGTGGTTTTTATTTTTTCGGCGTCATTTTTATAATCGTATAGATGCCCAGGGCAATGGAGAAGATAAAGCCGATAAAGGAGATGATCGGCATCCCAAAGAGCATCTTTGGCTCAATATCGGAAAGACACATGATGCTCGACCCGAAAAACAGCACACAGGAGAAGACGGCGAGGACGATGTTCCTTGTGGTCTCCTGGAGAGAATCCACAATGTCCTGATAGCCGGTCAGCTCCAGATTGAGCTTCATCCTTCCTTTGACAAGGTTCTTTAAAGCGTCTGCGGCAAATACCGGTATCTTCGCGGTTTTCTTTCCGAGTGAGAGGGCTTCCTTCCCCGCGCTCAGAAGGGATTGCTGAAGATCGAAATTCTGCTTCATCCGATCCATCATCTTGTTGGACAGCTTCTCAAAGAGATTGAGATCTGGGCAAAGCTCCTCAAGAACGCCCTCGAAGGTGGCAAGGGAACGAACCAGCATGGTGTATTCGGAAGGAAGGGTGATGTAGTTGGCAGCCGCAACATCCATCAGATCGCCCAACAGAACAGCGGTATCCAGCTCGGCAAGGTTTGTCACGTTCATATACCGGTCAAGGAAGGCTTCCGCGTCCTCGATCAGCTTGGAACGGTTGGTCTTGGGAGAAGCGGCGCCCATGGACATGACTGATGAAACGAGGGTCTCCGTATCCCCCTCAATGAGGGCAATAATCAAATCCTGGATCAGATTGATATTGGAATCGGAAATATGGCCGATCATACCGAAATCAATCCAACATGGCTTACCCTGGGTGACCATGATATTTCCCTGATGGGGATCCCCATGGAAGGTGCCTACATCCAGAACCTGATGGATATAATTGTCGATGAGAACCATTCCCAGTTCATTGACATCATAACCATCCTGTATCAGGAGATCCCTATGGGAGACGGAATAGCCGTCCACGAAGGTCATCGTCATAATGCGCTCGGTAGAGAGCTCGTCTATGATGGTAGGACAGGTGATTTTTTCTTCGTCTTCAATACAGTTTTCCTTGAAGAAACGGGTATGGTCTGCCTCAACACGGAAATCCAGCTCTTCCTCGGTAACTGCTTCCAGCTCTTCCAGGACAGAGACCAGATCCAGCTGATTGTCATCATCGCCTGAGACACCGCTGACCAGGCCGGCAAGCTTTTTCAGAAGGACAAAATCCTTTCTCATCATATCAGCGATGAGAGGCCGCTGCACCTTGGTCACAACTCTGGTACCGTCGAGGAGAACACCATAGTGGGCCTGTCCGATGGAAGCGGAGCCGAGAGGCTCATCCTGGAATTCACGGAATATTTCTTCGATTTTTTTGCCTGTTTCCTGCTCGATCACGGCGCGGGCGATGGCAGGATCCAGAGGCTTAACATTCTGACGCAGGGACTGCAGCTCCTGGCAGTAGCTTTCCGGCAAAAGATCCACACGGCTGGACATGATCTGGCCGATCTTTACGTAAGTAGGACCGAGATCCTCCAGGGTGGTGCGCAGCTCCAGCGGAGTAAAGCCGCCTGCGTAAAAATTGTGCTTTGCGAAAATGCTGAGGATCTCTCCGGAACGCTTCTTTTCCCTTTTCTGCATGGAGGAAATATCTCCCGCCAGCAGGCGTTTCAGATCCTCGCTCAGCTCCTGTATGTTTTGCTGATACTGATTTGCCACCATTTCCTTTTTGAGCTCTCTTTTTTCCTGGCGGGTCTTGTTAAGCTGCCTTTGGAGCTCTTTCTTTTCCTGGGCGTTTTTTTCCTTGAGATTTTTCTGCAGCTCTACCTTTTCCTGGGCGTTCCGCTGCAGCTCTTCTTCCAATTCTTTTCTCTTCTGCTCTCGAAGCTCCAGCTCTTCCTGCAGTCTCTGCTTTTCCTCGGAGAAATCCGTTGTTCTCCTGCCGCTGTCTTTTCTCTTTGCCATTCTTAGATCCCCCCTTTATTCACTCTTGATCGGCCAGACCCAAATCAGGCGCAGCGCACTAACCAAAGAAGAAAACAGCAACACCCATCCGATGGAATTCAACAGTGCGTTCAGCGTATCCCACCAGGGATTGTTAAAGATAATAAGCCCCAGCACGATCAGGGAGATGGAAAGCAGTACCATGATCCACCATCCCTTTCGGCCGGAACGCCTGGCAAATACCAGAGAGTGGATCACGCCGTGGATTCCGTCAATCAGGAGGAATCCGCCGAACAGCAAGCTGAGGATATGCAGGGTGTTCAGATCGTAAAGGATGGCGTAAATTCCGGCGATGGCCAGCACCAGGGCTACCGTCAGAAAAACAAAGTCCATCAAAGACCTTTGGCTGCTGAGAAAATTAAAAATGAGGACGATAGAGATGATCAACAAAACCGACCCTAGAACATCGATCAGTATTTTGGCATATTCGTCCGGAAAGATGATCAGTATAATGCCGAAGGCCATCAGAATGATCGAGTTCATGATCGATCGGCTTCGCAATTTGTTTAATCCTTGAAAGAGCATCTAAAACCCTCCTTTATTACTCATTCTGCTTCCGCTTTGTCATCTGCAGGAGCGGTCTCCCCTTCTTGCTTTGTCTGAGCGGTTTCCTCTTCCTGTACTTCAGTCTCAGTGCCGGCAGTCGCGAATCTTTCATTATACTCTTCCACGGCCGCCGTGACCTCGAGAATAGAAAGCTTTGCGTCACTGATCAGATAATCGATGGTCTCATAGACGTCGGCGATATGCAGGTACATATCGTCGATATATCTCTCAAGAAGCTTTTTGTCATGGGCTTCTTTCTTATCCTGGAGTTTCGCTTCCAAGGTCATCTGCAGTTTGATCAGGTTGCTGCCGAGTTTGCTCTTTTTCTCTTCCCCGGCGATACGGATCCTCTCCTGCAAGGCGACAACATCGCCCTTGGCCGTGCTGATCTTGTCCCTGATCGTTTCTTCCCGCAGTTCACGTGCTGCTTTTGTCTCTTCGGCGGCTTTGGCTGCCTTTTCACTAAGGACTGCCAGATTGGCGCTTAACCTGGCAAGCCTTTCGTCCATCTTGGCCATAAGGACTCCTTTCCTAAATAATAAATAAAATAAAAAGAAATTCGTTACTTAAATTTATAGCATAGGGCAATTGTTCTGTCAAGGAAGTTAGGGGCTTCGGGCATGGTGAACAGATCGTTGAAAATTAACAGCAAACATGTTAGACTGCCTGATGGGCTTGAATACAAACTACAGATAAAGGGTGATGGAAAATCATGGCGAATATGAATGACTATCTGGATTGGCGCGGTGACCTGACCTTCTATCAGGATCCTTTCTGCGAGGTGGACAATCTGATCCTGGCTCAGCTGGCTTATACCGATTTTGACGGGATTGTGCCGGATTTGGCCAGTGGGGAGAAGATATCCCTCCGTGATGTATTTAACCAATATTATAAGCTTCACACGGCCGAAGAAATCCTGCACAGGGTCTCTTTCGTCAAGCTGGCTCCCTTTTTGATGGATAAGCTGGTACAGACTGCTCGTTTCCAGAATATCCGGCTGATGGCCTATGAAAATCATATCAATCAGGAAAAGGGTTCTCAGTTTTCAGCCATTACATATGAACTGGGAGACGGTTCCTTGTGCATTGCCTATCGCGGAACGGATGACACCTTTACAGGCTGGAAGGAGGATTTCAAGTTCAGCTATCAGGATGAGACAATCGGTCAGGGGGTGGCTGTGGATTATCTCAATGCCATAGCCAGCGGCGCGGGGAAAAAACGCCTGAGGGTCTGCGGCCACTCCAAGGGAGGAAACTTTGCCGTCTATGCCGCGGCTATGGCTGAGCCGGAGTTTCAGCAGTGTCTGGACGCTGTCTATACCAATGACGGGCCTGGCTTCAGGGGAAAGCTGCTCCGGAACGCAGGCTATCACAGAGTTCTGCCCTTGATCCATAGCTTTATCCCGGAGGATTCCGTGATCGGTCTGCTGCTGGAGAATATGTTTACCCACACTGTAGTCAAATGCAAGGGGATCGGAATCATGCAGCATGATGCCATGAACTGGGAGGTACTGGGACATCGTTTTGTCAGAGTGGCAGCCCCTTCGGAGACAAGCCGGTTCTTTCAGGAGACCTTCCGGCGCTGGATCGATGGGATGAGTGACAGGCAGAGGGAGGAATTTGTCCATTCCCTTTTTTCCATCGTGGAAGCCACAGGCGCCAGGACAATTGGGGAGATAAAGAAAGAAGGGCTGATCTCGGTGGGTGAGATGCTTCGCAAGATGTGGGAGATGCCGAAGGAGAAGCAGGCGGATTTCCTTGGCGCATGGGGAAGGCTGATTGCCAGCGCAAAGGATACGCTGGAAAGGGAAAGGGAAGGGGAATCAGAAGAGTGACAGTATTTACAAATGCCTGTCTGTTTCAGGGAAAAAAAGGATTTGTCAAGGGCAGTCTTCGTGTCGAGGATAAGCGTATCGTGGGGATTGTGCCTGAGGAACAGGAAGCAGCCGGGGCAAAAAAGGACGAGGAGAGAAAAGACCTTGGGGGAATGTATGTGCTGCCGGGGCTTGTGGATATCCATACGCATGGCAATTCTGGCTGTGATTTTTCGGACGGCAGTGTAGAAGGGCTGACACAGATGGGGAAGTATCTTGCCTCCCACGGGATCACATCCTTTGCGCCGACATCCATGACATTGCCCTATGACAGGCTGGAAGCAGCCTTTGCCACCGCGGTAGACTATGGTAAGGATCGACCGGAGGCGGGGGCCAGAATCATCGGGATCAACATGGAAGGCCCTTATTTTTCGGAGAAGAAAAAGGGAGCCCAGAACAGCAGATATCTGAAGCTTCCGGATGCCAAAGGGTTTCTGGCTCTGCAGGAAGGCTGCAAAGGGCTGGTCCGCATTGTGGACATCGCCCCGGAACTGGAAGGGGCAGAGGCCTTTATCCGTGAGATATCACCCCGATGCCGGGTGTCTGTGGCCCATACTGACGCCTCCTACGAGGAGGCTGTGCGGGCCTTTGAAGCCGGGGCCTCCCATGTCACCCATCTGTTTAACGCCATGCCTTTGCTCCACCATCGTAATCCAGGAGTGATCGGAGCGGCGTGGGAAAGAGACGATGTGACGGCGGAGCTGATCTGCGATGGCCTGCATGTGCATCCCAGCATGGTCCGGCTGGCCTTCAGAATGTTCCCGGGAAGAATCTGCCTGATCTCGGATTCGCTGCGCTGCTGCGGTATGCCCGACGGAGTATATGAGCTGGGGGGACAGGAGGTTATCCTCAAGGACGGTCAGGCCCGGCTGGCCAACGGGACTCTGGCAGGAGCGTCCTCGGATCTGTTTGAGGATATGGTAAATGCCATCCGTTTTGGCATTCCCCGGGAGGAAGCGATCATGGCCGCAACGATCAGGCCGGCACAGCAAGTGGGAGCAGATACCGAGGCAGGCAGCCTTGAGGTGGGAAAAAGGGCGGATTTTATCGTCTGTGATGAAAACTGGAGCCTGAAGGGGGTGTACATAGACGGGATCCGCATCCAGCTATAATATATGATTCCAGTGCAAAAAGCCTGTTCCCACGGCAAGCTCGCTTGCCGGTGGGGGCGAGGCTTTATTGCACGCCCCTATATGAGCATGAAGTGGGTTGCTGCGTGCCAGTGGCACGCGTTCAGCAACGACCGGTTCTGATGCCCGGTGGGCATCGTTCAGAACCGACCGAGCCGAGAGGCGAGACCCGGCAGGCTGCTCAAATCCAATGCAGTAAACGAACCAAATGGTTTTGTTCGTTTACGATAGTACCAGTGGGAATATGCATAGAAAGGAGGACCGAGAGGTAACCAGGCAATTTACATTTCCCTGTGAAGAGGTTCTGTGTGAAGAGGACGGACGGGGAAGCATAACTGACAACCCAATAAGAAAAAAACGGAAGAGCCTTTACCGGTGATTTGGGCATTTCAACAGGATTCCTTCTGAAAGACGAAGGAAATCCGGGATGGGTAGACCGGCAAGGGCAGATCCCTGAGAGACGGGATAGGAGTGAAAAATGAGAAAAACAGGTAAAATGAGAATGCTTGTGCCGACGATACTGGCAGTAATCCTGACAACGAGTGTGTGTTCGGCTGCGTCCGATGCTAAGGAGCTGACGGTCTTTGCCGCGGCTTCCATGACGGAGACCCTGACGCAGATCAAGGAGCTTTATGAAGCGGAGAACCCGGACATCGTGCTGACCTTTAACTTTGACTCATCGGGTACCTTAAAGACCCAGATCGAGGAAGGGGCAGACTGTGACGTCTTTATTTCCGCCGGGCAGAAGCAGATGAATGAACTGGATATTTCTGCAGGCGAAGAGAAGAATCCGGACCAGCTTGACTTTGTGTTGGAGGGTTCCCGCATCGATCTTCTGGAGAACAAGGTGGTACTGGTGGTGCCGGAAGGGAATCCCAGGGGAATTGAGAGCTTTGACTCTCTGGCAGAGCTTTTGAAGGAGGGCGAGATCCTCCTGGCTATGGGAAACGCTGATGTCCCGGTGGGACAGTATACCCAGAAGATCCTGGCCTACTATGGGCTGGACGAGGCTGAACTTGCCGCAGCAGGCAAGATCACCTATGGGACAAATGTGAAAGAAGTGACCACACAGGTAGTTGAGGGAAGTGTGGACTGCGGTGTGGTTTATGGAACGGATGCCTTCAGCGCGGGGCTGGAGCCTGTGGACAGGGCAACGGCCGAAATGTGCGGACAGGTGATCTATCCGGCAGCTGTGATGAAGAACAGTACGGCTGTAGACGATGCCCAGGCATTCCTGGATTATCTGGGCAGCGATGAGGCAATGGCAGTATTTGAAGGAGTCGGTTTCTCTCAGGTGGCAGAATAACGGATAAGGAGAGCGAGGCATGGACTGGTATCCGCTCTATAATTCCCTGCGGATTGCAGCAATCAGCTGTGGAATCGTTTTTTTTGCGGGAATCGCTGCTGCCAGCTTTGCAGCCAGGCTCCCCAGATGGCTGAAGGGGATTCTTGACGTTGTTTTCACTCTTCCCATGGTACTGCCCCCAACCGTCTGCGGCTATTTTCTTCTTCTGCTGTTTGGAGTGCGGCGTCCTTTGGGTCGTCTTCTCCTGCGATATGGAATCAGGCTGGTGATGAACTGGCCGGGCGGTGTGGTTGCGGCTTCAGTGGTAGCCTTTCCCCTGATGTACCGTACCGCAAGGGGGGCCTTTGAGAGCTTTGACGACAATCTGGCCTGGGCGGGACAGACCCTGGGGCTTGGCAATATCTGGATTTTCTGGCGGGTGAAAATGCCTGCCTGCCGGCAGGGAATCCTGGCGGCTACCGTTCTTGCCTTTGCCAGGGCGCTGGGAGAATATGGCGCAACGAGCATGCTGATCGGTTATACGCCAGGAAAAACGGCGACGGTTTCCACGACGGTTTATCAGCTCTGGAGGACCAATGATGAAGCCGGCGCCTTTTTCTGGGTGATGGTCAATCTCGCCATCTCCACCGTGGTTCTGCTGGTCGTCAATCTGCTGGAGGACAGGCAGAAGACAGGCGGCAGGAGAAGGGAGGAGCTTCGTGGCACTGGAAGTGGACATTGAAAAGAGAGCAGGCGGCTTTCATTTACAGACGGCATTTTCCTGTCGGGAGGAGATAATGGGAATTCTGGGTTCTTCCGGCAGTGGAAAAAGTATGACCCTGAAGTGTATTGCGGGGATTGAGAAGCCGGACAGGGGAAGGATCGTACTGGACGGGAGGATCCTTTTTGATTCACAGCGCAGGATCAATCTGCCTCCGCAGAAGCGCCACGTGGGTTACCTGTTTCAGAATTACGCCCTTTTTCCCAATATGACGGTAGAGCAGAACATCCTGTGCGGCCTGCATGGGGAAAGGGACAGGAAAAGAAGGAAAGAGGAAGCCGGAAGGGTCATGAAGCTGCTGCAGATCAACGAGCTGGCTTCCCTGCGGCCGGCCCAGCTTTCGGGAGGGCAGGCTCAGAGAGCGGCTCTGGGGCGTATCCTGGTGAATCAGCCCGGTCTTCTGATGCTGGATGAGCCCTTTTCCGCCTTGGACGCCTTTCTGAGGCTGAGGCTGCAGATGGAGCTGAAGGAGCTGCTGGCATCCTATGGCAAGACTATCCTGATGGTGACGCATGACCGGGATGAGGCCTTTCATATGTGTGGCAGGCTTGGGGTGATGGAGAGGGGAAGAATGCTGGCGGTCAAGGAAACCAAGGCATTGTTTGCCGATCCGGGAACCAGGGAGGCGGCCATCATGACAGGCTGCAAAAACATCGCTCCGGCCGAAAAGACCGGAGAGCATGAGGTCTTTGTCCCGGACTGGGGGATTCATCTGCGTACCGGGAAAAGAGTGGAGGAAGGGCTTTCTGCCATCGGTATCCGCGCCCACTATTTTCATCCGACTTCTCCCCAGAATACCTATACGATCAGATACGTGGGGGAAATGGAGGAGCCCTTTGCCTGGGTCGCACAGTTCCGCTATGAGGGGCAGGCTTCGGAAAGCCCGGCTCTGTGGTGGCGTTACCCTAAGGAGAAACGGCCTGCAGTCTTCCCGGAAAAACTGGGCGTGGCACCGGCCAATATCCTGCTTTTATATTGAGAAATAATTCGCCATAGAAAAAGACCTTCGGGGATTACCGAAGGTCTTTTTTGTCGTCAGACTATCGTCAAACGTATGATTCCGGTGCAAAAAGCCCGCTTTTTCTCTCTGACGGATGCCTGTCCGGTGGTCTGTTCACCAGCCGCAGTCTGCGCGGGATGAGACGTTATTTCAGGACAACAAAAGACTGTCCGGCCAGGGTCAGGCTGCCTTCTTTGCAGGAAGCAGACCCGATCTGGTAAAGAATGCGGTTTTGAGTAAAGGCGGCCTTGACCGTCTTGGAGGCGCTGTCCGGATTGACAGCCAGCAGGAGACTGCCACGCTGATAGACGAAGGGCTTTCCGGGTTCGCTGCAGATCACCCGGAAGGGGGCGTCTGCCTGCAGATCCTCCTGACTGTGACGAAGAGCCAGGATTTCCTTAACCGTATGGTAAAGGGAATCCGGATCCGCCTCCTGGGAAGCAACGGTCGGCGCATCCTCGGCATCGTCTACGGGCAGGTAGAGGTCTTCGGCGCAGCCAGTGGAAAAACCGAGGTTTGCGCTCCTGTCCCACTGCATGGGTGTCCGGGAACCGGTACGGAAATAGCCGCCTTCCTTGGTAGGGATGTTCTGGTATCTCATGCCGATTTCATCCCCGTAGTAGAGGAAGGGCACGCCCGGGAGGGTATAGAGGAAGGCATAGGCCAGCTTCAGCTCGGATTCATCCATATTGTAGCGGGGGCGGAGGGTATCGTGATTGCAGGACAGCAGGGAAATATAGCCGATATCCTTTGTATCCTGGTACCACTGCAGATACTGGTCGAGGAAACGGTTGATATTTCCGCCGGCATCCTTCTTAAAGTAGCTGTGGTCCTCTCCCTGGTGGTTCTCATAATCACGGAAAAGGGTGGAGTATCCGTTCCCTCTCTCATTGAGGTAGAAATCCATGTCATAGCCTGCCCGAAGGGCAAGGGGAGGATTGCTCCATTCCGCTACCATGGCAGCATCCGGGAATTCCAGATCCAGCATCCGGCGGATATCCAGCCAGACCGCGCTGGTACCGCTCTTTTTCTCGTCGTCATTCTTGACCAGGGAGGCAGCCATATCTACCCGGAAACCATCGCAGCCATGGCTGAGCCAGAACCTCATGACATCCTTCATGGCCTCACGGGTTGCGAGGGCGGCAGGGTGATGGATCGGCAGCTGCCAGTGCTTTGTCACCTGACGGAAGCCATAGTTCAGGGCCGGCTGGCATTTGAAAAAGTTCAGCATATAGGTGGCGCTGCGCTCGCTCTCGCCACCGACATAGGGGAAGCCTTCGGCTCCCTCAAAGCAGAAGGTAGTCCAGATATAGCGGTCGGAATATTCGTTTTTCTCCGCCTTCTGGCTTTGCCGGAACCATTCGTGTTCCTCGGAGGTATGTCCGGGAACCAGATCCAGCAGAACCCGGATGCCCTTTTTGTGGGCTTCTTCAAACAGGCGGTAGAGGTCTTCGTTGGTCCCGTACCGGTCGGCGACCTTCTTGTAGTCCCGGACATCATAGCCGGCATCCTTGAAGGGCGAATCGAAGCAGGGATTGATCCACAGAGCGTTGCAGCCCAGATCCTTGATATAGTCCAGCTTTTCGATGATTCCTTTGATATCTCCGATCCCGTCTCCGTTTGTGTCATAAAAGGACTGAGGGTAAATCTCGTAAAAGACAGTATCCTTTAACCATGCTGCTGACATTTTTTTCTCCTTAATCTCTATCTGTAAACTGTGGAAGTGATTGCTCTTTGCTTTTTCTGATGATAGAATACTACTTGGAACCTATTATTTCTTACACAATTGGATTATTTTCTAACACAAAACTATGAAATGAAAGAAGAAACGATTTTATCAGCGATATGGGAGCAGAAGGAACAGGCCAGGCATGGGGATATTTTTCTGCCGGTGGGAAGCTATCATTGCCTTGTCCCGGATACCTATACCGAATTGTCCCTTCATTGGCATGAGGAGATGGAGATTACTCTGATCAGGGAAGGGATTTCCAATTACAGAGTCGGGCAGCAGTCTTTCCAGGCCAGGGAGGGGGATCTGATTCTGGTACCTCCCTATATCCTGCATTCTGCCATGGAAATCCCTGGCCAGGGTATGGTATCCGACAGCCTGGTTTTTCATCTGGATTTTCTTGGCGCTTCCCAGCCGGATCTTTCTGCGTCCCGCTACGTAAGACCTCTTCTGCAGGGACAGCTTCATATGCCGGCAAGGCTCTGCCGGGGGGACATGGGATATGAAAAGCTGTGCGGCACTTTTCTGGAGGCTTTTGCCTGCTTTCATGAAAAAAAAGCCTATTATGAGCTGGCGCTCAAGGAGCTTTTGCTTCATATTCTTTACCTGCTTTTTTCCTCCGGTCATATCACGGATCTGAAGACCAGTAAGGCAGAGCAGGAGAATTACCAGCAGTTTCACAAAGCCCTGCGCTTTATCAGCGAGCATTATCGGGAGCATCTTACCATCTCAGAGCTTGCCAGGGTCAGCGGCTTCTCGGAAAGCTATTTCATGAGCCTTTTTAAGAAAAAAGCCGGAATGACATGCGTACAGTATATTAATCTTTTCCGTATCCAGAAGGCGGCAGAGGCTTTGGAAAACTCCAGCCAGCCTGTGATGGAAGTAGCTATGGATCATGGCTTTGACAATATTTCTTATTTCAATCTGCAGTTCAGACGGCGATTTGGGATGACGCCCAGAGCATTTCGCATGCTGAAGCAGAGGGAAAGGGGAAGGAGGGGCATCCCAAATTGCCTTGACAACGATGGGGGTGAATCTTATACTTTCTCTGAAAAACAGCAGGTTCAGGAACGAGAAAGCTAAGGGGTCTGCCACAGAACCCTTGCCATTCGCTGAGAGCAGGATTCAAAGAGGGTAACGTTTACCAAAAGAGGGTATACTATGGATTTTAAAAACAACCCGTTTCGCAGCCGTTTGTTTGTGATTGTTTCCAGCGCGGTTTTCTGGGGGATTCTGGCTCATGGAATGGCGCTTTTTAACAAATTTTCCTATCATGATGACACTTCTGCCTTCAACGGGGTAGGGGTCACCTATGACATCGGCAGATGGGCCCTTGCTCTGATGGGAGATAGCTACCGAAAACTGACGGGGGGGTATTTATATAGTATTCCTCTGATTAATGGCATGACTACGATTGTGTGTATCGGTCTTATCCTTTTTCTGGTCTACAGGATGATGGATTTTACCGATCCTTTCATTGGGATTCTTGTCACCGGTATTTTTGTCACCTTTCCCTCTGTTACCAGTGTCTTCGGTTATATGTTTACCGCGCCTTACTATTATTTCGGATTATTGCTGGGGGTTTGGGGGATATCGATCTATGACAGAAGGAAATCTATCCTTTCGATGGCAGCATGCATTGCACTGTTATGCTTCTCGACAGGAGTCTACCAGGCTAACCTGCCTTGTTGTGTCAGCGTAATGGTGCTCTTGTTGATCCGTGATGTTTCGCAGTCAGAATGTCGGTTCAGCGATTTTTTGAAAAAAGCCGTCACAGCCCTTTTGCTTGCCCTGGCTTCCCTTTTGCTGTATCTTGGTCTGAATCGGTTTTTCCTGAAACAGCAGGGGATAAGCCTGATCGCTGATCACAGAGGTTTGGACACGATGGGAATGACGGATCTGTCCGGTTATCTGTCAAGGATGGCCAAAGCCTACAAGGAGTTCTTTTTCCCTACGGCAGGCAGTGCTGAAAATATGTTTCCTTTCACTTCCCGATATCTGCATATGGCCATCATTGCAGTTTGCCTTATTCTTGCCGTTATGTTCCTGGTCAAGGTATATCGGGAGAATATTCTGAAGGGTCTTGAACTGTCCATTCTTCTTGCCCTTTACCCTTTGGCGGCATACCTGATTTTTGTGATAGTGAATATCAACGGGATTCACAGTCTGATGACATTCGGGGAAGTCTTTACTTTTTTATTGGCTGTCTGGCTATATGAAAAGGTCAAAATCAGTCATAGATTGATCCGGATCCTGAAGAAAAGTATGATCGTTTTGATCTCATTACTGCTCTTTATGAATATCCGCTTCAGCAATCTGTGCTATTTAAAAGCGGATGTCCTGCAATCCCAGGTGATCAGCTATTATACTACGTTGGCCGCCCGCATTCGATCCGTCAAGCAATACACAGACGAGACCCCTGTCGTATACATTAACGCCAGCAAAAAACATGAGGTTTCCCTGGCCGGGGCAGACCCTTGGTTTAAATCGATAGAGCTTTTGCCTTATAATTTTTCCACCCTCATCAATAATTATGAATGGAAAAACAATATGGCTTTCTGGACCGGCTTCAATCCTATAGTTGCTTCGTCCGAGCCGTTTCTGAAATCCCCGATCGTGGCGGTTATGCCATCCTATCCTGATAATGGTTCGATCAAGTATATCGATGGATGTATTGTGGTAAAATTCTCGTAATTGTGTAGGGACAGGGGACGCGGCAGACAGACGCATCGTATCGTAAATTCGTGCACATAAGGAGGAAATCAGTTGAAGCTCAAAATTGTCGTGGGAGCCCTGGCGATTGTCTTTATTTTGGGGATCACCCCTGTTTTGGCAGCTGACATAGATGTAGCAGAGCGACTGACTCAGATCAAAGAGGAGATTGCTCTTTTGCAGACAGAGCTGGCCGAGCTGGAGAAGGAATACTATCCTGAAGCCCAAATGCAGGAGGCTGCCCCGGATTTTACAAATGCTGATGACGCGCCCTTAAATTCGGTCTATCACATCAGCGCTGCCGACACCATAGAAAACACTCCTTATGGGAATGGCATTTCCTCAGGGGCAGGTTATTATTCCGAGTTCCGATCAATGACGGGTTATCTGGAAGGAATCCTCTCCACTGTTGGTCCGTCGGAGACGATGAAGACGCAGACCTTTGTATCCATCAATCCTTCTTCTCCATCCTCGCCGGAACCCTCACTGGTCTATTTCAGGTCGTCAAACGGCGGTGTATGGACGAGATGGCACAGGTTATCCGATGATCTGTCCCTGAGCTCCTCCAATATCGCCATACGGAAAAAGATGATCTGCAGGTATGTCGATGACGACGGAAATCCGACAGCCGAGGATACGGGAACCCTGAATCCGCAGTATATGGTGGATGACAGATACATATTCTCGGACTTTAATAATGCCCCCAAAAACAGTATTTATCAGATTGATATGGACTGTGATGCTACGGTGATGGCCAACAATCCGCTGGCCGGAAAATCCTGTATCCTTATCACGACCGGTTTTTCCTATTCATCCCGGCACGGCCAGATCCAGCTCTGCATGGGACTGGACGGCAGGGGAACTTCTATGTATTATCGTTATGGCTATTACCAGACCCTCGAAGATTACCGGTGGTCGCCCTGGGAAAAGGTCGCAGTTCCATCGAATCCAGGGCTTACCCTTGCCTCGGGCTCACCGGACGAGGTCACCATCAGCGCGAAAGAGTTCCGGATCCTTCTGGATGAAGTAAGGCAGGCTTATACAGCCGTAACAGACGGATTCCTGGAAATCGCTCCCTCGGGTATGGAACAGGGCTCCTATGCTTATTCCGCAAAGATAGATTACCCCGGGCGTATTCGATGCAAAAAGGCTTTTAAAGTGCCGGAAGGCGCCAAGGTTGTCTTCTCGAATCCCACGTTAAATGTCTATTTCGGCCTGATGGAAAGTCCGACATCGCAGGGATATCTTCAGTATACCGGATGGATCGGGGCGGGAAATGTTGCCGCGGAATACGATATCATGTTTGACGGATATCTGAATATTATTTTTGAATCGCCAGACGGAAGGGAGATCACACCCGCCGATTATGACGGGTATGTAAAACTGATATATTAAAAAGCTTCAAAAAGCTATTGACAAGCGGAATTCAGTGTGGTATTAATTTAATGCATTAAAGTAAACCGTTGAGAAAGAGTGAGTAAGTGGTTTCCCTGTCACTCCAGAGAGCTGCGGATGGTGGGATCGCAGTGTGATATACTTCACCGAATGGACTTTCGAGGGCGCGGAAGAAGGGGTTCTGTGTATTCTGCGACGCTGCAGGCAGGCGTTATCTGCCGGGGATATGCTGGTATCCTGCTAAGTGCGCGGTTTTTGCCGTGAATTCAAGGTGGCACCGCGGATAGGTTGAGTTCATCTATTCGTCCTTGACAGAAAGCATAATTCTGCCAAGGACTTTTTTTGCGACAGGGTTGCCGCATAATCCTCCTTTGGCAGAAGATATCAATGCCGAAGGAGTTTTTTTGTTTGGGGGAGATGTCAGCCTCTCCCGTCTAAGGAGGAAGGAAGCTATGATCAAAGAAGCTATCGTGAAGATCGTAAACAAAGAGGACCTGACTTATGATGAAGCCTATACCGTTATGAATGAGATCATGAGCGGGGAGACCACACCGACTCAGAATGCGGCATTTTTAGCAGCTCTGTCGACAAAGAGCGCCAGGGCCGAGACAAGGGATGAGATTGCGGGATGTGCGGCGGCCATGCGTTCGCATGCGATCCGGGTTGAGACAGACATGGAGTTGTTTGAGATCGTGGGGACGGGAGGGGATAACGCCCAAAGCTTCAATATCTCCACCACCTCTGCCCTTGTGGCCGCGGCAGGAGGGGTAAAGGTGGCCAAGCACGGAAACAGGGCGGCTTCATCCCAGTGTGGAACGGCGGACTGTCTGGAAGCCCTGGGGGTGAATATCCAGCAGAGCCCGGACAGATGCCGGGAGCTTTTGAGGGAAGTGGGTATGTGTTTTTTCTTTGCCCAGAAGTACCATACCTCTATGAAATATGTTGGAGCCATCCGCAGAGAACTCGGGTTTCGCACGGTCTTTAATATTTTAGGTCCTCTGACCAATCCGGGAACCCCTTCCATGCAGCTTCTCGGTGTCTATGATGATTATCTGGTAGAGCCGTTGGCACAGGTTCTGGTGAGCCTTGGCGTAAAAAGGGGCATGGTGGTATACGGCCTGGATAAGCTTGACGAGATTTCCATGAGCGCCCCGACCAAGGTCTGCGAGATCCGTGACGGATGGTTTCGGTCGACTGTGATCCGGCCGGAAGACTTTGGCTTTACCAGCTGCAGCAAGGATGAGCTTAAGGGGGGCACGCCACAGGAGAACGCAGCGATCACCAGAGCCATTCTGGCAGGGGAGAAGGGGCCGAAAAGAAATGCCGTTCTTCTGAATGCCGGAGCATCCCTGTATATCGGCGGGAAGGCCCAGACCATGAAGGAGGGAGTGGCTCTGGCCGCTGAGCTGATCGATTCCGGCAAGGCAGCCCAGACACTGGAAAAACTGATTGAGGTCAGCAACAGACCGGAGTGAGGAGGGAAGAAAAAATGAGTCAGGGAAGATTTGGCATTCATGGAGGGCAGTATATACCGGAAACCCTGATGAATGCCGTCATAGAACTGGAGGAGGCTTACAACCATTATAAACAGGACCCGGATTTCAACCGTGAGCTTACTGAGCTTTTGAATGAATACGCGGGACGGCCATCCCGTCTGTACTTTGCCAGGAAGATGACCAGGGATCTGGGCGGAGCCAAAATCTATCTGAAACGGGAAGACTTAAACCATACCGGAGCGCACAAGATCAACAATGTTTTGGGCCAGGCGCTCCTGGCGAAAAAGATGGGAAAGACCCGCCTGATTGCGGAGACGGGGGCCGGCCAGCATGGCGTGGCCACGGCCACGGCTGCCGCACTGCTTGACATGGAATGTGTCGTCTTTATGGGGGTGGAGGATACGGTCCGCCAGGCTCTCAACGTGTACAGGATGCGCCTGCTTGGCGCGGAGGTGATTCCGGTTGCGACAGGAACCGGCACCCTTAAGGATGCGGTGTCTGAGGCCATGAGAGAATGGACCTCCCGGATCAGTGACACGCATTACTGCCTGGGCTCAGTCATGGGACCCCACCCCTTCCCCACCATCGTCCGGGATTTTCAGGCTGTTATCTCCAGGGAGATCAGGGAAGAGATGCTGAAGAAGGAGGGAAGGCTTCCGGACGCCGTGATTGCCTGTGTGGGGGGAGGCTCCAACGCCATCGGCAGCTTTTACCATTTTATCGGGGACGAGAGCGTCAGGCTGATCGGATGTGAGGCGGCAGGCAGGGGAGTCGATACCTTTGAAACAGCCGCGACCATCGCTACCGGAAGGGTGGGCATTTTCCATGGCATGAAATCCTACTTCTGTCAGGATGAGGACGGGCAGATCGCTCCTGTATATTCGATCTCGGCAGGCCTTGACTATCCCGGAGTAGGGCCGGAGCACGCGTATCTTCATGATATTGGCAGGGCTGAGTATGTCCCGGTGACAGACGATGAGGCAGTCAATGCCTTTGAATATCTGGCCAGAATGGAGGGGATCATCCCGGCGATCGAATCGGCTCACGCTGTTTCCTACGCCATGAAGCTTGCTCCTGCCATGTCAGAGGATAAGATCATAGTGATTACGATATCCGGACGGGGAGATAAGGACTGTGCGGCGATTGCCCGCTATAGAGGGGAGGATATCCATGAGTAAAATAAAAGAAGCCTTCAGAAAGGGCAAGGCATTCATTCCCTTTATCACCTGCGGGGATCCGGATCTGGAGACAACCGCTGCCCTGGTCCGGGCTGCCGTGGCAAACGGGGCAGACCTGATCGAGCTGGGAATTCCCTTTTCCGATCCTACGGCGGAGGGACCGGTGATACAGGCGGCCAACATCCGAGCCCTGTCGGGCGGGATCAAAACGGATCAGATTTTTGAATTCGTGCGGGACATGCGCAGGGATATCACCGTTCCCATGGTCTTTATGACCTATGCCAACGTGGTATTTTCCTACGGGGCAGCAGGCTTTATCTCAACCTGCCGGGAGCTGGGGATAGACGGTCTGATTCTGCCGGATCTTCCTTTTGAGGAGAAGGGGGAATTCCTACCCCTGTGCAGGGAACAGGGGGTAGATCTGATCTCTATGATCGCTCCGACCTCCGAGGACCGGATCGGGATGATTGCCCGGGAGGCGGAAGGATTTATTTACCTGGTCTCCAGCCTGGGCGTGACCGGTGTGAGGAGCCGGATCACAACCGACCTTTCCGCTATTGTGCAGGTGATCCGGGAGAATACCAGCGTCCCGGTGGCTGTCGGCTTTGGTATCTCGACACCGGACCAGGCGAAAAAAATGGCCGCAGTGGCAGACGGCGTCATCGTAGGATCTGCGATCATCAAGCTGATGGAGCAGTACGGTAAGGAATCGGCCGAGCCGGTAGGGGCATACATCAAAAGTATGAAAGAAGCAGTGAGCCAGGCGGCCGCGCATCCAGACCTGCCTGCAGGTCCGGATGTGTGAACATCTGGCGAACGCTCCAACATCACACACCTTTATGTGCGATAGAACTACGATCTGATTTTCCACCGTCCGGAAAGATAGAAGCTGCCGCCGATGATGAAGGGCATGAAACCGGCCAGGGCATCGCCATACCAGAAGCCCTGGCTGCCCATAGAGAAGGCGAAGCCCAGCAAGGCGGCCATACCAACCCGCCCGATCACGCCATCGATGATGGCGACCAGGAGATTAAGCCTGGAGTTTCCTGAGCCGTTGATGATGGAGAAGGCACCGGAACGGGTGGCGGCACCATAAAAATTCAGAACCATAGGGACGATGATCAGGGAAGACTCCGCCAGGACCGCTGCATCGTTGGTAAAGATTTCGCAGATGGCCTGGGGGAAGGCAAGCAGCAGGATGGAGGCGACCGTGGATATGCCCAGGCCGATGCCCAGGACAACACCCAGGATTCTGGGAACCCTGTCATACCGTTTGGCTCCCAGCGTCTGGCCTACCATAGAGCTGCCGGCAGTGGTGAAGGAATTGGAAACGATTCCTATCATCATTCCCGTCTTGTTGTAGATACCGGACAGAGCGGAATAGATGACGCCCTCCTGATTGATCCAGGCCATCAGTACGATCTTTGAGATATTGATGGCGGCAGACTGGATGGCCATGGGGATGCCGAGGGAGAGCAGGGGCCTGAGGATATCTGTGTCGATCCGGAAGCTGGACAGGCGAAAATCAAAGCCGAAGCTTTCCCGATTCCGGTAGAGATAGATCAGGGAAATGATAAAGCTGACTCCCTGTCCGATCACTGTGGCGAGGGCGGCACCGAAAACCTCCAGGCCGAGGAAACCGACAAAAAGGATATCCAGCACCATGTTGAGGACCGCCGCAATGGCGATGAAAATGAAAGGCCGGCGGGAATCTCCCATACCGCGAAGGATGGCGGAAACAATGTTATAGCCGTAGATAAAGGGCAGGCCCACCACACAGGTCATCATGTAGTCCATGGTGAAGGCGTAGGATTCGGCGGGCGTATTCAGCCAGTCCAGGATGGGATGACGGATGAAGGTGCACAGAAGGGAAATCAGAATGGAGATTCCCAGGAGGAAGGTAAACATGGTGCCGATGAGCCGACGGACAGGCTCACTTTTTTTTGCCCCTACAAACTGGGCTATGATGACCTGGCCGGCAGAGGAAAAGCCCATGGCCAGGAAGGTGAGCAGGTGGAGCACATCGCCGCCGATGGAGACGGCGGACATGCCGGGCCCGCCGATAACCTGGCCGACGACCACCATGTCCACCAGGTTGTAGACGGCCTGGAGGGCGTTGGCCACAAAAAGAGGCATGGCAAAGAGGAGCAGCTGGCGGGTCACACTCCCGCTGGTAAGATCAGTTATCATCGATTGGGAACGAGTGTTTTTCATGATTGGACTTCTCCTGTGACTGTATGGAAACCTTCGACTGAACAATAGCTGGAATAAATCTGCGAAGCGCAAAGAGCTGAGCAGTTACGCTGGAATATAAGGTAGCATGTTTTGAAAAAAAGGTCAATTTATGATTCCCCGGTAAATTCGTGCGCATATGAGACAAACGGACAAAAAAGCAGATTTTCGATTTACAGGCTTTGTGGGAATATGGTACAATACATGAGTTGTAAAAACACTCTGTCGGGAGACAGATCTATTTCAGAAACAAAAAGGAAAAAACAGGAAAAGTTTATTTGGAGGAAAAGAAAAATGAAGAAGTACTTCGCCCTGTTGCTTGCTGCTTTGATGACAGCTTCTGCCTTTGCCTCTGGCGTGTCGGCAGATGTGACAGCCCAGTCAGATACGATCAAGGTTGCGCTTGTAGCTCCCCTTTCAGGAAATAATGCCACCTACGGCGTTAAGCAGGAAAACGGCTATCGTCTGGCCATGGACGAGATTAATGCGGCCGGCGGCGTTTACGGCGCACAGATCGAGCTCGTAACCTATGATGATACCGGCGATCCTCAGACTGCGGCTGCCGGTACCCAGAAATTTGTGGATGATGAGGATGTGATGGTTCTGGGCGGTTCCTGTCTGACATCCTGTACGGCAGTCATGCTGCCCATCACGGGTGACAGTGAGCTGGCACAGATGGTTGTCTCCTCCAGTGCGGCTTCCCTGACCGGCCTTTCTCCCTATTTCTTCCGGATGGCGGTTCAGGACGCCCAGGTGGGTCCGCAGATTGCCAAGGTCTTTGCGGGAATGGGAGATAAGACTGCTGTCGCTCTGTATCCCAACAATGATTTCGGTATCGGCCTGAAGAATTCTTTTGTAGAACAGTTCCAGGCAGATGGCGGCGAGGTGCTGGATACCATCGAATATCAGGATACGGACCAGGATTTCTCCGCAATCCTGACCAAGGTTGCTTCCCTGGCTCCGGACTGCATCGCTCTTTGCGGAACCACCACCGATGGCGCTACCATAGTCAAGCAGGCCCGTCAGATGGATATTGCCGCCCACATCATGGGACAGCCTGGCCTTTATAACCAGAATGTCATCGATATTGCCGGTGAATACGCAGAAGGCCTTTTTGCCTGCGGCGTGTTTATCGCTTCCAATCCTGACAAGAAGGTACAGGAATACGTCCAGAAATATCAGGACCGCTTTGATGAGACGCCGGATCATTTCTCTGCTCTGGCCTATGACCAGATGTATGTGATCGCAGACGCGGCTGCCCGCGCCATGGAAGCCAATGACGGCGAGCTGACCCGTGAGACCATGATAGAGGCTCTTCAGCTGACTGAGTATGATGGCGTGACCGGCCATGTCAATTTCGATGAAAATGGCGACTGGGTGCGTGATTATCTGACCCTCACTGTCCAGGACGGCCAGTATGTACTCTATACGGAAGAATAAAAAGATAGCGTAACTCCTTGGCACTTTGTGCTTTGCAGTTACCAGGCAACAGTGATTTTATAGGATAAAGGGGGACGCACTCGTCAGCGTCCCCCTTCCAATTTCAAAAATGGAACGGTGGTGAATACTGAATGGTTGATTTCCTGCAGCAGGTCATCAACGGCCTTGCCCAGGGCGGGATCTATTCCCTGATCGCAATCGGCTGGACGACTGTATTTGGTATTGTAGGCATCATCAACTGGACCCACGGTGAGATTTATATGCTCGGCGCTTATGCGGGATGGCTGATCACAACCTATGCCCATCTTCCCATCATACCGTCGCTGCTTCTTTCCATGGTGCTGGGAGCTTTCATCGCGATGGCGGTAGATGAAATCGGGTATCGTCCTCTCCGCAAAAAAGGTGTGCTGGCTGCAACCGGCTTCATCACGGCGCTCGGCCTGTCCCAGACAATCCGCTACAGCGCCAGCGCGGGATTCAGCCCCAACCCCAAGGCCTATCCCGTACTGGTGAACCAGGAGCTGATCACGCTTGTCAGTATCGGAGATAAAAAGATCACGATCAGCTCTGTCCATCTGATCGTTCTGTTTTCTGCCGTTGTGATCATGAGCCTTCTTGAACTCTTTATGAAAAAGACATTGACGGGAAAGGCTATGCTGGCAGCTTCACAGGATATGCAGACCCTTCGTCTGATGGGTGTCAATGCGGAAAGCCTGATCAAGATTACATTTGCCATCAGCGGGGCCCTTGGCGCTGCGGCAGGCTTCTTTATCGGGATGCTCTACTATATCAACCCCATGATGGGGGCTCTGGCCGGCCTGAAGGGATGGTCCTGCGCTATCCTGGGCGGTATCGGCTCCATAGCCGGCTCTTTGGTGGGAGGGATTATCCTCGGCATCGTCGAAAATCTGACAGCCGGCTATATTTCCACCGGCTACAAGGATGCGATTGGCTTTATGGTTATGATCCTGGTGCTTCTGATCAGGCCATCCGGCCTGATGGGGTATCGGTTTGAGGAAAAGGTGTAGGAGGCAGACAATGGAAAGTAAGAAGAAGGCGTCCGCCCATAAGACGGACTGGTTTTTCGGCCTGAACGGCACGGCAACCTTCTTTGTGAGCCTTGTGCTGATCCTGGTTGTCTGCTATATCAACAATACCATCAAGAATGCGGTTCCTACCTATTTCCAGCATGTCATCGTCAATTGCCTGCTGAATGCGGTACTTGCCCTTGGCCTGAACTTTATCTCTGGCTATCTTGGCCAGACCTCCCTGGGTCATGCGGTCTTTTTCGGGATCGGGGCATACACCACGGCCTGTCTGCTTAAGTATACAGGACTGAACTTTTGGGTATCGATTCCTGTCGGAATGATCGCGGCCGCTCTCGCCGCTGTGCCGCTGGCTTTATCCTCTCTGCGTGTCAAGGGGCAGTTTCTGATCGTGATCACGTATGCTTTCTGTGAGATCTTCCGGTACATCTGTATCAATACCCCTGCGCTGGGCGGGAACGGCGGACTGGCGGGAATCCAGTCTCCCCTGGTCTTTGGCACAAAGATCACCAAGATTGCGGCGACCAATAAGGGAGGGTATATGATCCTCCTGTTTCTCATGGTTTCTGCGGTCAGCTATTTCACCTGGCGCGTGGAGCGGTCGCGGACCGGGTATGCCTTCCATGCCATCCGTGAGGATGAGATTGCGGCACGGGCAATGGGCATCAATATTAAGTATTTCAAGGTCCTGGCGATGATGATCTCTGCCACCATCTGTGCCATGGCCGGCAGTGTACAGGCTGCCTTTGCCACCATGGTTTCTCCTGAGCTTTTCTCATCGGCAAAGTCCATCCAGATCCTTACCTTTGTCGTGATCGGCGGACGGATGAGCATCAAGGGCGTCATACTCGGTGCCGCCCTGCTTACTATCCTGCCGGAGTTTCTGCACTCCATCAAGGATATGTTCTCCATGAGCTTTGATCCATGGACCATCCTGTATGGCATCCTGCTGGTTGTCATGATGCGCGTCCGTCCACAGGGCTTCTGGGGCAAAAAGGACGTGGAAGCAGAGGAAGAGGAGGCGTAGCCATGCTGCTGGAAACACAGAAAATCGTAAAAGCCTTCGGAGGCCTGATGGCAAATCATGAGATCGATTTTCATATCGATGAGGGAGAGATCGTTGCGGTGATCGGCCCCAATGGGTCCGGCAAGACGACCTTCTACAACGTCATCACGGGCATCACTCCGGCAACCTCCGGGAGGGTTATTTTCAGGGGTAAGGATATTACCAGGATAAGCCCTGAGAAAATCACCTCGATGGGGATGGCCCGCACCTTCCAGAACATCCGCCTTTTCGGCAATATGACAGTGGCGGACAATATTGTCATTGCCCGCCACTGCCGCAGAAATACCGGGCTCTTTGATGCTCTGATCCATTCCGGCAGGCAGAAGAAGGAAGAGGCGGAGGCGGAGGAAGCTGTCAGGAAATGCCTGGATTATGTGGGGATCTATGACAAGCGTAACTGGAAGGCCAAAAATCTGCCCTATGGGATGCAGCGCAAGCTGGAGATTGCCCGTGCCCTGGCTACGGAACCGAGCCTGATCCTGCTGGATGAGCCTGCAGCCGGCATGAACCCGAGGGAGAAGGAAGAACTGATGGAAATCATCCGCCGTCTGAAGGAGGATAAGTATACCATCATCCTGATCGAGCATGCCATGCGGATGGTCATGAATATCGCTGAGCGTATCGTGGTGTTCGATCATGGACAGAAAATCGCAGAGGGGCTTCCCAGGGAGATCTGTGACAATCCGATCGTCATCGAAAGCTATCTGGGCAAGGAGGATGTATGTCATGGCTATGCTTGAAGTCAGAGATCTGAACGTCTATTATGGAAAGATCCACGCGCTGCAGGGCATTAGTATTGATGTGAGCGAGGGAGAGATCGTTTCCCTGATCGGTGCGAACGGCGCGGGGAAGACGACTCTGCTGACGGCCATCATGCATCAGCTTCCTTACAGCGGTACAGTGCGTTTTATGGGAGAGGATCTGACGAAGACCGATGTCAAGGATATCGTGAATCTGGGCATGACCATGGTACCGGAGGGACGAAAGGTTTTTGCCCGGACTTCGGTACAGGACAATCTCCTGCTGGGCTCCTATGTGCGCAGGAAGGATCAGACCAGTGTTAGGGAGGATCTGGAAAAGGTCTACAGCCTTTTTCCGCGGCTCGAGGAAAGAAAAAAGCAGCTTGCCGGCAGTCTTTCCGGTGGTGAGCAGCAGATGCTGGCTATCGGCCGCGCTCTGATGAGCCGTCCCAGGCTGCTGCTTCTGGATGAACCCTCCATGGGCCTGTCGCCGATCCTGGTGGATACTGTGTTTGATACCATCAGCCACATCAGCAAGACAGGAACGACAATCCTGCTGGTGGAGCAGAATGCCCGTAAGGCGCTCAAGATCGCCGGGCGGGGCTATGTGATCGAGACAGGCCAGCTGTATCTGGCGGATACCAGTGAAAACCTGCTGAACGACTCGAGGGTGAAGGAAGCCTACCTGGGTGGGTGAAAAAAGATTCTACCTGAAGATGTCCTCTCATGACCCGACTTCATGAGGGGATTTTCTTTATGATGAGGAAAAGTAACATCGCCAACTGATGACAACGCGGCAGATGCTTGCGAAGACAAGTCAGAGGGCGGAGGAATTTAATTACAGGGCCTAAACACGAAAAGGATGGATAAAGGATGAAGCTGATACAGACCGTAGATGCAGAAGGCGCAGTGTTGTGTCATGATATCACACAGATTATTAAGGGGGTGACAAAGGACGCCGTCTTTCGTAAGGGGCATATCGTGACAAAGGAGGATATCCCTGTCCTTTTGAGTGTAGGGAAAGACCAGCTCTATGTCTGGGAGAAGAAGGAGGGGATTCTCCATGAAAACGAGGCGGCAGAGATTCTCTGCAGGTTATGCCTGAACGAAAACATGGAGCGGTCAGAGGTGAAAGAAGGAAAGATCGAGCTGCTGGCGACCTGCGATGGGCTTTTGAAGGTGAATGCAGCGGGGATCAAGGCTGTCAATGGCTTTGGGCAGATGATGATTGCCTCCCGTCATGGCAATTTTCCGGTGAAGAAAGGGGACAAGCTGGCGGGAACCCGGATCATCCCCCTTGTGATCGAGGAGGAGAAGATGAGAGCTGCTTCCCGCGCCTGCCTTTCGGCAACGGAGGGGAGACCTGTTTTCCGCCTGCTGCCCTTTAAGCATAAGAAGGTTGGGATCGTGACAACCGGCAACGAGGTTTATTACGGCAGGATCAAGGATACCTTTACTCCGGTAATCGAGGAGAAGATAGGAGCCTTTGATACGCAGATCGTGGGCCATGAAACCTGGAATGATGATGACAGGCAGGTGACAGCGGCTGTCATGAGAATGATTGAAGCCGGGGCGGATATTGTCTGCTGTACAGGCGGGATGAGTGTGGATCCGGATGACAAGACACCCTTGGCGATTAAGAATACGGGAGCCGAAATCGTCTCCTATGGAGCCCCGGTGCTGCCGGGAGCTATGTTTCTGCTGGCTTACTATGAGGTAAAGGAAGGGCCGTGCCCCAGAACGGTGACAATCATGGGACTGCCGGGCTGCGTCATGTACGCAAAGAGAACCATCTTTGACCTGGTGCTGCCGCGGGTGATGGCAGATGACAGGGTGACCGGGGAGGAGCTGGCCAGCCTTGGAGAAGGCGGACTATGTCTGAACTGCCCGGTCTGCAGCTTCCCGAACTGCGGGTTCGGGAAGGGCTGGTGAGGAACGGGATTCCTTCTTCACGCTAAGGCTTTTGCCGCTGTCTTTACTCTTGAGGCTACCGTTACAGCAAGGGCGAGCTTGATCAGGTCTGGAACGATAAAGGGCAGGACACACCATGACAAAACCGTGGTCAGACCAACGGGCCCTGACTTTCCGGCGTAGACCACCATAAACCATGCAGTTCCAAAAGCATAGCACAGGATCAGTCCCCCGACCATGGAGACAATCGCTGTATAGAGCTTTGCCCCAAACAGTGTTTCTGCCATCCAGTATAGTAACCCCATAAAGATGAAGCCGATAATATAGCCGCCGGTTGAACCAAGGAGAACGCCGGGACCGCCGGAAAAGCCGGAAAAAACGGGGACACCGATGGCTCCCAACAGGATATAAAGGATGATGGAGAGAGTTCCTTTTTTCCCTCCCAGTGTATGCAGGACACAGAATACAGCGAAGGTCTGCATGGTAAAGGGAACCACAGTTGGGATGCTGATCCAGGAACAGATCGCGGTCAGAACGGCTCCCAATGCGATATGAACGAGGTCCCTGGTGCTGAGTGCGTGTTTCATCGTTGTTCTTTTCCTCCTTCTGAACGGGCCTAAGGTGACGCAATGTCTGCGTATGACGAATTTGCCGCCCGGGCAATGTGAACTGCAGCAGGATCATGCTATACCGGCCTGATGCTGATTTCACCTCCGGTCAGGGCTTCTTCCCGTCCGTCCGCGTAGCGTACCAGTAAATTGTAATTTTCCAGGATGCCTATGGCTTCAGCAGGGATTTTCTCTTCTTTTTTTAAAACAAATACAGGTTTTCCCAGGATGAAGCATCTGTGCGCATATTCCTCATGCAGATCCGGTGATTTGAGATTCCGGCAGATATCATAGAAGGCGAGCAGGAAGGCAGATGCCAGGCGGGAACGGAGATTCCTCTGTCTTTTTTCTGTGATGGATCCTGCAATCCCTGTCAGCTCTTCGGGAAATCCTTCGTCCGGCGTATAGACATTGAGTCCGATTCCGACCACCACATAATCCGGAGTTCCGGTTTCGTAGTTCACGGATGCTTCCGTGAGAATGCCGCAGACCTTGCGCCCTTTGACAAATACATCGTTTACCCATTTGATCTGTGCCTGTGCCTGGGTACATGATTCTATGGCACGGCAGGCAGCGATTGCGGCAGCAGTGGTAAGGAGTCCGGCGTCTGTATATGCGATATTCTGTTTTAATAAAACACTAAGATAGACGCCGGAATCTGCGGGAGAAAAAAAGCTCCGTCCTCTTCGGCCCCGCCCCATCGACTGAGCTCCGGCTACAACGACAGACCAGTGAGGGGATTGACGGGCCTGTTCCATCAGACAGGCATTGGTGGATGTGATGGTGGGATACACCTGCAGATCAAAAAGACTGATCTGCTCGCCCAGATAATATCCTACGGTTTCCTGCCGCACGACATCACTGTCAGGTACCAGCCGGTATCCTCTGTTCGTAATCGCTTCGATCTGATATCCTTCCCTTTCAAGGACTTTTATATTTTTCCATACAGCGGCACGGGAGATCTGAAACCTTTCTGCCAGGACAGAGCCTGATATGAATTCATCTCCACTCGCCAGAAGCATCCTGATGAGCCTGTCTTTGGTTCTCATGACATTCCTTTCCCAGTGCTTGACACCTGTTTTATTATCATTCCAGTATAAAAAAACTCGTCCTGTGCGGTCACGAAAGTGACCGATATCAACGTCATTCGCAAAATCCGCGCTGCGCGCTCTCTATGAAAAAGAAGTGGGTTGCTGTGTGCCGGTGGCACGCGAATCAAAACGCAGTCATTTCAGTCTGGTTACGATCAGTATAATGATTGCGCCTTGAAATGTCAACTAAGTTTAACAACGTGGTTTACATTTGGCATGAGCTGCGTATGTGCCAATATTTGTAGTGGGCAGGAGGCGCAGCTCCCGGATTCTTTTGTTGCTTTTTCCGGGGTGCTATAGTATAATAACCTCACGTAATTGTGCAATACCACGATAATCTTTGTTGCTCCATTTGACGCGTTGTGAAAAAAGAGGTGGATGAATATGTATCAGGATGAATACAAACGCTGGCTGGAAGCGGATCTGTTGGATGTTGACCTTGGCACAGAGCTGAGAAAGATCGAAGGGGATGACGACGCAATCAAAGAACGCTTTGCCGTGGCTTTGAAGTTCGGTACGGCAGGCCTTCGCGGTACTCTTGGCGCAGGAACGAACCGGATGAACATCTGGGTGGTCCGCCAGGCAACGCAGGGCGTGGCTGACTGGGTTCTGACCCAGGGTGGGACCCAGACGGTGGCAATCAGCTATGACAGCCGTCTGAAGGGATGGAACTTTGCCCGTGATGCTGCCGGCGTTCTGGCAGCCAATGGGATCCATGTGCGGATCTACGATGAGCTGATGCCGGTTCCGGCATTGTCTTTTGCCACCAGATACTATAAATGCAATGCCGGGATTATGGTTACGGCTTCCCACAATCCTGCCCAGTACAACGGCTACAAGGCCTATGGGCCGGACGGCTGCCAGATGACTGACGACGCGGCAGCCATTGTCTATGACTCCATCCAGAAAACAGATGTTCTGACCGGCGCCAAGTACATGAGCTTTGCCGAAGGGGTGGAGAAGGGATTGATCAAGTTCGTCGGCGACGACTGCAAAGAAGCCCTCTATGAAGCGATCGAAGCCAGACAGGTAAGGCCGGGACTGTGCAAGACCGCAGGCCTGAAGCTGGTCTATTCTCCGCTGAACGGCACAGGCCTCGTTCCGGTAACGAGAATCCTGAAGGATATGGGCATCACGGACATCACGATTGTCCCGGAGCAGGAGTATCCCAACGGGTACTTTACCACCTGCTCTTATCCGAACCCGGAGATCTTTGCCGCCCTTGAGAAAGGCCTTGAACTGGCCAAGGAGGTCGGCGCAGACCTTATGCTTGCCACAGACCCTGACGCAGACCGCGTTGGTATCGCCATGAAGTGCCCGGATGGCTCCTACGAGCTGGTCAGTGGCAATGAGATGGGTGTCCTGCTTCTGGACTATATCTGTGCAGGCCGTATCGAAAAGGGCACGATGCCGAAGAACCCGGTAGCGGTGAAATCCATCGTTTCCACTCCGCTGGCAGACGCGGTAGCCGCACACTACGGCGTGGAGATGCGCAATGTTCTGACCGGCTTTAAGTGGATCGGAGATCAGATCGCCCAGCTTGAAGCGGCAGGAGAGGTTGACCGCTTTATCTTTGGCTTCGAGGAGAGCTATGGCTACCTGGCCGGTCCTTACGTCAGAGACAAGGATGCCATCATCGGCTCCATGCTGATCTGTGAAATGGCCGCTTACTATCGTTCCATCGGCTCAAGCATTAAGCAGCGCCTTGAGGAGATTTATGCCGAGTATGGCAGATACCTGAACAAGGTAGACAGCTTTGAATTCCCTGGCCTTTCCGGCATGGACAAGATGGCAGGAATCATGGACGGCCTCCGCAAGGAGCCCCCGACGGCTTTCGCCGGCAAGAAGGTTGTCAAGGCGACCGATTATGCGAAGCCGGAGGAAACCGGTCTTCCCAAGGCAAATGTCCTCATCTATGGTCTGGAGGACGGCGCAACCGTTGTGGTTCGTCCTTCCGGAACAGAGCCGAAGATCAAGACCTATTTCACGACCCTTGGCAAGGATCTGGCAGAAGCCCAGGCAGAGAAGGATGCCCTGGCAGAGGCGATCAAGCCGATTCTTTCCTGATCCGCAACTGCTGCCTGACGCTTTTTGTCTGGCAGTAACCATGTCCCGGGGATAAAACGGTTATAGGATGCAGGCCTTTTTTGCAGTGCTTTTCCAACATAGTCGTTAAGGAGTAAGAGGCGGTATTGAGCTGCATCCTGTGGATCAGGGATGTGGCACAATGCCGCCTTCTTCGGGCTCTGAAGTGGAGCAATGATGAATCGTGAAAGGAAAGAGAAGGGAAACATTTCTGGAAACTTGCGAAGGAATCATAATGGATTCTGATTGAATGGAGGCAAGAATGAAACTGATCACATTTCAGTATCAAGAGGAAGAACTGATAGGTATTGTCCAGGAAAATGAAGTGGCGCCCCTGAGGGAATTCGCCACAATGGAGGCTCTGATTCGCGCCGGCCTTCCTGAAGCCTTGCCGGAGGAGAGGATCCCTCTCTCCCAGGTAAAGCTGCTCGCGCCGATTCCCCGCCCCTCCCAGGATGTGATCTGCCTGGGAATGAACTTTGCGGACCATTCCAAGGAAGCCGCCCGGTTCAGCGACACCATGAAACGGGAAAACTATGCCGTGTATTTTTCCAAGAGAGTCAATGAAGCGGTGGCAGACAAGGGAGAGGTGGACAGCCATCCGGAGGTTACCAGCCAGCTGGACTATGAGGCGGAGATCGCCTTTGTCATCGGGAAAGACGCCTACCAGGTTCCCAGAGAAAAGGTGAAGGATTATATTTTCGGCTATACCATCATCAACGATGTCAGCGCCAGGGAGGCGCAGACCCTGCATAAGCAGTTCTACTTCGGCAAGAGTCTTGACACCTTTACCCCCATGGGTCCCTGCCTTGTCACCAGCGATGAGTTTTCATTCCCGCCGGAAATCAATATACGCTGCTACGTAAACGAGGAGCTGCGTCAGGACGGCAATACCCGCCAGTGGATTTTTGGGATTGAGGACGTGGTCAGCGAGCTTTCTGCCGGCATGACACTGAAAGCCGGAACCATCGTTGCCATGGGTACTCCCGCAGGCGTGGGAATGGGCTTTACTCCTCCCAGATTTCTGAAGAAACAGGATATCGTCCGCTGTGAAGCGGACGGGATCGGAAGCCTGACAAATACAATTAAGTAAAAATATGCTATCCGGCTTTACTCACAAGGAAAAGAAAAAGAAAAAAAGGAAATAAAGGAACGGAGGTCAGAGTATGAATTTTGATGCCAAAATGATAATCGAGATGGTAGGTTATGCCGGCTCCCTGCTGGTGGTTGTTTCCATGCTTATGACATCGGTGAAGCGACTGCGCATTGTCAACAGCATTGGCAGCGTGATCTTTATGATCTATGCGTTGATCATCAAGTCCTATCCTACCGCACTGATGAATTTTTGCCTGGTTTCCATCAACGTTTACCAGTTGATACAGCTGTCAAAAACAGAACGTCATTTCCAGATGGTAGAAGCACCCACAGGAGAAAACAGCATCCAGTTCTTCTTTGATTACTATGCGGAAGATATCAGAAAATTTTTCCCCAGGGCCAACAAGGAGACGGTAAAAGCCTGCAATACGGCCTACCTCGTCCTGTGCGATGCTGCACCCGCCGGCTTGCTGATCGGCAATAAAGCCCCGGACGGTACCCTGGATATCTGTCTGGATTACTCCACTCTTGTATATCGGGACTGCTCCGTCGGAACCTATCTCTACAGCCAGCTTCCCCAATATGGGATCCACAGGTTAACCTTCTCCGGGGAATCTGTCGATCACAAGGAATACCTCGACAAGATGGGCTTCACTCAGAATAACGGCGTATACGTCAAAGAGGTCTGACAAGCTGCTGCGTCGCATCCTGTCATTGCAGGGGCAGCTCCCGGCATGATCGTGCGAGACCCATGTGACTAAGGCACTGTAATTAAATAACTTAGCCATATGACGCAGTATTCGTAAGCATATGCAAGGCGGAGGAAGGCGGCGATGCGGGCATCGCCAACTGACGACAACGCGGCAGATGATTGCGAAGACAAGTCAGAGGGCGGAGGAATTTAATTACAGGGCCTAAAGACGGATAGCTGAAATGGAGCTCGTGACGGAACAGTGGCGAAGCATGTAACCAGGCTGTTTTCCGGTTTTCCCATAGCTGGGAGCTGACCGGAAAACAGCCTGGTTTTTCTTGGCCGTGTGGCTTAAAGATCAAATGCCGGCCGGCTCTTTTTATTCCGTCGATGATGGAAATCCATCAGAAACCCTATACAGGCGGTATCCTGCTGCCTGTGAAATAAATCCAGGGCCTTGTCAAAATGCTCCGACAGATACGACTCATAAACAAGCCTGTACTCCTCAGTCAGAGAATAGGGATATCTGAGCCGCCCGGTCACAAGACGGAGAAGAAAGCTTTCCTTTTCCTGGCCAATGGCGTAGGGAAAGCGCTTATCATATTCCGGGAACTGCAGTTTACGATGAATAAAGCAATTTCTGTAGAAAAGTCCGCTCCCATGCGTATGATGTTCTATAATACGTGCCGGGGTATTCTCCACGCCCTCTTCATAGTATTCAGGAAACATCAGGAGGGCTGTCATGCCATGGCATCGATAGACAAGGGTAAGCTCTTCGGAAACCTCCATCAGAACCTCTCTTAAGGCTGAGGTTTCATCCTCTCCCAGGTCGACATTCAGCTGCCTGATCCTGTGGCAGCCGGTAAAGGCGCCAGCCCCGAAATCGGTCAGGCCGCCATAAAAGGACAGCTCACACAGGGAATGGCATTGGTACAGGGCGTAACGCCCCAATCTCCGCAGAGATTCCGGGAGAGAAAGATGAGTGATGGCTGTCTGGGAAAAGGCATAGTCTCCGATCCCGGTGACGGCATGACCCTCGATATGGCCAGGCACCTCCACCCTGGCTTCGTCTCCGGTGTATTTTGTGATAAGAATTTCGGAAGAATCCATTACGATATATTCAAACATGATTTAGAACCCTTGTCAGTAGTTTTCTGGTCAGCAGCTCGCACTTGCTGCGAGCTGGGCATGAGACAGTATGGATACCCGAGCATAAGCATTTGACGGTTGAACAGGAAGCTGATATAGTAAAGAAAAAATTCTGCTTCCAGGATTATAGAGGAAATCAATGAAAAACGCAATCTATAAGGAAAAACAGAAGGAGCTGCTGCTGGAGGATCTGGCTAAGGAGGTGCTGGCTAACGCCAGGAATGAACTCTACCTGAATCTTCGCTTTATGGATGCGGCTCTTAACAGCCTCAGGTTTTCATCGGATGGCGGCATTTGCCTCCTGGGCACAGACGGGCTTCTCCTGGCCTATCGGACACAGGATATTCTGGATCTTTTCAAGGCTGACCGTCGCTTCTTAAACAGAGCCTATCTGCACACTCTGATGCATTGTCTCTTTCATCATCTCTACAGTTTTCCGGAGAGAAACAGGCGAGACCAGGAATCAGACCGGAAGCGGAGGCTCTGGGATCTGGCCTGTGATATCACGGCGGAATATCTGGTGGATGGACTTTATCTGCCCTGTCTTCACCATAGCAAATCGGCTTTGCGCCAACAGACATACCAGCGTCTGAAAAAAGACCTGAAGGCGGTCACCGCCCAAGGGGTCTATTCTCTGCTCCTTCACCCGGAAAAGGAAGGCTTCTACACCGAAAATGCAGAGGGTCTTTTCAAGGACTTTATCGTGGACGACCACTCCCTTTGGGATAAGCCTTTGTCCCCCAGGGCAGAGGAACAGCAGAAGAAATGGGACGAGATCCGTGAGAAAATGCAGACCGAACTGGAGACCTTTGCCAAGGAGGCTTCAGCAGATACCCAGTGTCTGCATGAGATGCTGGCCATCGCTAACCGCAGGCGCTATGATTATCGGAAATTTCTGAGACGGTTTTCTGTTTTGCGGGAAGAGACGGTGGTAGATCCGGATTCCTTTGACTATATTTTTTATCATTACGGAATGGAGCTTTATGGGAACATGCCCTTGATCGAGCCTTTGGAAACAAAGGAAGTTCACAGGATTGAGGATTTTGTCATTGTTCTGGACACTTCCATGTCCTGCTCCGGCAAGCTGATCCGGTGCTTTCTGGAGGAGACACTGAGTATTCTCCTGCAGGAGGATACCTATGGCAGACAGGTCCGGATCCGCCTGATCCAGTGCGACGACAGGGTGCAAAAGGATACCTTGATCACCAGGCTGGAGGAATTGGAAACCTATATGGAAAGCTTTGAGATTGTGGGATTGGGCGGGACAGATTTCAGACCGGCCTTTGCCTATGTCGACCGGCTGCAGGCGGAGGGAAGCTTTCACCGACTGAAGGGGCTGCTATATTTTACGGACGGTTATGGCATCTTTCCTGTCAGACGACCCAATTATGATACCGCCTTTATCTTCATGAAGGGCGATTACCGGGATGTGGATGTTCCACCCTGGGCGATGAAGGTGATCCTGTCGCCGGAGGAGCTTGAAGAGAGGCAGCCTGCCAGACTGGAACGCTCATTCTAAAAGGAGAAAAGATCTATGAATATAAAAAGAGCCAAGGAAGAAATCATAGACGCCATAGAAGCTTACCTTTTGAAGGATGAATATGGAGATTATGTCATTCCGGTCATCCACCAAAGACCGATCCTGCTCTTAGGGGCTCCCGGCATCGGCAAAACGCAGATCATGGAGCAAATCGCCAGACAATGCAATATCGCCTTAGTGGCTTATACGATCACCCACCATACCCGTCAGAGCGCCATCGGTCTTCCTTTTGTGGCGAAGGAGACCTTCCAGCAGAAATCCTATACCATAACGGAATATACCATGAGCGAGATTGTGGCCTCTCTTTACAGCAAGATGGAAAAGACAGGGCTTATGGAAGGAATTCTCTTTATCGATGAGATCAATTGCGTTTCAGAGACCCTTGCGCCGGCCATGCTGCAGTTCCTTCAGTATAAGTCCTTTGGCAATCACCAGATCCCCCCCGGCTGGATCATCGTCGCGGCAGGAAATCCTCCGGAATACAACAGGTCCGTCAGGGAGTTTGACCTGGTGACCATGGACAGGGTCAAAAAAATCGAGGTGGAGCCGGACTTCGATGTCTGGAAGGAGTATGCCATTGATGCCGCGGTACATCCGGCCATCCTGGCTTACCTCAATACGAAACCCCTGAACTTCTATCAGATGGAAACGACAGTGGACGGAAAGTTTTTTGCCACTCCCCGAGGCTGGGAGGATCTTTCCCGGATGCTGTGTGTATATGAGAAATTATCGAAGAAAATGGATCAGGAGGTGGTGGTTCAGTACATCCAGTATCCCCAGATCGCCAAAGACTTTGCCAATTATCTGGAGCTCTATGAAAAATATGAAGCGGACTATCAGATTGACGAGGTATTTCAGGGAAACATACCGGATATTCTGATCCAAAAGACAGCGCATGCCTCCTTCGACGAGAAGCTCAGCCTGATCGGCCTGCTGCTGGCCAGATGCTCCAATGGATTCCGGGATTACTGTGGTCAGGAGGATTATCTGTCCATGCTTCATGGCACCGTGTTACGGGCAAAGGAGCTCTTGTACTCAGAACAGGATATGTTCGGGCTTACCCTGATGGTAGATGTGCTGCAGGCACTTGTCCGGGAGCGGGAGGACAGGATGAAATCAGAGCTGCTGACCCAGGAGGAAAAAAGAACCAGGCTGAAGGTGGAGGATTTCTGGGAGAAGGCGATCATAAGGCTGCGGTTGGAAGCCGGCCGTACAGGGGAGGAGCAGGATAAAAGCAGCCATGACCAGATCTATGAGCTTCTGAAGAAACGGTTTGCCGTGGAAAAGGAAGGATATGACGCGGCCTGGGCCAGGGCGGGAGAAAACCTGGAGCACGCCTTCGATTTTCTGGAGGCCGCCTTTGGGACAGGGCAGGAGCTGGTCATCTTCCTGACCGAGCTGAATCGGAACCGACAGAGCCTTAGGTTCCTGGAAAGCTATGACTGTGAACGCTACTATTGGTATAACAAGGAGCTGCTCTATGAGGACCGCAGCCGGGCTCTTCTGAGAAAGCTGGAGGAACTGTCCTGAGAATCTGTCACTGCTGCGTCCTGTATTCCTTCTCAGTTGTCTTTCTTCAGGATTTTAGGATCCGAAGGAATACAGGACGGAAAAATCTGAATCTTTTCTATCCCTTTGCCTGGATTTATGATACTATGGTTATATGTCCTTGATGGGCACTCTGAAAGCTTTTGACAGAAAGTCTTTCCCTGACGAAAAGGATATTCGGCAGAGGAAAGCAGCAGACATATATAGAATAGGAGACAGGATGAAGAAAACAGATTTTAATCAGGGGTGGGAGTACCGTTGCCTGACAAAACGGGAGGTTTTCCGGCCGGTATCTCTTCCCCATGACGCCATGATCTCAGAGCCCAGAACGCAGGAAAGTGCCGGAGGGAATAACATTGGCTGGTATGCAGCCTTTGACTATGAGTACAGAAAACGCTGGTTTGTTCCCGCAAGCGATAAGGGGAAGAGCCTGATCCTGGAATTTGAAGGGATTTACCGGAATGCAGAGGTATTTGTCAACGGAAAAAAGGCCGCTTTCCGCCCCTATGGCTATACGAATTTTTATCTGGAGCTTACCGACTTTCTGGAATACGGTGACAGAAATGAGATCCGTATTACGGTGAAAAATTCCGACCAGCCCAACAGCCGTTGGTATTCCGGAACCGGCATATACCGACCGGTCTGGCTGTATGAAGGGAAGGGTCCCCATATTCCGGTAAACGGACTTAGGATCCGAACGCTGGAATATGAACACCGCAGGGTTATGGTCAGCGTAAAGACCTCGGAGCCGGCCGGCGTAGCCGTTGAGATCTTTCCCTTATCCGCAGGAGAAAAGCCTGCGGCAGGGCCTTGCATCCTGAAGATTGATGCCATGGCTAACCAGGGAGAGGCTCATTTTTCCCTGGAGATTCCGCGAGGGAGACTTTGGAGCTGTGACAGACCCCATCTCTATCTTTGCCGAGCCACCTGTGGGGAAGACGTGGCGGAGGAGGTTTTCGGGATCCGTTCTCTGTCCTGGGAGGCGGGGAAGGGATTGCTCCTCAATGGTTCCCGGGTGATCCTCAGGGGAGCCTGTATCCATCATGACAACGGTTTGCTGGGAGCCTGTGCTTTTCCTGAGGCGGAGGAGAGGAAGATACGCCTTCTGAGGGAAAACGGCTACAATGCCATCCGCTCTGCCCACAATCCCTGCTCAAAGGCTTTGCTCGATGCCTGTGACCGCCTGGGAATGCTGGTTCTGGATGAGTATACCGATACCTGGTTTATCCATAAGACCAGGTATGACTATGCAGATTATGTCAAAGAATGGTGGCGGCAGGATCTGAAGGATATGGTGGAAAAGGATTGGAATCACCCCAGCGTGATCCTTTATTCCATTGGAAACGAGGTCTCAGAGACGGCCAGGGAAGAGGGAATTGAACTGACCGCCCAGATGACGGACTATCTGCATTCCCTGGACAATACCCGGCCGGTTACCTGCGGCATCAACATTTTCTTCAATGTGCTGAATTCCGCTGGTGTCAGTGTGTTTGAAGAGGAAAAGGCAGTCAAGGCGGCTGAGGCGGCAGAACGCAAGGAAGCCAGGACAGTGGTGAGGCAAGAGCGCAGGGAAAGGATGCAGGGCATTGTTGCGAAGATCAATGAAAAGAGAGCCCAGAGAAATCTCTCCGGGGAAGGAGAGATAAAGGAGAAAGCATCAGAGCAGCAGGTTGGCTCACAGAAGACAGAGCAGAGTCAGGAAGCCTTCTCAGGCAGCAATTCCGACACCGGCTCGGACTACTTCTACGAGCAGTATGCTGGCAACTGGCCCTTTGGCCGTTCCGCCAGGGATGGCGCTGACAGTCAGGGCCGGAGAAGGCAGGGGCGCATGTCGGACCGTCTGGGAGACCGGGTGATGAAATTCGGCGCATCCCTCAGATCGGGTGACAGAAAGACCAGAGATGCCTTTGCCAGCCTGGACATAGCCGGCTATAACTATGGGATCCGCCGCTATGAGCATGACATGAAAAAGTATCCTGATCGTCTTATCCTGGGAACTGAGAGCTTCTGCAAGGATGCCTACGTTTTCTGGGAAATGGCAAAGACACACCCCAGTCTGATCGGAGATTTTGCCTGGACAGGGATGGACTATATCGGAGAGACAGGCGAGGGAGCAGCGGAATTTGCGGATTATTATCTGCCTCAGCCTGAGACCAGGATGACAGGAGGATATGGCAGCCTGAACCTTCTGGGCAGGCCAAAGGCGGAGGCTGCCTATACCAGGGTAGCGTTTGAACAGGAAAAGGGTCCCTTCATCTTTGTTTCTCCCGTCTACGAGAAGGAGAAGGTTACCCTGAATGGCTGGCAGATGTCGAAAGCCCTGGAAAGCTGGGCCTGGCGGGGGTATACCGGAGAACGGGTCACCGTGGATGTCTATGCCAGGGCGGCCGAGGTGGAGCTTCAGATCAACGGCAGGGCCTGCGGCAGGAAGAAACTCAGGGACAGCTGCCTGGCCCGCTTCCATGGAAGCTACGAGGAAGGTGAGGTCACGGCTGTCATTTATGACGAGAAGGGGGAGGAGATCGGCAGAAAAACGCTGGTTTCCGACAAAGAGGATGCCGTACTGCGGCTGATACCGGAGACGGAAACCGTCAGGAAAAACGGCCTGGTCTTTGTGAACTTACGGTACACAGACTGGGAAGGAACCTGGAAGCCCATGGAACACCATCGACTGAAGGCGTGTGTGGAAAACGGGAAACTTCTGGGCTTCGGGAGTGCCTGTCCCTATGTCAGAGGAAATTACACAGATGAAGTGGCAGATACCTATTTTGGCGAAGCGATGGCTGTTATCCGGGCAAACGGCCTGGGAGATGTGGAACTGACCATTTCCGATATTGAAACTGACGAGAAAACAAAGGTTGTGGTTCCCTTGGCGTAACGACGAAGCACAAGTGCTGAGTAGTTACCCCTTGGCTATGAGGGGGTAGACTGACTGGTAACTGTTTGCTCATGTCTAAGGCAAATACAGATAAAGGGAGGTTGAATCAATGATGAAAAAACCAGCTTTGCTTGGACTGGCAGCGGCCGTTTTCATAGCCGCGGGTCCGGTTCATGCTATGACATTTATCTCCTATGACGGAGTATTATCCATTCAGGCACCCTCTGATAGATGGAAGGTTATCTCAGATCCTCTTTACTGGTTTGCTATGTCGGACGGTGCCAACGTGATCACCATCAATCACCTGCGGAACGGGGAGACGCTCTCTGATCCGGACGTTGCCGGTCCTAGCTATGCAGCGGTCTGCCAGATCTATGCCTCCACGCCAAACGAGGTATTTGTGGTGAGAGGAGCTGCCCTGAAGGAAGAGGGTCTCGAAGAAATTATGAAGGCATTGGGGACAGTCAAGGTATTGAAGTACGATACCCTTTCGGCTGTGAAGGAGATCCAGAGTAGCGATGCCGTATACAGCATGAGAGCCATGTCCATCCAATGCCATGTGAAGGCGGATCTTCTGAATGTCAGATCGGGTTGTTCCCTGGATGACGCTATCATTGGATCCCTTAGTATGGGGGATATCGTAAATATTATCAGCTATGTGACCAAGGACGGATCCGATTACGGCTGGTGCCAGATCGATTATGGCGGTACCGTTGGCTATGTTGGCTCTGAGTTCCTTGAAGTGGACTCCGCTTCCGGCAATGCGGTGGAGGATTATTCCTACACCTGGAAGCAGGAAGGGGTTCCGGATTGATGATCTATACAAATCAGGAAAGGAAAGAAGTTTAAAAGATATGAGAAAATTACTGTGTGTGATGCTTGCTGCTCTTTTGCTTGCCGCAGTGCCGGTATCAGCTGACGGGGAGAATCAGCTGAATTGCCCGGAGTCCGGTATCACTTTATTTTTTCCGGAGATCTTTCAGAACATGAAAGGCAGTCTGATTCCCCTGGGAGGCATGGAGGCAGAGGAAGGCAGCGGGATCTATTTCACAGTTATTTATTATCTGGCCATGTCGCAGGAAGAATACATGGATATCGCCTTAAAGGAAGAGCATACGCTTGAGGATCAGCAGAGAGTCGACAATGCTATGTTTATGCTTTTCCAGGTGTTTGCCATAGACGGCGGCAGGACTTTTTCGGATATCAATGTCTGGCTGGAGAGCCTTTACGGTCCCGAGGCAGTTATGGATGAGAACTATGCAAGGGAACTGACAAGAGTGGGGGACATCACCTTCTACCGCTATGATGATCCTGAAGGGTCGAATAACGGGCAAGGGATCGATCCTGTCTATGCTGACGAATTCAGAACCTTATCCGCAGAGGTGGATAGTATCCTGGCTAATGCCAGCTACTATGTACCGGTCAGCGAATATGGACAGCTTGTCGGCCGGACAATTGATTTTGAAACCATGGATATCTATGGCAATCCAGTCAGCAGCAGGGATCTGTTTGGACAGCATGCATGTACCATGCTGAATATCTGGACTACCTCGAGTGACTTTTGTATCGATGAGATGAGCGAGCTGGAGGCAATCCATCAGCGGTTGGCCGGAAAGGATTGTGGCGTCGTCGGCCTGCTCTACGACGGAACCACGGATGAACTCATCACCCTGGGGAGAAATATCATGAATGAGCACGGGATCAGCTATCCGGTTATTCTCCCTCCGGACAACGTGGACACGTTATTGCCGGTGGAAGGCTTTCCGACTACCTATTATATCGACAGGGAAGGCAGAATCATGGGAGAACCCACGGTAGGATCCAAGGCAAATGATTATGAAGGTGTGATTGATTCCTTGCTGGGCTAAAGATTTTGTGTGACGGAACTGTTGTGCTTTTCCGAAAGGATGACAATATGAAAAGGAAAAAGATGAGAGCACTGGCGGGGATGGTTCTTCTGACCGGAGCCCTGGGAATGAACAGCTCCCTGGCAAGGGCGGAGCTTTCCTTTCAGGAGCTTGAGGGAGTGGAATTCAGCTTTGCCAGCGGAGCAGGCGCATGGTCAACGGATCTGACGATCCATGAAGACGGAAGCTTTGCGGGAATCTACCATGATTCCGATATGGGGGACTCAGGAGAGGGCTATCCTCACGGAACTCTGTATCTGTGCCGTTTTTCCGGGCTTTTTTCAGAACCGGAAAAGGTGGATGAAAATACCTATGTTTTTCGCATCGAATCTATAGAACAGGAGCAGCCGGCCGGGAAGAAGGAGATCATCGATGAAACCCTCTATGTGTATTCCGATCCATATGGTCTGAATGATGCCGAGGAACTTTACCTGTATCTGCCGGGAACGCCTCTGGAAATTCTTCCCGAGGAGTACCTCAGCTGGGTGGGATATCATGATCTGTCTCAAACGGAGGATACGACCCTGCCCTTCTATGGACTTTACAATGTGAATGCGCAGCAAGGCTTTTCCAGCTATAAGCCGGAACCGCTTTCTGAACAGGAAGGCTATATCCGGAGTCAGGCTGCCCTGGCGGATCAGCAGTCAGCCCCGCTGGAGGAGGAAGTGAAAAACGCTGATCTGTCTCAACTGGAGCTGAATATGAAATCAGCCGAGCTCTATCAGATCTGGGACGACGCACTGAATCGGATCTGGAGATTTCTGCTGGAAAACCTGGATCCCGAATCCATGGATGCTCTGACTCTGGAAGAGCTGGACTGGATCGCGGAAAAGGAAGCCAGCGCTGCCCAGGAAGGGGAAGCCTATGAGGGAGGCAGCATGCAGCCCTTGATTGAAAACATGGTTTTGTTTGAGCGGACAAGGGACAGAGTCTACGAGCTGGTTCAGAGATACGGGTATCTGCAGTAAAAGAATCGACCTGTGCGGTCACCGCACAGGTCGATTCTTTCGGGAATGAGGAAGAAGTCCGTGACAGAATGAGCAGAAGGGGCGACGAAAAAGAAAAATCAGATGAGGTAAGAAAATGCATTACAGAAATAACAAAAATCAGGAGCCGCTTTCCGTGCTTGGATTTGGCTGTATGAGGTTTGCCCGTAAGGGCAACGGGATCGACATGGACGAGACGCAGAAACAGATTCTTCTTGCCATTGAGAGGGGAGTAAACTATTTTGATACGGCCTATATTTATCCCGGCAGTGAAGCGGCCTTGGGAGAGATTCTTTCCCGCACCGGGATGCGAGACAAAGTCAATATCGCGACCAAGCTGCCCCAGTATCTGATCCGCAACAGGGCTGGGATCGATAAATATTTCCTGGAAGAGCTTGGCCGTCTGAAGACAGATCATGTGGATTATTATCTGATGCATATGCTTACCGATCTGGAGGCATGGAACAAGCTGGTGAAGCTGGGGATAGAGGATTGGATCCGGGAAAAGAAGGAAAGCGGAGCGATCCGCAATATCGGATTTTCTTTCCACGGAAATACGGAAATGTTCATCCGTATCCTGCATGCCTATGACTGGGATTTCTGCCAGGTACAGTATAACTATATGGATGAATACTCCCAGGCCGGGCGTGAAGGTGTGGGAGAGGCAGCCAGGCTGGGAATCCCTGTCATCATCATGGAGCCTCTGCGGGGAGGAAAGCTGGTCAGTCTGCTGCCGGCAAAGGCCAAGGAGCTGATCGCTGCCGATCCTAAGGGCAGAAGCGCCGCCGAGCTGGCCTTTTCCTGGCTGTGGAACCAGCCCCAGGTGACTACTGTCTTGTCCGGCATGAATACACTGGAGATGGTGGAGGAAAACTGCCGCATTGCAGATAAGGCAGTGCCGGGAATGCTTGCCCCGGAGGATGAGGAGCTGGTGGACAAGGTCAGGGCTTTGATCAATGAAAAGCTGCTGGTGGGCTGCACCGGCTGCGGTTACTGTATGCCATGTCCCCATGGGGTAGATATTCCAGGAGCCTTCCGCTGCTACAATGAAATGTCCATGGAGAGCAAGAGCGTAGGACGGAACGAGTATTTCCAGGTAGTGTCCTTGCGCAAGAAACCGGCCTTCCCCTCTCAGTGTGTGGGCTGTGGCAGATGTGAGAAGCATTGCCCTCAGCATATTTCCATCATAGAAGAACTGAAAAAGGCGGACCGTGCCCTGCGCCCCTTCCCCTACCGAGTGGCATCCATGGTGGCGCGGCGGTTCGCCCTCAAATCCTGATATTGGTGCTGTACTGTCCGGCGGCAGGGAGTTTTACTCTGCCGTCGGATTTTTTTTCTCTTTTTTTCCTCCCTTTGCTCTGCGCGCAATCAGCCTTTTGATCAACCTGACCAGTAGCCAGATGACAAAGACAGCGACAAGAATATCAAGGAAATTGCCCACCAGCCAGATGCAGAGGTCCTCAAGGCTCCTTTTGAAACCGGCTAGGCCATTGGTAAAGGAATCTGAAAGCTTTTCGGTAAAGGAGGTTGCCTCCGGCTCGGAGTAGAAGCCTACCTCCCGGATGCTGATGCTTACAGTGGAATATGCGACGTCAGTATCCATGGCGGAGAGACTGTTGCGGTATTGCTTGAGATAACCCTGGACTTCGGAAAGACGTCCTTCGATCTCCAGCATATCGGAGACACGGGTGGCATTCTCCATCATCTCCAGGAGCCTGCGTTCCTGGATTTCATAGGATTCGATGGTGGTGGCTGTCTCGGAATACTGTCTGCTGATATTATCGACATTTACCGAGCGGTTGGTGACCCTGGCTCCCTCGCCCTCGACACCGTCCATGAATTCGTAGAAGCTTCCGGAGGGAATGCGGGCCTGAATGTAGGCGGATAAGGTGGAAGAGGATTTGCTGTAGCTTTCCAGGTACCAGCCGTAAGCATTGTCAGAATCATTTTCAGATTCTATGAAGCCGCCCAGATCCGTAATCATCTGCCTGATCCGGGAGAGGGTGGAGTCGAAGCCGATGGTTTCCACAGTCAGGCTGCCGGTGTAGACCAGCTTCTCGGGCCGGATTTCTCCGGATTCTTCTGTTACCGGCGAGGATGTTTCCGCTTCAACGGCAGTGGATGAGCCTGAGTAAACATCTTCATCATAGGCAGCTTCATCAAAGTATGCCTCCTCCATCGCGTAGGAGCCGGATGCAGAGGAATCGGCGTAGCCCCTGTTGGGTGATGATTTGGCAAAATACAAGCCGTTAGCTGAAGTGTCGGCCTCGAAAGCCATCGGTTCTGACGGCGGGCTTTGGGTCTGGCTGGGACGGCTGCATCCTGTCAGGCTTATTGTCAGAAGGACGAGAGCGAGGGAAAAAGAGTTGCTTTTGTGTACTCTCATGGGATACCACCTTTCTTTTTTGCTTTTTTCATGACAACTGGCTATATTTATAGTAAATTCGTGCGCATACATTATACTATACTTTAGCAGGGCTGAATCGGTCAACTGATTCAAAGCATTATCATAGAGAAACTTTATAAACAGTTCGACCTGTGCGGTCACTCAAATCATTTTTAGAGAGGATAGAACATGAACTATGTATATCTCCTGCGATGCAGTGATAACACTCTTTATTGCGGATGGACAACAGATTTGAGCAAGCGCATTTTAGTTCATAATTCCGGACATGGGGCAAAATATACCCGGTCGCGGCTGCCGGTAGAGCTGGTATATTTTGAAGAGTATGAAGAACGCAGCAAAGCCCTGAGTCGGGAATGGCAGATTAAAAAGCTGAGCAGGCGGGAAAAAATGGAACTGGCGGGTCTGTCCTTTTAGAAAGGGTAGAAAATGTCGTTTTTTTTCTGTATAATGAAAGGCGATAGCTGCAAACGGGATAAGGAAAACAGTAAAGTGGGAAAGGAGGAGAGAATGATGAGGCGCTTTGGAGCAATTGGTATTTCTCTGGTTCTGGCAGTTGTCACTTTTGTGGGATCCCAGACGTGGGGAGAAAACATGGATCCGTTTATCTCGGGAAGTGTGGATACGGATATTTTTTCAGGGTATAGTCAAGATTCCGGTGATCCGGACATTTTCGGATCGGGAAAGGAATACACAGAAGATGAGGGGCTTATTCCCGTACGGGAAGATCCGGCAGAGGTTTTCCTTCATCCGGATGCTCCCAGACAGGAGGAGCTTTTTTCCGGAGGAGAAGGGAATCCTTCATTTACAGAAGGCAATGCGGAAAACACCTATCCTGAAAGCCCTGCTTCAGGGGAGCCGGGAGAGGTCTCTTTGTTTCAGGCACCGGATCCTTTGGCGGGAATCCAGGAGCAGTCAGCATTGTTTCAGGCGGGGGATGTTGAGACGGAAAAAGAAGAGGACTATGCCGACAGTACGACATCCTTTCTGCCCTTGGCAGGCCAGGTCGTCATGCCTGTAGAGGAGCCGCCTTATTATGCTGGAGCAACGCTTGGCTCAGTACAGGCATCTGAAATCAGGACAAACTGCGATACCTATGCCGGAAGCAACGTAGACGGGCATTCGTATCTCTATCAGAACTTCAGCAAGGTGCATCAATCTTTCCTGGAAATACTGCCTGACGGAACATTGATGCGGATTCAGGCAAATGCCATAGAGGGATATCTTCTGGCTGAATATTATGATGATCAGCTGAATTATATCAGGAAGACAGTGATTCCTTATACGATGCCTTTATTTGGCGGGTTTTATTATACGGATGATGCCTATTTCCTGCTGACCGGTCAGGATGATGCAGAGCAGGATTATGGGAAGGTTGTCTATCGGCTGGAGAAATATTCTGCGGATTGGTCTCTGCTGGGAAGGGCTGACATTACGGCAGGCCAGGCCAGAATCGACAGCAGCAACTGGGGAGCCGACACGGACGATACTTCTACGGAAAAACCATTCGACGCATCGGGAGTTTCTTTTGCCCAAAATGGCCGATTTCTGATTGCCCGTATGGGACGGCAGATGTTTAACGGCCATCAGAGCAATATGACTCTCGAATGTAACATGGATACGATGGAGGTTCTGTGTTCGACACCGGTAGGATATATCAGTCATTCCTTTAACTCCATTCCACTGATTGAAGGCTCGGATTTTGTCTCTATGGATCATGGAGATGCTTATGACAGAGGCCTGATCCTGCAGAGCTTCGCTTTTGATCCTGTCACCGGAAAAATCGGTGTGGATGGTTATAATCCGGCCCTTACAAAGATCAATCTGTTTGGTTTCCCCGGTGAATTGGGAGACAATTATACAGGGGCATCCCTGGGAGGTTTTTCTTCCTCCGATTCCTGCTATCTGACAGCAGGAACCTATGACGCTGAATATGGAGACGGTGCTTGCCGAAACGTATTTGTGGCAGCCTTGGCCAAGGGGGAAACGGAACCGACCATCCATTGGTATTCCAATTATGGGGGAACAGGAGCTACAGCCTCCAATCCTTATTTGGTCAAGCTGGGAAGCAATGACTTTATGCTTTTGTGGTCGAGCGGCCGGATCGTGTATTATGTCCGGCTGGATGGTACAGGGGCAGCGATAAGCTCTGTTTACAGTATGGAAGGAAATCTTTCCGACTGTGTGCCTGTGGTGTATGGTCAGAGTGTCATCTGGTATGCCTGGGCGGATGAGACGGTGGTCTTTTATCAACTGGATCTGACAGATCTGTCTCAAAACGCAGCAGTAAAAATTGTTAACGGGCATCAGTTTGTGTATGGAGGACCTGTAAACGGGGAGGTCGTCAGAACATGTACTGCCTGTGGAAAACAGGAGACGGTTGCGGTACCGACCAGCTTCAGCAGAATCTGGTGGCATGGAAAGGAGTCGGAGGAGTATACCTATTCCACGGCGTATGATACTACCCTGCAGCCCGGGGATTATTATGAGATCATAGTGGAATGGGTATTTTCTTCTTCTCTGACAGATCAGGCCGGAGAGCTTGAACTGGTGTCTTCGGACCCTGCCGTTATATCAGTGGATATGGTGGAAGGAAATCAGGCAAGGATTACGGCACAGTCCTTTGGAAATGCGGATCTGATTATTCAGGCAAAGAATAATCCTTCTGTACAAAGGAAAGTGACTTTTTCTGTTCCTGATCCAACATGGACGCCATCGCCCACGCCCACGCCTACACCTACACCTACACCTACACCCAAGCCCACGTCTACACCTACACCTACACCAACACCAAAGCCGACAGCGACACCTACACCTACCCCTACCCCTACCCCTACACCTACAGCGACGCCAAGACCGACAGCGACGCCAAGGCCGACAGCGACACCTACACCTACAGCAACGCCAAGACCGACAGCGACGCCAAGGCCGACAGCGACACCTACACCTACAGCAACGCCAAGACCGACAGCGACGCCAAGGCCGACAGCGACACCTACACCTAAACCGACAGCAACGCCAAGGCCGACAGCGACACCTACACCTACAGCAACGCCAAGACCGACAGCGACGCCAAGGCCGACAGCGACACCTACACCCAAACCGACAGTAACGCCAAGGCCGACAGCAACACCTGTCCCTTCTGCCAGACTGGCAAGAATTTCCACACCAGCCGTAGTGAATCTGGCAGGTGGCATCAAGCTCAGTTGGAAAGCGGTTCCTTACGCGCGTTATTATGGCATCTATCGGGGGGTAAATGGTAAAGTAACCCCCCTTGCGAAAACAACTGCCGTGACATTTGCAGACGCAAGTACTATCAATGGGAATATGTATACGTATTATGTGCAGGCGCTGGGGTACAAAACCTCCAGGCAAGTATTCCTGGCCGGTACCAGATCGGCAGTGGCACCCATATTCCGGTTATCAGGAGGCAGACTGAAGGCAAGTTCTCTCAAAGCAAGGACGGCCACGCTTCTATGGGAGCGAAATGCAAAGGCAGGGGGATACCAGATTCGGATGTCCTTCAACAGAAGCTTTACCAACAGCAGAAGTATCGGAATTACGAACCCCGCTATAGGAAGAAAGGTCATCAGTAATCTGACCTCCGGAAAGACCTATTTCTTCCAAATCCGAAGCTATAAGCTTGTGAGTGGAAAGCGGTATTTCGGCTCATGGAGCAGTATTGTTTCCGTAAAGATAAAATAGGGATCGATACCAAATCTGGAAAGAGAGAATAAATGGCGGCAGGTAGCGGTGAACCTGCCGCTGTTTTCTTGATGAAATGAGGAGAAAAATGAGAAAAAATATCCAAATCGCCTATATTGGTGGCGGCTCCCGCGGCTGGGCATGGAATTTTATGACAGATCTGGCTATGGACGATGAGATTGGCGGCAGATTACGTCTGTATGATATCGATGAAGAGGCAGCAGACAAGAATGCGAGGATCGGGGCACATCTGATGTCGCGTCCTGACGCGAAGGGGGAGTGGGAATTTTCCGTCTGCAAAAGTCTGGCGGAAGCCTTGGAGGGAAGCGACTTCGTGGTTATTTCCATATTGCCGGGCACCTTTGACGAAATGGCAGTGGATGTACATATGCCGGAAAGACTGGGGATTTATCAGTCTGTCGGAGATACGGCAGGACCTGGAGGCATGATCCGGGCCCTTCGCACCATCCCCATGTTTGTGGAGATTGCCGAAGCAGTAAGGGAATATGCCCCGCAAGCCTGGGTAATCAATTATACGAATCCCATGTCACTGTGTGTAAAAACCTTGTACGAGGTTTATCCTGAGATCAAGGCTTTCGGTTGCTGCCATGAGGTATTCGGGACGCAGAAGGTTCTCAAAGGCATCTATGAAAGGCAGACAGGCGGGAAGATCGAGGATTGGCATGATGTTTTTGTGAATGTCATCGGGATCAATCATTTTACCTGGTTTACCGAAGCATCCTATGGGGATATCGACCTTTTCCCCATCTACCGAGATTATATTGAAAGGCATTTTGAGGAGGGGTATGAGCTGGAGGGAGAGAACTGGCTGAACTCCCATTTTGCCTGCCGCCACAGGGTTAAAATGGATCTGTTTAAACGGTATGGTCTGATTGCAGCAGCCGGCGACAGACACCTGGCAGAGTTTATGCCGGGAGATGAATACCTGAAGGACCCCGAAACAGTAAAGAGCTGGAATTTCAGTCTGACAAGTGTTGACTGGAGAAAGAAGGATCTTCAGAACCGCCTGGCCAGAAGCCAGCGCCTGCTTACGGGAGCGGAGGAGATTCCCCTGGTAGAGACCGGCGAAGAAGGAGTTATGCTGATCAAAGCTTTGTGCGGTCTGTCCCGCAGCATCAGCAATGTGAATCTTCCCAACCGTGGCCTTCAGATCCCGAATCTGCCGGAAACTGCGGTTGTGGAAACGAATGCTGTATTCAGCCGTGACTCCGTCCGTCCGATCCAGGCCGGCAAGGTTCCTCAGAAGGTAAAGGAGCTTCTAATGCCCCACATTGAAAATCATGACAGGATTTACAATGCCGCGAGGAGACATGACGTCGAACTGGTCGTAGAGGCTTTTCTGCACGATCCACTGGTCATGGGGAAAAAATGTTCGGAGGAAGACATCCGACTCCTGGTAAAGGATATGATAGCAGGAACTAAGGCACTGTAATTAAATAACTTAGCCATATGACGCAGTATTCGTGAGCATATGCAAGGCGGAGGAAGGCGGCGATGCGGGCATCGCCAACTGACGGCGCTGAGTGCCTGTGGCACTCGTTTAGCGCCGACCGAGTCGGAAG
>JAFWGA010000006.1 GCA_017515325.1 Blautia sp.
AACTTAGCCATATGACGCAGTATTCGTGAGCATATGCAAGGCGGAGGAAGGCGGCGATGCGGGCATCGCCAACTGACGACAACGCGGCAGATGCTTGCGAAGACAAGTCAGAGGGCGGAGGAATTTAATTACAGGGCCTTAGTGCTTCGACGTTATGTTTACTATAACTATCTTTCGCCATCCTTGTCAAGGGGATAAGGGGGTTACTGCCCCTTGACAAAAATAAAAGGCAGGTTATAATAAAGCATGATTTTCGGCAATTGTATACTTCTAATATGATAGAAAGCAGGTGCTCTATGGAAATAAGGATATTATCCCTGCTAGTTGACAATAATCCTGGGGTAACCAGTCGTGTATCCGGGCTCTTCAGCCGCAGAGGCTATAACATCGAAAGTTTTAGCTCAGGCGTTACCACAGATGAAAGATACACCCGCATCACCATCGTGTGCAGCGGAGATGCCATCATCCTGGAGCAAATCATCAAGCAGCTCGAAAAGCTGGTGGATGTCAGGGATATCAAGGTTCTTAATCCAGCAGACAGCGTAATCCGGGAGCTTTGCCTGGTGAAGGTCAGTGCAAAACCGGAGCAGAGACAGGGAATTATATCCATCGTTGATATTTTCCGTGCCAACATTGTGGATGTCAGCAATGATTCCCTCGTTATCGAAATGACGGGAGCCAAAACAAAGGTAGATGCCTTCATTAAGCTGATGATGGATTACGAAATCCTTGAACTGGCCCGTACGGGAGTGACCGGGCTTTCAAGAGGTTCAAAGGATGTCGTTTATCTATAAGTATTATCATTTTTTTCACCAGGAGGATATTTCTAATGGCAGCAAAAATTTATTACCAGGAAGACTGTAACCTTGCCGCTCTGGAAGGCAAAAAGATCGCAATCATCGGCTATGGCAGCCAGGGACATGCCCACGCGCTGAACCTGAAGGAGTCCGGCTGTGATGTAATCGTAGGCCTTTATGAGGGAAGCAGATCCTGGCAGAAGGCAGTGGATCAGGGACTGGATGTCTATACTGCAGCTGAGGCGGCAAAAATGGCGGATGTCATTATGATCCTCATCAACGATGAAAAACAGGCAGATCTTTATAAGAAGGATATCGAGCCGAACCTGGAAGAAGGCAACATGCTGATGTTTGCCCATGGCTTTAACATTCATTTTGGCTGTATCGTTCCTCCTGCAAATATTGACGTCACCATGATCGCTCCGAAGGCTCCCGGCCATACGGTCAGAAGTGAGTATCAGGCCGGCAAGGGTACCCCCTGTCTGGTAGCCGTGGAGCAGGATTATACCGGGAAAGCTCTCGAAAAAGCTCTTGCGTACGGTCTCGCTCTTGGCGGAGCGCGTGCCGGCCTTCTTGAAACCACCTTCCGTACCGAGACAGAGACGGATCTCTTCGGTGAGCAGGCAGTTCTGTGCGGCGGTGTCTGCGCTTTGATGCAGGCAGGCTTTGAGACCCTGGTGGAAGCTGGTTATGACCCCAGGAACGCTTACTTTGAGTGTGTACATGAGATGAAGCTCATCGTCGACCTGATCTATCAGTCCGGTTTTGCCGGCATGAGATATTCCATCTCCAATACTGCCGAATACGGCGACTATATTACCGGCCCGAAGATCATTACCGAGGAAACCAGAAAGACAATGAGAAAGATTCTGGCCGATATCCAGGATGGTTCCTTCGCAAAGCAGTTCCTGCTGGATATGTCCCCTGCAGGCAAGCAGGTGCATTTCAAAGCCATGCGCAAGCTGGCCGCCGAGCATCCGTCAGAGAAGATCGGTGAGGAAATCCGTAAGCTGTACAGCTGGAATGGCGAGGATAAGCTGATCAATAACTGATATAGTCTGAAACAGGATCGACCGCGTCAGGGTTTTTTAATCCCGAAAAAACGGCATAGTCGTAAAAATACGACTATGCCGTTTTTCTTTTTATCCGATTAATGGTTCGGAAAAGTATAGAATTCATGGACTCCATGTTTAAACAGGTATGTCAGATTGCTGTCGAACCAGAGAATGCTATGGGAATCGGCAATCGCTTTTTCTATAAAAAACAAAGCACCCTGAGAATAGTCCACTCCCTCTAAGGCCTGTTTTACCGCGGAAACAGTGTCGCCAGATATCGTTACCGTATAGATACGGCCGTCTTCCACAGGAGAAAACTGGGCTACACCGTTTTCATACTGATAGATGACATCCGATACAGAATCCGGAAAAGCATTGCTGCGGACTCTGTTCAAAATGACATTTGCCACAAGGATCTTGCCTTTGATATCCTCTGTGCCTGCCTCTGCCTCCACGATATGGCAGAGATTATCGTAATCATAATCCGACAAAAGGTAGGCATCTCCCACCGCCTTTTCAAGAAGCGACTGAAAGCGAAAAAGATCCTGCCTCAGATAGGATGCCGCATCCAACGATAAGACTTCTTTACAGCTTCTGCGTATCCGCTGTCCGATCAGCACGGTATCGGCAGAGGTACCCATGTGAAAAGACGGCATATCCCCATCAGGATAATACTTTATACTCTTGATGATTCCCGATAAGCCTGAGGTCAGAAGAGAGACATTCTTCTCCTCTGTCATTGCAGCAGCGCCATCACTATTATCCTGCGCTGAAGCCATTTGGGGAAGAATCAGCAGCCATACTGCCGCAATCAGGAAAATACCCGTCACGAATAAGCACTTCTCCGCTTTCCACCGTCTGACAAAACCCTTCTCCATCGATCCATTATCCTTATCATCATATCCATAGAGTCTTAAGAGAAGACCCATCCGTCCAGGTCGAAGGCACAGGACGATGGGCCGCTCTTGTGTATCAGTTGTGCAAGTAAGCTACCCTGCCTAAGCTTAGGCACTGTAATTAAATAACTTAGCCATATGACGCAGTATTCGTGAGCATATGCAAGGCGGAGGAAGGCGGTGATGCGGGCATCGCCAACTGACGGCGCTGAGTGCCGGTGGCACTCGTTTAGCGCCGACCGAGTCGGAAGACGAGACCAACGCGGCAGATGCTTGCGAAGACAAGTCAGAGGGCAGAGGAATTTAATTACAGGGCCTTAGGGCTTTAGTTATATAGAAGCCCCCTCAGAGCATTCGCAATCCGTTTATAAACCAGCAGGGTAAGCAGATCGGTAGCCAGATGCTTCACCAGATTAAAGGGGAAAACACTGAAAAGCATCATCGTGGTCAGGTTGGTGATGCGTGGATTGATCGCTGTCCCCATCCCTACAATGGCATCCAGGGGAATACCATACAGTCTTGAGTACAGGGGGAACATAATATAGGCATTGAGGAAGATATAGGCAACGCTGACCACAAGCGTGGAAACACCAAGTGCGATAATGGCCCCTTTTTTGGTACGGTTCAGCTTATAAATCCAGGCTGCGGTAACGACAAATACAGCAGAACCGACAAGGTTGGAAAACTCACCCACAAAGGCTGTCTCTGTCCCCTGGATGGCCAGCTTCAGAGCCAGTTTTACCAGAACCACCTCAAAGCCAGCCAAAGGGCCTAAGAAAAAGCCGGCAAATAATCCGGGAAGCTCGGCAATATCAAATTTCATAAAAGACGGTGCAAAGGGTACCGAGAAATTGACCAGCATGAGCACGAAAGAAATGGCTCCCAGGATAGCGACAAAAACAAGCTTGCGGATGGTAGAAGTCTCTTCCCGTTTTCTGTTTGATGCTGCAGTTGACTGATTCATTTGTTACCTCCTTTTCATCTGCTTTTGGCAGTGAATGTCAGGGCTGCGAAAAAAAAGCTCCGGCTGATCCCAAGGCGCCAGAGCATACAAATCGCATTTTTTCTTCTCCCATCCGGACTGAGACTGCCAAAGTGCAGTCAATACCGTCGGTACCGGAATTTCGCCGGTTCATGCCACCCCTCTCGGGGAAATGCTCGCGGACTGTCACCGCCGGTGAGGAATCACACCTCGCCCTGAAGACTTTTTGAACAAAGAGAATCTTATCATATCGCAAAGGGAAATGCAAGATTAAAAAAAATTTTAAAAAGGGCTTGATTTTCGGATTATCCTATGGTATCATATCACCTGTTGCGGGGTATGGCGTAGCTTGGTAGCGCGCTCGGCTGGGGGCCGAGAGGTCGCAGGTTCAAATCCTGTTGCCCCGATTTTTCTTTTTTCAGCTGGTTTTTCCAGCTGTTTTTTTATGACCGAAAGAAAAACGTCCGTAACCAACAGGTAACGGGCGTTTTTTGTTGCAAGAACCTGTCTTTTGACAAAAACTGGTTCTTATCATCGCTTTTTATCCTCTCAGATCAGATATTTATTTCTCAGATCCTCAATTGCCTTTGGCGTCAGGTAAAGACCCGTGCGAAGAAAATGCTCCACACTGCCATAGTCCTTCTCCAAGGTCTTAAACAAGGCATCGATATAGCTTAACCGTACTTCATAAAGACAGCGGACTCTGTTTTCCAGAATATGACGTTCAAATCCCTTTTCTTCCAAAAGCTGAATCATATAGTTTTTCTCAATACCGAGATAGATATTGCTCCTCATATATTCCTCCCGGATATCCTCTCTGGATACACCCAGAATATACAAAAGAATACCGGTAACAAAATCCGTGCGATCCTTTCCCAGGGTACAATGCCACAGGACAGCCCCTTTCTCGCTTTTCCTGATGGTTTCCAGGACGAGAGCCAGCTGGCCGATCACATAAGGATCCTGTATCAACCGGATATACTCTTCCCGAATCTCCTCCTGAGGATTCTTGTCAATCTGGCTGATCTGATCCGCCATACCTGTATCCAGAAAAATACTGCTGCTCCCCTCCTCCAGAAGAGGAATAGAAACATAGCGGGCGCCAATGACCGGATCATCCGGTCTTTTATTCCTTTCGGACCGGGAACGCAGATCAATGACTGTCTTCACCTGGTATTCTGATTCCAGCACATAATGATCTCTGGCAGATATATGATACAATTCTGAGCTTCGGAGCAGTCTTCCCGGGAGTATATACTTCCTCTGCTTTGTCTCGATAGCACCCAGATCTCTTGTATTTGTCAGGTTCTGCATCAAAATACGACTACCTCTGGGAAATCCGGTCGCTATACCGGGGATCAGACGTTTCAGCATCATCAGACACTCCGAAGCCTCATCTTCCGACATAGCGAATTCATACCGCCTGCCTCTTTTTGTCACAAGAACCAAAACATTCGTCACCAGCTGACGGTCCATGGAATCAGACGCCGAGCTCGCCCTTCTATGATAGGCCCAGATGACATCCTGGCAGGGTATACTGTTAGAGACAATATGGGAAGAAAAATGGATGGTTCCATCTTCAATCTGAAGCTTTCCGAATTTCATATTCCGTATCTCTTAAGATCCTCCTTTGTTTTTTCTGTTTATCGTTAACGGCAAATGGTATTACTTCTGCTCCTTCTTCTGCTTTCTGGCCGACATCCGCTCACGGAAAGTCAGCTTTCCTGGCTTTTTTATTTTCGGATGGCGTTTCTTGTACTGATTGATCTGTTCCTTTGTATTATTGACCGTCATAGTGATCAGTCCTATGACAAATTTGCAGACTGAGATAATAAAGCCTGTTGCTGCATTCCAGAAAAACATAAAGATACGGCTGACCAGTGAGGGCTTCTGCGGCGGAGCAGAAAGTACCTTACGTCTTCCGTCCTCCATGGTATGAAAGGCAATCGGACTGCCATCCTCCGGATTGAGCCGATCCATTCCGATATAGGTATCTATGTTGGTAGGCAGCTCCCGCAGTCCCAGTGAACGCTTGGTAAGGTATTCAAATCCGGCAGACAATACAGCAAAGGCAGGTACTCCCACCAACATACCTACCGCGCCAAAAAACCCGCTGCACACAATGATTGAAACGATCACCATGAGACTGGAAAGCCCAGTGGAATCCCCCAGAATCTTGGGACCGAGCACATTTCCGTCAAACTGCTGCAGGATCAGGATAAAAATGAGAAAATAAAGACATTTGATCGGATCCACCAGCAGAATCAACAGCAGGCTTGGAATGGCCCCCAGAAAAGGCCCAAAAAAGGGGATAATATTGGTCACTCCGATCACCACACTGATCAGCATGGTATAGGGCATCTCCATCACGGTACAGGAAACGTAGCAAATAGCTCCGATAATGGCTGAATCGATTATCTTTCCGGAAATAAAGCCGCTGAAGGTATTCCCTGTAAAACGCATGGAACGAATGGTAATATCCGCCCACTTTAAGGGAAGAATGGCATAGGTGATCATTTTTGCCTTGGCCGTGAGTGTCTCACGGGCGGCCATGACATATAAAGAGAAAAGCGATCCGACCAGAAAATTCCGAACAAAAGTGATGACATCGAAAACACCGGTCGTGATATTTTTCAGCATATTCTGGATCTGCGGTACGATATTGGTGGTCAGATAATCCTCCACAGCAGCATAGCCCTGATTGAAGGTTTCAAGGAAATCTTCTTCAACCAGTCCGTCCTCCATAAAACCCTGCAGCCATCTCGTGATGGTATCCGCATAGCTGGGGATGTTATAGATCAGGCTCATGATACTGGTCAAAAGCTGTGGAATGACTGCCGCCAGCAGTAAATAGATCAGGAATAAGAAGACGATGAGGATTACGATCACACAGATCCACCTGAGAATCTTCCTGGCTCTCTCACCGGGTTTAATCTTAAGCTTGAGAAGGACGGATCCAATCAGCTGCTCCTCCACAAACCTGACAAACGGATTCAGCAGGAAGGCAATGGTAAGTCCATAGATGATGGGAGCCATGACAGAAAAAAAAGTCCGCAATCCCTTTGAAACACTACTTGTGTGAAAAATCAGGAAGTAGACACACATACTGGCGACGATCACAAAAAAAGTGATAATGCCCAACATGATGTGCCTTTTTTCATAATTCGAGGGTAGCTTCATATATGAACCTTCTTTGCTCTACTCGGGTCAGGGCAGCTCGCATTTGCTGCGAGCTGCTTCGGCTTGTCTCTATCTGGTTTCAAATATCTTCAGGGCTGCCAGGATCGTTTCCACTGTCTTGTCCAGACCCAGTTTTCCGGAATCCACACAAAGCGTATACTCCGAAGCATTGCCCCATTTTTTGTTGGTATAGTAATTATAATAGCTTGCCCTTGACTTATCCATCTTCTGGATGACTTCCTTGGCTTCTTTGGGCGTTTTGAGATATTTTTCAGAGATACGTCTGATCCTCCAGTCCATGTCGGCGTGGACAAAGATACTGAAGAGATCAGGATTATCAGAAAGGGCATAATCTGCGCAGCGTCCGACCATAACACAAGGGCCTTTCTCCGCCAGCTTTTTGATGGCGTCGAACTGAGCCAGGAAAATCTTATGGTTCATTGGCATCTCATTGAATGCTGAGGAAGAATAACCAAAGGAATAGGTATCCATGACCAGGGAATATAAGAAACTGTTGGTCGGTTTTTCATCGTGGTTCTCAAATAGTTCCTTACAGATGCCGCTTTCATTGGCCGCGTGCTCCAGCAGCTCCTTATCATAAAAGGGAATGCCAAGACTTTTGGCCAGTTCCTGGCCGATCTGTTTTCCGCCGCTGCCATATTCTCTGCCTATGGTGATAATAGATGTGGTTTTATTCATAGCTCCTGCCTCCTTCTTCTGATACCCTCCGGGAACCAATGTCCCCCAAAGGAAGCTCTGCAGCTTCCTGCAGGGTAACTGTTCAGTTACCTCTAAGCATCCTCTGTCAGTATACACCCTGAAAGAAGGGATTTCCACTATTTTCTTAAGGTTAGCAGAAGGTTCTGGAAATAGTCAGGTAAAGGAGCCTCAAATTCCATATATTCTTTGCTTCTGGGATGGATAAATCCCAGGAGACCAGCGTGAAGGGTTTGTCCTTGAAGATGCCAGGGATTCTTTCCATTCCCATATACCTCATCTCCCAGCAAAGGATGTCCGATGCTTGCCATATGGACTCGGATCTGGTGGGTTCGTCCCGTCTGAAGCCGGCATTGTATATGACTGATCCTCTTTGCTTCAAAACTCTCCAGCACTTGATAATGTGTCACGGCAGTCTTTCCCCTCTCGGGATTAACCGCCATCCTTTTTCTGTCGGTCTTATGTCTGCCGATCGGGGCATTCACGGTTCCTTCCGGTTCCCGAAAAAGACCGTAAACCAGGGCTTGATAACGCCGGGTGATCGTATGCTCAAAAAACTGCATGGCCAGGTCATGATGGGCAAAATCTGTTTTGCAGACCACAATCAGCCCAGTCGTATCCTGGTCAATCCGGTGAACGATTCCAGGGCGAAGCACTCCATTGATACCGGACAGCCTCTCCCTGCAGTGATACAAAATGGCATTTACCAGAGTTCCGTCCGTATGACCCGGGGCAGGATGTACCACCATCCCCTTCGGCTTATTAATCACGAGAATATCCTCATCCTCATAATAGATATCCAAGGGAATGTCCTGCGCTTCTACGATAAGCTCCTCCGGTTCGGGAAGACGGATGATGATCCTATCCCCTGGATGAACCTGATAATTGGCCTTGACAGGCTTGCCGTCCAGGGTGATCTGCCCTTCACCGATCAGCTTTTGCAAAAAGGAACGGGAGGGCATGCCCTCCTGTCCGCTCAAAAAGCGGTCGATCCTTAGGCTGCCCTCCCCTTCCTGCACCTGACAGATGATCAGACTGTCTTCTTCATACATAGCTAAACCTCCGACTGATATAGCAAACTGCCGAACGGAGCCCTTATCCTTCCCTGTCGAAAAACAGCAGCTCCACTGCCAAGGAAACAGCCCCTGTCACCACGCAGCAATCGGCAAGATTAAACAGAGGAAATCTGATCAGGCAAAAGGAGATAAAATCGATCACATATCCCAGGCGAAGCCTGTCCACCATATTCCCAAGCGCCCCGGCAGCCAGGAGGATAACAGAGGCTAAAAAGGGAATGCTTTTCTTTCCTGATGGGATGACAATAAAAAGCCAGACGGCAAAACCCACGAACAGAAGGCTGACCACAGCCAAAGCCAGGCTTTTTCCCTGCAGAAGGCCAAAAGCCATCCCTTTATTCTCCACATAGCCCAACTCTAAAATTCCTGGAATCAGGACAATCCCAGGCCTCCCCTTCAGGCTATGGACAGCGAAAGCCTTCAGTCTCTGGTCAAGTGCAGCCAATCCTATTGTCAGGACAAGGCAAAGAACTGTCCGCAGCATCTTACGTCTGCTAAGGTTGGCTCTCATGGTTCTTCCTCCCGGAACAAATATGACGGACTGTCTTTGGATAATGGTCAGGCTCTGAGAACAGCGCGTATCCCCTGACGCAATTCCCTGTCAGTCACAGTTGGGTCGATAAAGCTGCTGCCGGGTTTCTTCATCAGGATAAACCGGATCTGCCCGTCCTTCATTTTCTTGTCTTTCCTTGTTGCCTGTAAAACGGTTTCCTCGTCCAGCCCACTTACACTGACAGGGAGCCGGAAGGACTCTAAAGCCTGACGGATTTCTCCCACCTCCTGGTCGGTAAGATACCCCCGCAGCCGGGAAATCTCTGCCGAGGCTATGAGCCCCAATGCGACACACTGGCCATGAAGGAGTTCAAAGTTCTTCAGTTTTTCAATGGCATGGCCAATCGTATGACCAAGATTCAAAAGGGCACGCTCCCCTTTTTCTTTGGGATCCCGTTCCACAATCCCCGCCTTGATCTCGCAGCAGCGGCGAATCAGCTCCGCCATCACAAGAGGATCCCGTTCCTGCACAGCCTGATGCCGGGCACAGACTCCCTGGAAAAAGGCTATGTCACAGATCAGACCGGTTTTTAAAACCTCGCCCATCCCGCAGGCAAACTGCTCCTCACTCAGGGTAGACAGCACAGACAGGTTCATATAAACCAAACGCGGCTGCCAGAAGGCACCTGCCATATTTTTATAGCCCCGGAAATCAACGCCTGTTTTCCCGCCCACACTGCTGTCCACCTGGGCAAGCAGTGTGGTAGGGATCTGTATGAAATCAATTCCTCTCAAATATGTGGCAGCGGCAAATCCCGTCAGATCGCCAGTCACCCCGCCTCCCAGCGCAGCCAGCAGACCTTGTCTGTCCATACCGTGCTCGATCAGGACAGTGTACAGATCCTGAACCGTATCCAGGTTTTTGCTGGCCTCCCCCGCAGGAAAGGTGAAGGAGAAAATATCCTGGCAAACCGGTGCCATTGCTCTGAAAACTGCATCAAGATACAGAGAAGCAACGGTGTCATCCGCAACCAGACATATCCTGCGGCCTGAAAGACCTTCTTCCTTCAAAGCCTTGGCCAATGCGGAAAAATCCGATTCAAAGCAGATGGGATAGTGAAAATCCCCATTTCTCTTTACAAATAAGATCTTTGAATTCAATATACTTTTCTCCTCTTAAAACAAATGTTCCGGTCCGGCAAGCATTCTTCAAATGACGATAATCCCGCTAAATAATGGCCAAGTTCCGCATGCAAAGGTGGATTTTATTCAATATTCATTCTGCCTCAAAGTAAAAGCCGCGGGTTTTAGCATATGACTCTGCATAGCTGCCCGTTTCGCCATAGATCGTCAGTCCTGTCACGCCGCTGAATGCGTCTGCGGCGATGGCTGTCGTGTTCTGTGGGATGCGTATGATCTCCAGACTGCCGCAGTTGGCAAAGGCTCTGGCGGCTATAGTGGTCACGCTGTCGGGAAGATAGACGTAGGTGAAGCTGCTGTTCATGAACGCTTCCTCTTCGATGACGCGCAAAGCGGATGTCGAAGGAAGGATAAAGTCCGGCTTTACGTCTGCGCTTTCATCAATAAACTGCACCCAGCACGGATTCGGCGAGAAGGTGATATGGCTTAAGTCGTTGCGGATCACCAGGATATTAAAACGGCTGGAGGAATAGCTGCTGAAAGATACATTCTGTAAAGCCCTGCCGTTTAACACTACCTTATGTGTTCCCTTGGCATTGAAGCTGTAGCTGTTGTTATTCTTCTTCTGTGTGAAGTCCCCCTTCACATACATCGTACCAGCAGTCAGGTAATCCGTATGGCCTCCGCCCGCCGTCAGGAAATTTCCTCCTACGTACACGGTGTCACCAGTCTTGGTCATCTGCAGAATGCCGTAACAGCCTGTGACAACTTCTGTACCTGTGTTGTCGATCTCCCGGCTTCCTGCGATGTAGTAGTCCCCGGCCACTTCCAGGCTTCCGTTATCGATATACATCGTGCCACCCTTTTGCAGGATGGCGCCTCTTACCTTCAGTGAACCGGCGTCCAGATCCAGCGTTCCCCCACTCTGAACCAGGTCTTTTACCACCTCCACGGTGCAGCCGCCCAGCTTCAGGGTTCCGGTGCTGAAGGTGAAGGGGGCGCCGCTGAGAGTCAGGCCGTTCGGGACATGACCGTTTAGATCCAGCGTGCCGGATACCCCAAACGCATTTGTTTCAATCGTCAGGTTGATGTTTTCCGCAAGAGTGAAGCCACGGATGTAGGACTGCAGCCTGATGTCTGCGTATTCGTCAAACTCAACATTTGCAAAGCCGCTGTAGTCATATTTCTGGAAATAGATTTCATGTCTTCCGGTTCCCTCAAATTTCACCTTGTGGCTTCCCTTGGCGTTGAAACTATAGCCATTATTAAGGCTTCTTTGAGAGAAATGTCCATGCAGGTACATGGTTCCTTTTGTCAGATAATCCGTATGGCCTCCGCCCGCCGTCAGGAAATTTCCACCTACATGTACCTGGTCGTTTGCATTCGTCATCTGGAGAAGTCCATAGCAGCCCGTGACAACTTCTGCACCTGTGTTGTCGATCTCCCTGCTCCCTGCGATATAATAGTCCCCGGCTACTTCCAATCTGCCGTTATCGATA
>JAFWGA010000046.1 GCA_017515325.1 Blautia sp.
AAAAGCATTCTGGTGATATGTCAATAGAAATTTGAAGGAATTTTCAAGGATATTTCCTCAAAAAGGGTGCACTTCACCAAGGCTCATATATTCCGAATTAACAGATAATTCAGAATATATCAACCCTCGTTGCTATCCGTATTCATTTCGGCGTCCAACTTGTCGCCGGTGTACAGTTGGTTTTTGACCAGCAATCCAAAAACGAGTCGTACTAATTTACGAGATGTAAGCGCGAGTGCTCTCTTGTGCTGATGCTTAGTAACTTCAGCGTATTTTTTTGAATAAAACTCACTATATTCAGGAACGTGCCGTCTAACACTGTTAGCCGCTTCGCAAAGGTAATAGCGAAGGTAAATGTTCCCGGCTTTCGATATCTGGTTATCCTCTGAAAAGAAGTCGCCAGAATCGCTCTTCGGCCAGAACAAACCGGCATATTTAGCCAATGCGTCTGATGAATGAAAGGCGGTAATATCACCGATTTCAGCCATAATGCCAGATGCCCAGACGGATCCTATACCCGGGATAGATCTTAAAACTGTCAATGCGTTGGGGTTCATCCCGTTTATGCATTTTTCTATGGCTTTGTCGATCAGTTTGATTTCCTTCTTATAGCTTTCAATGCAATTGAACGAGCTTGCTAATGATACGTTTAAAGGCTCGTACATACATTGATCCAGGCGGTAAGAATCTCTGGCAGCTTTTTTTAACAATTCAGCTGTCTTTGAGATATCGGAAATACGGTTTCTGCTCTTTGCGGCCAGAAATTGCAGAAGTTCCTCCTCGGGAAGGTCTATGATCTCCTGCAATGACATGAACTCAGTCAGGACTGCTGAAGAGGTAGCGCCATAGACATTGCTAAATGGCTGATCCGCTTCATCAAGAAGCTGGAGTTCGCTGAACTTCAGGTAAAGGTTGGAAACCATATAAGTTTTTTCTCTTGTGATGCATTCGGCCAGGTGCAGCCGATGCCTTGTCAGGCGCTTAAGAGAAATAAACTGGCTTCCTCTCCATGGTTCGCTTTTTTTCGTTCGTCCCACCCTTGCGAAATCAGCTATAAGGAAAGCATCTGTTGGGTCGGTCTTTTCCAATCCTACATATGATTTTCTGTAATTAGCGGTGGTCTTAGGGTTCAGGCAGAACACATAGGGGTTATATGGCATGAGAACCTCGGCGCTTGATAAGAAGTTGGCAATATGTATGCTGTATACGGAAGTGGCTTCCAAGGCAACAACAATTGTGTCGAGATTCCTGTGCTTATTCATACATTCAACCAGCATACCGGCCAACTTTTCAGCACCGGGCTGGTTATTCGTGAAAGACGATGCAATGTACTTGTTCTCATCAAAATCCATCGCACAAACGACATTAGACTTCGAGCTTACATCAATACCTACAAACAAGGTGGACATATAGTTGATCTTTATCATGTTATCACGCTCCTTTCCGATCTGGACTTGTGAAGCCTGAAGCAAAAGGTTTACCCTGTGTCTTATAAGCTGACCGCAACCTCGCGCAATGAGCATTCACCCAGTCAGCCTTTCTTGCTGGAGCTACGGCTGGGGATGCAAATTCTGTGTAAGCGGAATTTGACGTATAAGCCAGGCTGCATGCTTTCGGAGCAGTCGCGGATCAAGCCGGCTGAAAGGAGAAAAAGCAGTGCCTTCGGACATCAGACTCTGACTGATATCATATCACAGGATCACCTATATTTGTATACACAATTTTAACCAATATAGCGGGAATCAGGATGAGGGGAGTTCCTCTTAGATGTCCTTACCTCTATATTCAATCAGATGTGGGTAAGCTTTATCTTGCTTACAAACATATTATACGAGGAGGGATTGGCATGAATCGAATTTCCAGCAGTGCGGATCTTCAGTCCAGGCAGCAGGCAGCCGCCCAGGCCATGGAGCTGCAGGATAAACGGGTCGTGGTATGCTGCGGTACAGGCTGTGTGTCCGGCGGTTCTCTGAAGATATATGACCGTCTCAAGGAGCTCTGTGAGCAGGCAGGTCTTTCTGTCGGTGTGGAACTGGGTCTTGAACCCGGCCACAAGGATATCGGCATGAAGAAGAGCGGCTGCAACGGCTTCTGTGAGATGGGACCCCTCCTCCATATTCAGCCCCTGGACGTTCTGTACACGAAGGTTAAACTGGATGACTGTGAGGAGATATTTGAGAAATCTCTGAAGGGCGATGAAGTGATCGACCGCCTTCTTTACAAAAAGGGGGAGACCACCTGCCGTTCGGAAAAGGATATTCCCTTCTATAAGCTGCAGACCCGGAACGTCCTGGAATTCTGCGGGGAAAGCGATGCCACTGACTTAAATGAATATATTGCCAGAGGCGGCTATCAGGCCTTGAACAAGGCGATTTTCGAGATGACACCCCAGCAGGTCTGCGAAGAGATCGAAAAAAGCGGACTGCGGGGCAGAGGCGGCGCGGGATTCCCAACCGGAAGAAAATGGAAACAGGTGCTGCGGCAGGCAGAACCGAAGCACTATGTTGTCTGTAATGGCGATGAAGGAGATCCCGGAGCTTTCATGGATCGTTCTGTCATGGAAGGCGATCCTCACAAGATGATCGAGGGCATGATCATAGCCGCCTATGCGACCAAATCCGATGAGGGCTATATCTATGTCAGGGCAGAATACCCCCTGGCAGTGGAAAGGCTGCAAATCGCGATCGAGAAGGCTACCGAGGCCGGATTGCTCGGCGACAATATCCTGGGATCGGGTTTTTCCTTCCGGCTTCATATCAATAAAGGCGCAGGAGCTTTTGTCTGCGGGGAAGGCTCAGCGCTTACCGCTTCCATAGAGGGCGGGCGCGGCATGCCGAGGGTCAAACCGCCTCGCACGGTCGAGAAGGGACTCTTTGATAAGCCTACGGTTCTGAACAACGTCGAAACTTATGCCAATGTGGCCAAGATCATTATGAAGGGCTCAGACTGGTTCCGCACCATAGGGACCCAGTCCAGTCCCGGCACAAAGGCCTTTGCCCTTACAGGTAATGTGGTAAATACCGGCCTGATTGAGGTTCCCATGGGAACCACCCTGGAGACCATTATTTTTGATATCGGCGGCGGCATCCGGGACGGAAAGAATTTTAAGGCGGTGCAGATCGGTGGGCCTTCGGGCGGATGTCTGTGCAAGCCGGAGCACCTGAAGCTTCCCCTGGATTTTGACAGCCTCCAGAAGATCGGCGCCATGATCGGCTCCGGCGGTCTGGTGGTGATGGACGAGGATACCTGTATGGTAGAGGTCGCCCGTTTCTTTATGAATTTCACGCAGAATGAGAGCTGCGGCAAGTGTGTTCCCTGCCGGGAGGGTACCAAGCGGATGCTGGAAATCCTGGAAAAGATTGTGGCCGGAAAGGGTACGCCCGGCGATATCGCCCTGCTGGAGGAGCTGGCAGACACGGTTACCAACACAGCCCTGTGCGGTCTGGGCAAAACCGCGGCAAATCCCGTTATTTCCACACTGCAGTATTTCCGCGACGAATACGATGCCCATGTCATAGGCCGTCGATGTCCGGCCAAGGCCTGTTCGCACATGAAGCGGCTGGTCATCAATCCGGAGGCCTGTAAGGGCTGCACCAAGTGCGCACGAAACTGCCCGGTGAATGCGATCACAGGAACAGTCAAGAATCCGCATGAGATCGACAACGACAAGTGTATTAAGTGCGGTACCTGTATTGACAACTGCAAATTCGGAGCCATTGAGGAGGTGTGGTAATGGGCGGAACAATGATCATTAACGGACGGCCTGTGGCTTTCACAGATGAGAAAAATGTTCTGGCCGTCATTCACAAGGCAGGCATTGATATGCCTACTCTGTGCTACTACAGCGAACTGTCCACCTATGGCGCCTGCCGTATGTGTGTTGTCGAGGACAGCAAGGGTAGAATCAACTCTTCCTGCTCCATGGAACCTGCGGACGGATTGGAGATCCGTACCAATACCGCAAAGCTCTTGCGGTATCGCCAGATGATCATCGAGCTTTTGCTGGCTGCCCATGACTGCAACTGTACCATCTGTGGGAAGAGCGGTTCCTGCCGGCTTCAGATGCTGGCACATCATTATGGCGTGAGACGCGTCCGTTTCACAGATACCCGGGAAAGACTGCCGGAGGATACTTCCTCCTACTCCGTCGTAAGGAATCCGAATAAATGTATCCTATGCGGTGACTGTGTCAGAGTCTGCAGTGAGATCCAGGGTATGGGGATTCTGGATTTTGTCCATCGTGGAAGCGAGGCCAGGGTCCGTCCTGCCTTCGACGAGGATCTGATTAATACCAAATGCATCAGCTGCGGCCAGTGCGCTGCTGTCTGTCCGACCAATGCCATCCGAATCAAACGACATATCGCGGATGTGTGGGCGGCCATCTTCGATCCCAAAAAGCGGGTGGTGGCACAGATTGCTCCCGCCGTCAGGGTGGCTCTTGGCGAACGCTTTGGCCTGGAGCCTGGCGCCAACAGTGTGGGAAAGATCGTTTCCGCTCTGCGTGCCATGGGCTTTGATCATGTGGCGGATACCACCCTTGGCGCGGATTTCACCGTCATGGAGGAAGCGGCAGAGTTTATGGATCGTCTGAAGAACGGGGGAACCTTCCCTATGTATACTTCATGCTGTCCCGCCTGGGTGAAATACTGCGAGAATTCTGATCCGGAGCTTCTGGAGCATCTGTCTACCTGCCGGTCTCCCATGTCGATGTTCTCGCCGGTGATCAAGAAATATTATGAGCAAATGGAAAATGATGGCCGGGAAACCATCAACGTTGCCATCATGCCCTGTACGGCGAAAAAGATGGAGGCTGCCAGAAAGGAATTTACCAGGGACGGGGTTCCGGAGACAAACTATGTCCTGACGACGCAGGAGCTGGTGGAAATGATCAATGAATCCGGTCTGAGCTTTGACTCACTGGAGGATTATGCTCCTGATATGCCGCTGGGTCTGGGTTCCGGTGCCGGCGTCATCTTTGGCGCTACCGGTGGTGTGGCAGAAGCCGTAGTACGGCGCTGTGTCAATGACAACAAGCAGTATCTTTCTTCCCAGAAGATCGAACTGACGGCTGTCCGTGGCTTTGATTCCGTGAAGGAAGCTGCCCTTACCATCGATGGGACAGAGATTAAGCTGGCAGTGGTTCATGGACTGCGCAACGCGCAGAAGCTGATCGCTTCCGTCAGGGCGGGCGAGTGTTTTTACCATCTGATCGAGGTCATGGCATGTCCCGGCGGATGCGTCGGAGGAGCAGGCCAGCCGTATGGACTGACGGGAGTGAAGAAGGAACGCGCCCAGGGACTGTATACCGCGGATAAGATGAGCGGGATCCGCAGCTCGGATGAGAATCCTATTATCACCTATCTCTATGATCAGGTGGTCAAGGATCAGGCGCATGAAATGCTGCATGTGCATTACCACGCATGATCGCAGCCCTTTTCTGATCGTGAGTCAGTCATTTATTGAATCATTATTGAATCAGCCGAAGGCCTGGCATTATGCCAGGCTTTCGGCTTCCTCTGCCTTCATGAGGGTTTGCGTGATGAGATATAAAGAATATGGGACGGGAAATCAGGATACCATGATCTTTCTTCATGGAGGCGGCTTATCCTGGTGGAATTATCGGGAAGAGGCCCAAAAGCTGCAGGACAGATATCATATCATCATCCCGGTTCTGGATGGTCATTCCGGCAGTGACAGACAGTTTATATCAATAGAAGAGAATGCCCGGGAAATCATAAGATATGTGGATGCATCCTTTGGTGGAAAAGTATTGCTGATGGGCGGACTGTCTTTGGGAGGTCAGATCCTGCTTGAAATTTTATCTGAGCGGTCAGATATCTGTCGTTATGCCCTGATAGAAAGTGCAATGGTAATCCCTTCACCCTGTACCCGCCTGATGATAGCCCCTGTTTTTGGAGCCGCCTACGGACTGATCAGACATAGATGGTTTGCCGAACTGCAGTTCAGGTCTTTGCATATAAAGCCGGAACTGTTTGAGGATTATTACAGGGATACCTGCGCCATTAAGAAAGAGGACATGATCTCTTTCCTTCAGGCGAATACAGCGTATGCTTTGAAAAAAACGATCAGAGACTGTACCGCCAACGTCCATATTTATATCGGGGAGAAGGAAACCGGGGGAATCAGGAAATCCGCAGAAGAGATCAGGAAGATAATATCCGGGGGTGAGGTGAAGGAGCTGAAGGGGATGTATCATGGAGAGTTTTCCATCAATCATGCAGAGGACTATGTCAACGAGATGGAAAGGATATTGAATCATTGAGAGCAAGGGGAGATAAAATCCGCCGCCGGATCAGGACAGGATTTCCTCCTGAATTCTCAAATCCATCATTCCGTTGTAGCCACGCAGGGCCAGGGAAAAGGAATGCAGCTGATCCTCCCAGCTTCTGAGCCGGCAAAGCGCGCCTGAAAACAGCACCTGGTCCTCCAAAAGAGCCGGCAGCTCCTGAAAACCGGATATCCCCTCTCCTATACATTTGTACAGGCTTTCCTTCCGGGTCCAGATCCGAACCGCCATCCTGGCTTCTTCTCCGACGGCTTTGATTTCCTCCGGCTTCATGGCCAGGGGGAGGATCGGACGATAGTATTCCATATCCTGAATGGGTTCCACATCGACGCCGATCCCTTCACTTTCTTCGCACCAGGCCAGCACGACATAGTTTCCGCCATGAGAGAGGCTGAACGGCACACCGTTTCGAAGGAAAGGTTTGCCGGCGGAGCCTGTCCAAAGCTGCGCTTCTGTATAGCCTGGGAGGCAATGCTTCATCAGGCAACCGGCCATAAGGCAGCGAAGCCGGTCATCTGCCTGGACATATCGTGACGCCTTTTGCCTTCTCTTTTTGTCTGCTATGCGGTACAGGTGTTCCTCTTTATCCCGATGTAGGGAAAGCTTCATGGTCCGAACTTCAATCAATGCAGACCATCTCCTTTCTTAATGCTGTCAGGTCATTCCTGCACGATATCATACCATACCCCAAGTGTGATAACAATGGGGAAAGCAGCTCGCGCTTGCTGAGAGATGTCTTTGTGAAGGATACCGGAACCTGTGAACGTTTTGAGGCATGAGACAAATAAAAAAAGCTTGACATAAGCAATTCGTAAAGATATAATGTATCGACAGCGCGTGGGTATAGCACGTTTTTTTTATGTGCTTTTTTCGTCTCTATGGTATCCCGAAGTCGTTTGAGGAAAGCATAGGCGTTATAACCGTCATGTCGCTAAATCAGCAGCCGAAGAAGTCATAGTCTGTATTCCCATCAGGAGGTGAAACGGAATGCCAACATTTAACCAGTTAGTCAGAAAGGGTAGAGAGACCAGTGTTAAGAAGTCCACGGCTCCCGCCCTTCAGAGGACCTTCAATTCCCTCAGGAAAAAGGCCGTAGCCCAGTCTGCCCCGCAGAAGCGTGGTGTCTGCACTGCAGTGAAGACCGCTACCCCGAAGAAGCCGAATTCCGCCCTTAGAAAGATCGCCAGGGTACGCCTTTCCAACGGCATCGAAGTAACGAGCTATATCCCGGGTGAGGGACATAACCTTCAGGAGCACTCTGTGGTTCTGATCCGTGGCGGCAGAGTAAAGGACCTGCCCGGTACCAGATATCACATTATCAGAGGAACTCTTGATACCGCCGGTGTTGCCAACCGCAGACAGGCCCGTTCCAAATACGGCGCCAAGAGGCCGAAGAAGAAATAATATCAGCGGAACAGTTTATCATCTGCTTATTGCAAATAGAGAGTTTGTGCGGTATTCCAAACCATATGGACCTTCGGCTGCAGGGACATAGAGTGGAAACAGGACCAGCACGAACATACATTGCCGTATGAGTACCGATGAGCTGATCGAATATGATTAAGGAGGGAAGTAACGTGCCAAGAAAAGGACATACCCAGAAAAGAGATGTTCTGGCGGATCCGCTTTACAACAATAAGGTTGTCACAAAGCTGATCAATAATATTATGCTGGACGGAAAAAAGGGCGTAGCCCAGAAAATCGTATATGGAGCTTTCAGCCGGGTAGAAGAGAAATCCGGTAAGCCCGCGGTAGAGGCCTTCGAGGAGGCCATGAACAACATCATGCCTCAGCTGGAGGTCAAGGCGAGACGTATCGGCGGCGCAACCTATCAGGTGCCCATCGAGGTCCGCGCAGACAGACGTCAGGCTCTGGCGCTTCGCTGGCTGACCATGTTCTCCCGCAAGCGCAATGAAAAGACCATGGAAGAAAGACTGGCAAACGAGATCCTCGATGCCATGAACAACACCGGGTCTTCCGTAAAGAGAAAAGAAGATATGCACAAGATGGCAGAGGCAAACAAGGCTTTTGCCCACTATCGTTTCTAAACGCTTGCCTGACTGAAAACTACCATTTGTGCTTATCATTGTTTAATTGTAAAGAAGCCGTCGTCTGATTCGAACCATTATTTTTCAGACGATGCTTCTTCGAGGAGGTAACTCATTGGCTGAAAACATCGGAAGAGAATACCCGCTTGAGAGGACCAGAAACATAGGTATCATGGCCCACATCGATGCTGGTAAGACGACCCTGACAGAGCGTATTCTGTATTATACAGGTGTCAATTATAAAATTGGTGATACCCATGACGGTACTGCGGTTATGGACTGGATGCCGCAGGAGCAGGAGAGGGGCATTACCATTACTTCCGCCGCAACAACATGCCATTGGACATTGGAGGAGGACGGCAAACCAAAACCGGGAGCCCTGGAGCACAGGATCAATATTATTGATACTCCGGGCCATGTTGACTTTACGGTTGAGGTTGAGAGATCTCTTCGTGTTCTGGATGGCGCAGTAGGCGTGTTCTGTGCAAAGGGAGGCGTTGAACCGCAGTCAGAAAATGTCTGGCGTCAGGCGGATACCTATAATGTTCCCCGTATGGCTTTCATCAATAAGATGGATATCATGGGAGCGGATTTCTACGGCGCAGTAGATCAGATCCGTACCCGCCTGGGGAAAAATGCGATCATCACTCAGCTTCCCATCGGGAAGGAAGAGAGCTTCAAGGGAATCATTGACCTTTTCGAGCGGAAGGCATATTACTATAATGATGATAAAGGCAATGATGTCACCATAACAGATGTACCGGCAGACATGGCAGATGATGTCGAAACTTACCGGACACAGTTGATAGAGAGCATCTGTGAGCTCGATGATGATCTCATGATGGAATACCTTGATGGCAATGAACCATCAATTGAATCCTTAAAGGCTGCTCTGAGAAAAGGAACCTGTACCTGCGCGGCGGTTCCTGTCTGCTGTGGGTCGGCCTATCGCAACAAGGGTGTACAAAAGCTGCTTGACGCTGTCATTGAGTACATGCCTGCGCCTACCGATATTCCTCCGATTGAGGGAGTCGATATGGAAGGAAACCAGGTCGTGCGTCATTCCTCTGACAGTGAGCCTTTTGCGGCTCTTGCCTTTAAGATTGTGACAGACGTATTCGTAGGAAAGCTGGCATACTTCCGTGTTTACTCCGGTATCATGGATTCCGGCTCCTATGTCTATAATTCCGTGAAGGACAAAAAAGAGCGGATCGGTCACATTGTTCAGATGCATGCCAATAAGAGAATGGATCTGGATAAGGTTTATTCCGGTGATATAGCGGCTGCCGTTGGTCTGAAATTTACGACCACGGGGGATACGCTTTGCGACGAAAAAGCTCCCGTCATCCTGGAATCGATGGAATTTCCGGAGCCTGTTATCGAGCTGGCGATTGAGCCAAAGACGAAAGCCGGCCAGGGCAAGCTGGGTGAGGCGCTTTCGAAGCTGGCTGAGGAGGATCCCACCTTCAGAGCCCATACGGACAAGGAGACCGGTCAGACCATCATCGCCGGTATGGGTGAGCTTCACCTGGAGATCATCGTTGACCGACTGCTTCGCGAATTCCATGTGGAGGCAAATGTCGGTGCGCCACAGGTTGCCTATAAAGAGACGATCACCAAGGAGGCGGATGTAGAGAGCAAATACATCAAGCAGACCGGCGGACATGGCCAGTATGGTCACTGCAAGGTCAGGTTTGCTCCTATGGAAGCCAACGGAGATGAACTGTTCAAGTTTGAATCCACAGTAGTAGGCGGTGCTATCCCCAAGGAATATATCCCTGCTATCGGTAAGGGAATTGAAGACGCCATGAAGGCCGGTGTCCTGGGTGGATATCCGGTGGTAGGCATCTATGCCAATGTCTATGATGGCTCCTATCACGAAGTGGACTCGTCAGAGCAGGCCTATCAGATTGCCGGATCTCTGGCATTTAAGGATGCTATGAAAAAGGCTGATCCCATCCTGCTTGAGCCGATCATGCGGGTGGAGGTCACCACACCTGAGGATTATATGGGGGATGTGATCGGGGATATCAATTCCCGGCGCGGCCACCTGGAAGGCATGGATGATATTGGCGGCGGAAAGATGATCCGCGGCTACGTCCCGCTTTCAGAGATGTTCGGTTATGCAACGGATCTTCGTTCCCGCACACAGGGACGTGGCAATTATTCCATGTTTTTTGAAAGATATGAGCCTGTTCCCAGGAACGTGATGAGTAAGATCCTGGATCATTACGAATAAGCTCTGCAAAACGAGATTCTTTTGTTTGTTTCCTATATCTGCTCTGCCAGTTTGCCGCTTTTTACAAGCAAAATGCTGGCAGAAGCAGGGAACAGGCATAGATATTCGTTGAAAAATACCCCTTGCAAAAAGGGGATGATTGCAATATAATGAGAAACAGTGTAAGTTTTTGAATGAAATGTAAGCCTAATTTTCCAAGGAGGACGCATAAAAATGGGAAAAGCGAAATTTGAGAGAACCAAACCGCATTGCAACATCGGTACCATCGGCCACGTAGATCATGGCAAGACCACCCTTACCGCTGCCATTACCAAGACACTTCATGACAGACTGGGACTTGGACAGGCAGTCGCTTTCGATAACATCGACAAGGCTCCGGAAGAAAGAGAGCGTGGTATCACCATTTCTACCGCTCACGTAGAGTATGAGACAAACAAGAGACACTATGCCCATGTTGACTGCCCAGGCCATGCTGACTATGTCAAGAACATGATCACTGGTGCCGCTCAGATGGATGGCGCTATCCTCGTTGTCGCCGCTACCGATGGTGTTATGGCTCAGACCAAGGAGCATATCCTTCTGTCCCGTCAGGTTGGTGTTCCCTATATCGTTGTTTTCATGAACAAGTGCGATATGGTTGATGATGAAGAGCTTCTTGAGCTCGTTGAGATGGAGATCCGTGAGCTCCTTTCCGAGTATGATTTCCCGGGCGATGACATTCCGGTTATCCAGGGTTCTGCTCTGAAGGCTCTTGAAGATCCCAGCAGCTCCTGGGGAGACAAGGTTCTTGAGCTGATGGACGCTGTTGATGATTACATCCCGAATCCCCAGCGTGATACCGACAAGCCTTTCGTTATGCCTGTAGAGGATGTTTTCTCTATCACTGGTCGTGGTACTGTTGCTACCGGTAGAGTAGAGGCCGGTACTCTCCATGTTCAGGAAGAGGTTGAGATCGTAGGTATCCGTGAAGAGACCCGTAAGGTCGTTGTTACCGGTATCGAGATGTTCCGTAAGCTGCTTGACGAGGCTCAGGCTGGCGATAACATCGGCGCTCTGCTTCGTGGCGTTCAGAGAACCGAGATCGAGCGTGGCCAGGTTCTTGCAAAGCCCGGCACCATCACCTGCCATACCAAGTTCACGGCACAGGTGTACGTCCTGACGAAAGAGGAAGGTGGCCGTCATACCCCCTTCTTTAACAACTATCGTCCCCAGTTCTATTTCAGAACGACGGATGTTACCGGTGTTATCAACCTTCCCGAAGGCACTGAGATGTGCATGCCTGGCGATAACATTGAGATGACCATCGAGCTGATCCATCCGATCGCTATGGCTCAGGGTCTTACCTTCGCTATCCGTGAAGGTGGCCGTACTGTCGGTTCAGGCCGTGTTGCTTCCGTTATCGAATAATTCCAGTATCATCATTTATTAACACAGGGCGGCGCACCATTTCCAAAAGGAATGGTGCGCCCCTTTTGGTTACCTGTAACTGTTCAGTCTTATCATTCCTTCGCAGTTACGTTCCCATCAGTTTATAGTAAACGAACAAAATGCCTGCATTTTGATTCGTTTACTGCGCCGAATTTACGCCGCAATAAGCGGCATGATTCCGCAGTAAATTCGTGCGCATAAAAGAGGAGAAATATCTTGAACAGGAAAGAATGGTACACAAAAGGCCTGAAGGATGGCATTCCTATTGCCATGGGGTATTTCGCAGTGTCTTTTACCTTTGGCATGATGGCGGTTTCCGGCGGACTTACCATAGGGCAGGCCGTTCTTATCTCTCTGACAAACCTGACATCTGCCGGACAATTTGCCGGTCTGGATATCATGATTGCTCAGGGCAGTCTTTGGGAAATGGTTTTGACAGAACTCATCATCAATCTGAGATATTGCCTGATGTCCTTTTCCTTATCCCAGAAGCTGGTCCGCGATGAGCCGTGGGCACATCGCTTTTTGGTTTCCTTCGGTGTCACGGATGAAATCTTTGGCGTCAGCGCCAGCCAGCCGGGAAAGGTAAGTCCCTTCTACAATTATGGTATGATGACAGTGGCTATACCCGGCTGGTCTTTGGGTACCCTGGTCGGAGGAATCTCCGGCAGCCTTCTGCCGGATTTTCTGGTAAGCGCTCTGAGCGTGGCAATCTATGGCATGTTCCTGGCCGTCATCATTCCTCCGGCAAAAAAAAGCCCTTCCGTGTCCGGCGTCGTCATCGGCGCTATGTTGATCAGCACATTGTTTGCCTTTGCCCCGGTCCTGAATCAGGTATCCTCAGGATTTGTGATCATCATCACCACAGTCATTGTGGCAGGCCTGGCAGCCCTCATTGCACCTGTTCCGGAAGAAGAGTAGCATGCTGCCTTTGCTATCGGTCACTTTAGTGACCACAAAGGCCGAAAGTGCTGACAAGGTAACTGGTAAAGAATACAGGACTTTACAGTTGTGCCGGAACAGGCACACAGAACTCAGTTTGGTATACCAAGTGAGGAAAGAAAAATGAAGATAAGCCCATATGCTTATATCCTGGTAATGGCAGCAGTGACATACCTGATCCGTATGATCCCTCTGGCATTGGTAAAAAAAGAAATCACAAGTCCCTTTGTAAAATCCTTTCTCTATTATGTTCCCTACGCCTGTCTGGCCGCCATGACCTTCCCGGCCATACTCTCTGCAACCGCAAGCATATGGTCTGCCCTCGCCGGCTTCATCGTTGCCCTGATCGCTGCTTACCAGGAACAAAGCTTATTGAAGGTAGCTCTCCTGGCCTGCACCGCCGTGTTCATCACCGAAAGGGCAATGGCTTTTTTTATTTGAGCCTGAAAATACTTTGCGACTTCATCTTGACAAAGCAATCGTTAGGGTTTAGACTTCAACAATTATAGAAGAAGACCTAATACATTGTATTGCTATACCAGGCAGTGAAGGAGTAACCATATGAAATCCATGAAAGTAATCGATATTACACTGAGAGAATCCTCCCTTATGAGGGAGAGCGCTCTGACCTTCAAAGAAAAACTGGAGATTGCCCGTACACTGGACCGCATCCGTGTGGACGGGATTGAGCTGCCTCCGATAGGAACCGCGAGAGCCGATCAGCTATCCAACAAGACGATCGCTTCCGTGGTAAACAGAACTCTGACAGCTACCGTCGATGCTGTGTCCGATTCTGTAGAGGAAACCTGGGAAAGCATACGCAGTGCCAAACATCCCCAGCTGAATGTACTGGCGCCTGTTTCGCCGGTACAGATGGAATACATGTGCCATAAGAAGGCGCCTGCTATGCTGGAATGTATTTCCGCTCAGGTAAAGAAGTGCCGCTTTTACTGTGAAAATGTAGAATTCTCTGCTCTGGACGCGACCAGGGCCGAAGCAGACTTTTTATGTCAGGCTATTCAGACCGCCATCGATGCAGGGGCCAATCGTGTGACCATCTGTGATTCTGCCGGGATCATGCTGGCTGATGAATTTGGGGCATTTGTTCAGGAAGTGAAGGAAAAAGTTCCGGCCTTGAAGGATGTTGAACTGTATGTTCAGGTCAGCGATGAACTGAATATGGGAATAGCCTGTGCAGTGGCTGCTCTTTTCAAAGGAGCTGACGGAATCAAATGTACGGTCTCAAAAGGGGGGTATCCCACCCTGGAACAGGTCAGCCGTCTGGTTCAGGTCAAGGGGGAGGCACTGGACATCACTACAAACCTTCGCACAACAGAGCTGAATCGGGCTGCTGCTCAGCTCAGCCGTCTGCTGGAGACCACCAGAAGTGATCAGTCTCCCTTTGATACCGGAGTCAACACAGAGATTTCCAATGTTACACTCAGCGAAAATGATACGATTGCAGATGTGATCAGTGTCGTGCGTCAGCTGGGATATGAACTCTCCGATGATGATAACGCAAAGGTCTACGAGGCTTTCCGTCGAGTGGCGGTAAAGAAGAGCTTCGTCGGAACCAGAGAGCTGGATGCTATCGTGGCGAGTGCTGCCATGCAGGTACCTACTACCTATCGCATTGACCGTTACGTGATCAACAGCGGCAATATTATCACCGCAACAGCAAATATCACCCTTGAGCGAGACGGAAATAAGCTTCGCAGCGTGGCGATCGGAGACGGTCCTGTCGATGCCGCTTTTCTGGCCATCGAACAGATCATCGGCCATCATTACGAATTGGATGATTTTCAGATCCAGACTGTCACGGAGGGAAGGGAAGCCATGGGCAGTGCCCTGGTGAAGCTCCGTGCCAACGGTAAGCTTTATTCCGGAAACGGAATTTCGACAGACATTATCGGTGCATCCATTCGTGCGTATATCAGCGCACTGAATAAAATTGTCTATGAGGAGGAATCGTTTTGAATCTTGCATTCTCCATACAGAACTGGGACACCGTTTCCTGGAATGAGGCCTGCCAGACGGCAGCTGAAACAGGACTGGCCGGAGTAGAGCTTTTTGACATCAGAAGTCCTCGCTTTTCTGTCAAGGACAGTCCTACCAATCCGGAGCTTGCGGCAGCGACACGCCGAAGCCTGATCAGGCAGAAGCTGACAGTGCCCTGTATCGATACAAAAGGGGATTTTACAGAGGAAGATTTTGCCGATGAGTTTGCCTGGACGGTAACGGTGGCCGAAAATCTGAACATTGCTGCCATTGGCTTACATACAACATGTGAGGACCAGCAAACCTGTGCTTCGCACATCGCTAAACTGATGGAGCTGTTGGGGGATTCCTCCTGCGTCATTCTGGTAGAATCCTCAGGACCTTATTCAGATACGGTCAGGCTCAGAGATCTGTTGAACCAGTTTGCCGATGACAGGCTCTGTGCAATCTGGAATATGTATGAAACCGTTGTAAATGGGAAGGAAGACGCTGAGACAACCATAACCAATCTGGGAGCCTATGTCAAACACGTTCATATTCATGACTACAGTTTGGATGGGGGGGAAGTCGTTCCTGAGCTGATGGGAGAAGGAAGGCTTCCCATGAACGAGCTGATGAACGCCCTTCGCTCCGTAAACTATGATGGCTTTATCTCTCTCGTATGGGATCCGGAATGGATGGCTGGGCTGGATGATCCGGAGATCATATTTACCCATTTTGTGACAAGCATGTCCCATTTCGAGAATACCAGGCTGAACCGCAGGCACCTTTACTGGAATAACAGGCATACCGGAAGATACGTTTGGAAAAAGGAAGACCTGATTGATGCCACTTTCCCCCAGGTATTGGATCGGATGGTGACGGAATTTCCCGATCAGACGGCTATCAAATACACAACTCTGGATTATACCCGCACCTATCGGCAATTCCGGGAGGATGTCGATGAATTCGCCAGGGTCTTGATCAGCCTTGGGGTAAAGGCCGGGAGCAAGGTGACAATATGGGCGACAAATGTACCCCAGTGGTTTCTGACCTTCTGGGCCACCACGAAGATCGGTGCCATTCTTGTCACCATGAATACGGCCTATAAGATCCATGAGGCAGAATACCTGCTTCGTCAGTCTGATACCCATACTCTGGTTATGATCGAGGGATATCGTGACTCCAATTACAGAGAGATCATCAACGAGCTTTGCCCTGAGCTTAAGGAGAATAAGCCCGGCCGTCCTCTGCATGCCCGCAGGCTTCCTTTCCTGAGGAATGTGATCAGCGTCGGCTTCCGTATGCCGGGTGCGCTGACCTGGGAGGAGTCTCTGGAATATGCCAGCCGGACTCCCATCGAGGAGGTTTCCCGCATGGCGGCGGCAGTGAACGTCAACGACGTCTGTAATATGCAGTATACCTCCGGGACAACGGGTTTCCCCAAGGGTGTCATGTTGACTCATTACAATATTGTCAATGACGGAAAGTGTATCGGAGACGGCATGGACCTGTCCACGGCTGACCGTATGATGATCCAGGTTCCCATGTTCCACTGTTTTGGCATGGTACTGGCCATGACGGCTACCATGACCCATGGGGGGACAATTTTACCCATTCCTTATTTCAGTCCAAAGTCTTCTCTGGCCTGCATCAATAATGAACATATTACAGCCTTCCATGGAGTGCCTACCATGTTTATTGCCATGCTGGAGCATCCGGATTTTGAGAAAACGGATTTCAGCTATATGCGTACAGGCATTATGGCAGGGAGCCCTTGTCCCATAGCGGTTATGAGGGATGTGGTGGAAAAAATGAATATGCCGGAGATCGTTATCGTATACGGTCAGACGGAAGCGTCTCCGGGCTGCACCATGAGCCGGACGACAGATTCGCTGGAGGTACGTGTTACTACGGTAGGCTCAGCCTTCCCAGATGTGGAGTGCAAGATCGTAGATCCGGAAACCGGAGAGGACTGCCCGGATGAGGTGATCGGGGAGTTCGTTGCACGTGGCTATAATATTATGAAGGGATACTATAAGATGCCGAAGGCTACGGCGTCCGCTATCGATAAGGATGGCTGGCTGCATACCGGTGATCTGGCCTGCCGCACGCCGGAAGGCAATTACAGGATTACCGGCCGTCTGAAGGATATGATTATCCGAGGTGGTGAGAATATCTATCCCAAGGAGATCGAGGAGTTCATCTATACACATCCCAAGGTGAGCGATGTCCAGGTAATCGGTGTCCCGGATGAGGCTATGGGGGAAGAGATCATGGCCTGCATCATTCTGAAGGAAGATGAGACCCTGACGGAGGCTGAAATGAAGCAGTACGTCAGGGATCATATGGCCAAGCATAAGGTTCCGAAATATATTGATTTTGTGACATCCTTCCCTATGAATGATGCCGGAAAGATTCAGAAATATAAGATGCGTGAGCAGGCGATCGCAAAGCTTGGTCTCCAGAAGGCTGCTTCGATTGAAACAGCCTAGTAACTGTGAAGGAATGCATGAATGGACAGTTACGCAGCCGAAAAGCTTCGCAGATTAGCCTGAAGGGAAAAATACAGATGATTCGAATTATTGACAGTCACTGCCATATCTATCCGGATGGCATCGCGTTAAAGGCGGTAAACGCAGTGGATCATTTTTATGATAAACTGCCCACCTGCCATTACGATGGTACAGTAGCAACACTTCTCTCATCCGGGAAGGAAGCAGGTATCAGTCATTTTATTGTTCATTCCGTCGCCACCTCGCCCCAGCAGGTTTCCCGTATCAATCAGTTTCTGGCCAGGAGCGTCGCAGAGTCGGAGGGACATTTTACCGGTCTGGGGACTATGCATCCTGAAAGTGAGGATCTAAAGGGGGATCTGAGAGAAATCATGGCGCTTGGCTTGAAAGGAATTAAAATCCATCCGGATATTCAGAAATTTCCGGTGGATTCTCCCTCTGCCATGCGAATCTTTGAATTGTGCGAGGATCAGGGTCTTCCCATCTGTGTCCATACGGGAGACTACCGGTATGATTATTCCAATCCCTCCCGGGTAGAAAGAGTCCTGAAGGCTTTTCCCCGACTGAAATTTATCGGGGCGCATTTTGGCGGCTGGAGTGTATGGAAGGAAGCCCTGAATAAGCTGAGTGATTATCCGAATCTGACGGTGGACACTTCCTCCTCCTTTTTCTGGCTGACTCTGGATCAGACCAGGGAGCTGGTGAAGGGATATGGCCCGGAACGGGTGATGTTCGGAACAGATTATCCCTTCTGGCCGCAGAAGCAGGATATTGATCATTTGCTGAAGCTGGATCTTTCCGATGAGGATTATGAAGAGATTTTCTGGAAAAATGTGACAGATTTGTTTCATATATCGTAAATTCGTGCGAATCTTATAAAAACGAGTAGAATTTGGCCTGGCCTATGCTTCCTTTTTTGGCAGGAGGAGACATGGACCAGGTCAAAAACGATTATTGCTTTTGGCGGCCTGGCCTGCCTGAGCTATAAAGCATTTGACCTTTGCGTTTCCCGCACAGGTCGAGAACAGTGTAAGAAAACAGGTTGTCTGGATTGAACTGAGTTCTAAGAGGAGATTATGAGCGAAAAAACAAAAACTTACGTAACGGTGGACGGCAATGAAGCAGCGGCGTATATCGCCTATGCATTTACAGAGATCGCCGCGATCTATCCGATTACACCGTCTTCTCCTATGGCAGGAAAGACGGATGTATGGTCAGCAAAGGGAAAAAAGAATCTGTTTGGGCAGACGGTTCAGCTGATCGAAATGCAAAGTGAAGCCGGCGCTATCGCTGCTGCTCATGGTGCCCTGGAAACTGGTGCTCTGGGGACAAGCTTTACCTCATCTCAAGGATTGATGCTGATGATCCCTGTCATGCACAGGATCGCCGGGCAGAGACATCCCGGTGTGCTTCATGTGGCAGCACGTACCGTAGGTACCCACGCCCTGTCCATTTTCGGAGACCATTCCGATGTCATGAACTGTCGTCAGACAGGCTTTGCCATGCTGTGTACCGGCAGTGTGCAGGAGGTCATGGATCTTTCCGCTGTCGCCCATCTGGCTGCGATCAAAGGCCGCGTGCCCTTTATGCATTTCTTTGACGGATTCCGTACCAGCCATGAGATCAATAAGGTCGAGCAGATCGATTACGAGGATCTGAGGAAAATGGTGGATTATGACGCGCTGGATGCCTTCCGGGCGCATGCGCTGAATCCGGAGCATCCTTTGCTTCGCTCCACAGTTCAGAATCCGGACATCTATTTCCAGGTCCGAGAGGCGAACAACACAGCCTACCAGGAGCTTCCTGATATCGTGGATGAGTATATGGGGAAGATTAATGCCCTGACAGGAAGGAATTATCATCCCTTCAATTATTACGGCGCTGCTGACGCGGAACGTGTCCTTGTCGCTATGGGATCTGTCAGTGGCTGTATCCAGGAGGTGGTGGATGAGCTGAACGCCAGGGGAGAGAAAGTGGGCTTTATCCAGGTACATCTTTTCCGCCCCTTCGATATCAGCCGTTTTACGGCCTGTCTTCCCTCCTCCTGCAAGGCTGTCGGTGTTCTGGACCGCACCAAGGAGATGGGCAGCGCCGGTGAGCCTTTGTACCAGGATGTATGTACCGCATTAAGAGGACGTGGAGATCTGACAGTGGTGGGCGGAAGATATGGTCTGTCCTCAAAGGATACCACCCCGGCTCAGATTGCGGCTGCTTTCGAAAACCTGAAGCAGGAAAAACCTGTGAACAGCTTTACCATCGGCATTGTTGACGATGTGACTCATCTTTCTCTTGAGGAGAAGGAATGGACCGCATCGGCCGAAGGTGTCGTAAGCTGCAAGTTCTGGGGACTTGGTTCTGACGGCACCGTTGGCGCCAATCATAATACTGTAGAGATCATCAATAGCCATACGCCGAAATTTGCCCAGGCTTATTTTGAATATGACGCCAAAAAGTCCTTTGGTGTGACCAAGAGTCACCTGCGCTTTGGAGACAGGCCTATTTCATCATCCTACTACGTGAAGCAGGCGGATTTTGTGGCCTGTCATAATCCGACCTATATTGAGAAATACGATATCGCTGAGGAGATCAAGCCGGGCGGCACCTTGCTCTTGAACTGTCCCTGGAATGCTGACGAGCTGGAAGAGCATCTTCCTGCCCATACGAAACGGGCTATTGCCTCCAGAAAGATTCATTTCTATACGATAGATGCCACCAGGATCGCTCACAGACTGGGATTGGGAAACCATTTTAATATGGTGCTTCAGTCGGCTTTCTTCCATCTGATGCCGATCATACCGGTTGACGAGGCGGTAGGTTATATGAAGGAAGCGGCGAGAAAGACCTATTTCGCCAAGGGGGAGGAGGTTGTCTCCAGAAACCTGGCTGCCATAGATGCCGGAAGCGATGGCCTGGTGGAAATCAGCATACCGCAGGCCTGGTTAAATGCCCAGGACGAAGATACACCGAAGAGAAATGTTCCCGAGGTGGTGACAAAGCTTTTGGACCCGATCAATGCCCAGAAGGGGGATAACCTTCCGGTCAGTACCTTTGCCGGTTATGAAGACGGTGTCATGGACATGGGTCTGACGGCTTTTGAAAAACGTGGCATTGCTACGCGGGTGCCGGTCTGGGATCCGGAAAAATGTATTCAGTGCAACAAGTGCAGCTATGTCTGTCCTCACGCTGTGATCCGTCCCTATCTGCTGAACGAGCAGGAAGCGAATGAAGCACCAAAGGATATGAAAATAGTTGCCGCAAAGGGAAAGCAGGCGGAAGGTCTTTTCTTCTCCATGCAGGTTAGTACGCTGGACTGCACAGGCTGCGGGAGCTGCGCGAATGTCTGCCCTGCCAAAGAAAAGGCTCTCGTACTGACACCGGCAGATCAGGTCAGCGATGGACTGGACGCTTGGGAATATGCGCTGCAGCTTTCGGATAAGGGGGATGTTTTCGATCCTTATACGGTAAAGGGGAGCCAGTTCAGACAGCCTCTGCTGGAGTTCAGCGCTGCCTGTGCCGGCTGCGGAGAGACACCCTATGCCAAGCTTCTGACGCAGCTGTATGGAGATAAGGTATACTGGGCAAATGCCACCGGATGCTCCCAGGCCTGGGGCGGAGCTATGCCTGGAATTCCCTATACGGTAAACAAAGAGGGCTTTGGCCCTGCCTGGTCCAATTCCTTGTTTGAGAATAATGCTGAGTTCAGCCTGGGAATGGTTCTGTCCGTCCGTCAGCAGAGGGAAGCACAGAAGACAAGACTGATCGCCTATAAAGAGAAAAACAAGAATAAAGAAATTCAGGACGCCATTCAGCAATGGCTGGATACCTATGAGGATATCGATGCGTCAGGCAAGGCCACCCGTGCTCTGATCCATCTTCTGGAGAACTGCCAGGACGAGGATGCTGCTGTGATTCTTCGCTATAAAGACCAGTTGTCCAGAAAAACCTTCTGGATGTATGGAGGAGATGGCTGGGCCTATGATATTGGCTTTGGTGGCCTGGACCATGTCATTGCCAGTGGGGAAAATGTGAATGTCCTGATCGTGGATACGGAGGTGTACTCCAATACGGGCGGACAATCCAGCAAGGCGACTCCGGTTGGGGCTGTGGCTCAGTTTGCCGCTTCGGGAAAGAAGCGTCCCAAGAAGGATATCGGCGGCATGCTGATGACATATGGAAATGTCTATGTAGCCCAGGTTGCCATGGGAGCCGATCCTGCTCAGCTGGTGAAGGCGATCAGAGAAGCGGACAGCTTCAATGGACCCAGTGTGATTATCGCCTATGCTCCCTGCCAGAGTCATGGACTGAAATGTGGGATGGACAAGGTGCAGGATGAGATGAAGAAGGCTGTCGAGGCGGGATACTGGTTCCTGTATCGCTATAATCCTGATGCCAATCCCAGATTCCAATTGGATTCTAAGGAGCCCAGTATTGGGTATGAGGAATTCCTGGATGGGGAGGTCCGCTATGCTTCTCTGAGGCGCACCTTCCCGGAGAATGCTGCCACTTTGTTTGCTGAGGGGGCAAGGCTTTCCAGAGAAAGATATGAGCAGCTGAAGGACAAGAGCTCCCGGGTATGAAAGTGACACGAGTGACCTTTATCTTCAGATGTAATAAGGGCAGCCAAGAAGGGTCACATTCATAACGCAGAAAAAATAACAGCCGAGCCATCCTCCGATGGGAGAGTTAGGGCTCGAGATGTCTCCGGAGTGCCGGAGCTATCTCGAATCCCTCACTCTCCCATCGGTTACAGTCTCGTCAATTTTACATCGCAGACTTACGGTCACCGCACAGGTCGAAAAAAATTGGATTTTCGTGAAAAAAGACTTGCATTCATTTGGAAAGTGTGATAAGATACCGCTTGCCTTGGGGATATAGCTCAGTGGGAGAGCGTTCGGTTCGCATCCGAAAGGCCGTGGGTTCGAATCCCATTATCTCCAGTAAAAGACATCAAAAAGATGCCTTTTAAAATTTTTAAAAATGTTGTTGACAAACGAAAGAACATATGATATTATTTCTAAGCTGTCGCTGATACAGAAATTCAAGAAATTTTGAATGGCCAGTGATAGATAAAAAGTTTATTCGTGGATTTTTTCGTTTGGTTCAGACAAATGAGAAAAGAGAACCTTGATAACTGAACAGTGAAACACATACGATTCTCGAAAATTCTTTACATTTTATTCTTGGGAAAGCATGAAATGCGACCCAAACAGTAATGACGAGAGATAGCCAAACGGTTATCCCGAATCAGACAAACACTTT
>JAFWGA010000047.1 GCA_017515325.1 Blautia sp.
CGTTCATCCTGAGCCAGGATCAAACTCTCTGTAAAAGTGTTTGTCTGATTCGGGATAACCGTTTGGCTATCTCTCGTCATTACTTTTTGGGTCGCATTTCATGCTTTCCCAAGAATAAAATGTAAAGAATTTTCGAGAATCGTATGTGTTTCACTGTTCAGTTATCAAGGTTCTGTTTTCCTTATTTATCGAAACAATTCAAAGAATCGATAAAAACTGTCACTCTTCGCTACTCTTTTTTTCTCTCTCAGGAGCATCTGTATCAGCGACAGCTATGATAGGATACCACCTGATCTTTGGTTTGTCAACAACTTTTTAAAAAATTTTTTTAAAAAGTTTAAAGCCCCTGAGATCCAGATCGGGGCCTCAGGGGCTTCTTCTCATTATTCTTTATTTAGCGGCTCAAGAACCACTGTGCCGTTTTCATACTGCCCGGGAAGCTCCAGTACGGAACAGCCTGCCATTGTGACATTGTCCTGAAGATTCAGGAAATCATCGACAGGGCGAATCACATCAAAGCCAAAGGTCTCCCCCCTGAAGTGCATGGGAACCACAATCCTAGGCATAAGCTGAAGGATCAGGGATGCTGCCTGTTCCCCATCTATGGTATAAAAACCACCTACGGGAATCAGGATCACGTCCATACCCTTTAGCTGCTGCATCTGGTCTTCTTCGGGACGACATCCCAGATCTCCCATGTGCGCAACCTTGTATGTCCCATCATCAAAAATCCTGATGGTGTTTCTCCCCCGCTGTGCTCCTCTCTCCCCGTCATGAAAGGTCTCGAGCTCTGTGACTGTAAAGGGCGATTCCTGTCCCTTCTGCAATGTCACGGCTGAAACCGCATTGTGGTCGCCATGTTCATGAGAGCAGAAAAACTGGTTGGCCTGCTCTCTTACCGGCTTAAGGCCAGGAACAGAGCCTTCGTTGTATGGGTCCAAAATGATCCGGTATCCATTGCTTTCCAATGCAAAACAGGAATGGCCGATCCAAGTGAGTTTCATAAAACATCTCCCTTCTGATGTACTACCTGCAGGCTCTTTATCTTGTATGAGCACGATCCCAATGCGGAAATATACCGTTTACACCTTACTATTCTATCCGAAATTATTTTTTTCCTTGCTAAAATAGTATAACATACGGGCAGATGATAGGCAACAAATAGTTCATTTATATTGGCGGTATGAATTATCTACAAAGCATAAAATTCTCCATCGGGCTATCTTGCGACAAAAAACAAAAAGAAGGATAATTCCTCTTTTCAAATCAGCATTATTTGATTATAATAAGAAAGACGCCTGGGATGTTTTGTGCAAATCAGACAAGTATCCCGCGTTTCAGATCTAATTGTATCTAAAAGGAGGAACAAATTTATGACAGGCTTACCATTAATCTTTGTCTTCATTATTGCAATCATAGTCATGATTGTAATGATATCGAAATTCAATATCCATCCTTTCATTTCTATCATGTGCATCTCGCTGATCCTTGGCCTGATCGCAGGTATTCCCATTGTCAACCGAACCGCCGAGGACGGAACAACGATAAACGGTCTGGCCTCTGTTATCGGGTCAGGCTTTTCCGGAACCTTTTCCAGTATCGGTATCGTGATCATCCTCGGCGCTCTCATCGGCAGTATCCTGGAGCAGACCGGCGCTGCCCTGAAGCTGGCGGATATGGTGATTAACCTTGTGGGTAAAAAACAGCCCGTCCTGGCCATGGAGCTCATGGGCTGGGTCGTTTCTATCCCTGTTTTCTGTGATTCCGGCTTTGTTATCCTCAATCCCATCCGTAAGGCACTGGTACACCGGACAGGCACCTCCTCTGTCGCTATGACTGTCGGACTTTCCACCGGTCTGTATCTCTCCCACGTCTTTATCCCGCCGACGCCCGGTCCCATTGCCGCCGCTTCCACTCTGGGTATCGGGGACAACCTGCTGATCGTCATGGGAATGGGTGTTGTCTGCTCTATTCTTCCTCTGATCGTCGGTTATCTGTATGCCAACTTTATCGGCAAAAGAGTCAAGGCTGATGACGAGGCTGACGCAGGCGAAGTGACCAAAACCTATGAAGAACTGGTGGCCGAGTATGGCACCCTGCCAAGCGGCTGGAATTCCCTGGCGCCCATCATCGTTCCGATTATCCTGATGGCTCTGTCCTCTATTTTCTCCATGGCAGGTCTCAAGGGCATCTTCGCTGATCTGATCGCCTTCCTCGGCACGCCCATTATCGCTTTGTCTGTGGGTACTGTTTTTGCGGTTATCCAGCTTTCCGGTGCAAAGAAGATGGATCAGTTTTACCAGATCTGCAACGATACCCTCAAGACGGTCGGCCCGATTCTGTTTGTCACAGCTGCCGGCGGTGTTCTTGGCAAGGTCATCTCTTCTTCCGATATGGTAAACTATATTTCCTCTCATGCCACCGTATTGAGCACCATGGGAATTTTCTTCCCCTTCCTGCTCTCAGCCATCCTCAAGAGCGCTCAGGGTTCCTCCACTGTTGCCCTTACCACCACAGCCGGTATCGTTGCCCCCCTGCTTCCTGTCCTGGGCTTTACCACTCCTATGGGTGTCACGCTGGTCTGCATGGCGATCGGCGCAGGAGCTATGACTGTTTCTCATGCCAATGATTCCTTCTTCTGGGTTGTCACGAACTTTGGTGGGATGACACCTGAAAAAGGCTATAAGACCCAGACCATGAACACTCTGGTGATCGGTATCGCAGCTATCGTTGAAATCGCCATCCTCAGCAAAATAATACTTTAATCAATTCGTGTGCATACGATAGGATTGGAGAAAAAATATGAATCAATTACTCAGAAAAGATGCCGACGCTATCGTCAAGGCCAGTCTGGAGGCCGTTCTTCCGGACAGTGCCGTTGCCCGTGCCCTGGATTCCTTCCAGCCCGGTTCCGGTCGTACTCTTCTGGTTGCGGCCGGAAAAGCCGCCTGGCAGATGGCCAATGCTGCTGTCAAGGTACTCGGAAAGGTAGACGCCGGCATTGTCGTCACCAAGTATGACCATGTTATGGGGGAAATTCCGGGGGTCAGCTGCTGTGAGGCCGGCCACCCTGTCCCGGATGAGAACAGCTTCGCTGCGACAGCCAAGGCTCTGGAGCTTGTTCAGGGGCTCACCAGGGAGGACACCGTTCTTTTCCTTCTTTCCGGAGGCGGCAGCGCACTTTTTGAACAGCCTCTGGTACCCGGTGACGTCCTGCAGGATATTACCCGCCAGCTGCTTGCCTGTGGTGCGGATATCGTAGAGATGAATACCCTTCGCAAGCGTCTCAGCAAGGTCAAAGGCGGCAAATTTGCCCAGGCCTGCGCACCTGCCAGGGTTTTCAGCATTGTTCTCAGTGATATTCTGGGCGATCCTCTGGATATGATTGCCAGCGGACCGGCTTATCCGGATTCCTCCACCTGCGAGGAGGCTCTTGCCATCGCCAGAAAATATAATCTGAAGCTGACGGATGATGCCTGGAAGCTACTGGAAAAGGAGACCCCCAAGGCTCTGGATAATGTCACTACGCAGATCACCGGAAGCGTTCGGGAGCTCTGTGCCGCCGCAGCGGCCAAGTGCGCTGAACTGGGTTATGATCCGATACTCCTGACTGACCAGTTGTGCTGTGAAGCCAGGGATGCCGGCAGCTTCCTGGGAAGCATTCTGCGGACCCATGCCGGCGACGGCAGAAAACTGGCCTATATCGCAGGCGGCGAGACCATCGTTCACCTTACCGGCAAGGGACTGGGCGGCCGAAATCAGGAGCTGGCTCTGGCGGCAGCCGATGCCATCGACGGTATTGCGGGTGCCTGCGTCTTCTCAGTCGGCAGCGACGGAACCGATGGACCTACCGATGCGGCCGGCGGCTATGTCGACGAAGACAGCAAGTCAGCCCTTTCCCAGGCAGGCCTAACGCTGAGCGCTGTTCTGGCTGATAATGATGCTTACCATGCCCTGAAGAAGATCGACGGCCTGATCATGACCGGTCCTACCGGTACCAATGTCAACGATGTAGCTGTGGCCTTGCTTAAGGCTTAATCCCGTAAAGAAAAGCGGCAGCCCTGCCACATAAGAAGAGGATCCTGTCATGTTCAAATTCAAGCTTTATAAAACTGCTTTGCTGCTTCTGGCGGGGAGCATAGCTTTCACCGTTCTCACTGCTGCCGCCAGTTTTTCGTCGGACGAATGAATGAAGGAGGATTTGTCTGTTTAACTTCCCTTGACATTCCCACTTCCTTACCATAAACTATATCTGTACCTAAATATGGTTCTCTTGCCATATGACCGTATTTGATGAAAAGGAGGTATGTCACTATGAAGAAAGTCCTTGTTACCTGTTTCTCTGCCACCGGTGTAACGAAAGGCGTTGCTCAGGCTTTGGCTGAAGCAGAGGGCGGCGATTTCTTTGAGATTCTTCCGGAAACACCCTATACTTCTGCCGACCTGGACTGGAATAACAAAACGTCCCGCAGTACAGTGGAAATGCAGGATCCCAATTGCCGTCCGGCCATCACAGGGGCAGTCGAAAACATGGATCAGTACGAGGTTATTTTCCTTGGTTTCCCGCTCTGGTGGGGAAGAGAACCCAGCATTGTCGATACCTTCCTGGAAGCCTATGATTTCTCCGGCAAGGTTATTGTTCCCTTCTGTACCTCCGGTGGAAGCGGGATCGGCTTCACGGGAGACCGCATTGCCCGTATCGCCAAAGGAAATCCCACCGTGGTTAACGGAAACCGCTTAGGCGGAACCACTTCCATGGCAGATCTGAAGACCTGGGCGGAAGGTCTGGATGTCCTGTAAACGGTATAAAGCAAAAGAGCATATCTGTATCAGCTTTATGATACGGATATGCTCTTTTTATGGCAGGAGTGCCGAATGGAATATATAGATGATTCCAGTGCAAAAAGCCTGTTTCCACGGTAAGCTTGCTTGCCAGTGGGAACAGGCTTTATGTTGTTTATTGGGCAATATCGATATTAACGCCGCTTAAGCCGATATGAGCTCCGTTTTTGGCTTCCGGTGCATCCGGATGTGCCAGCAGCCATTTATTGCAGGCGGTCATCCATTTGTCCTCTTCCGTCTTCGGCGTATAGGCGGGCTTTCCGGTATTGGTTCCCTTGGGCAGTACGACCACCACCCGGAAACTGTCGGCTTCAGGAACCTGGCAGGGAGCATAGTGCAAAGTCGTAGCATAGACCTCTACCGCCATGCCCTTGGGCGCACGGAAGGCTTTGACCTTTGCTGTGTCAAGAACACCGTCGACAATCTCGTCCTCCCTGGCCAGAAGAAGGATAAAATCGCTGCTTCCGATATTCACCTCGCTGTCCCGGTGATATTCCAGACAATTCAATTTCGTATTGCTGCCCCAGCACATACCGATCTGAATCGGCATGCCGCCATATGCCCGATCGCGCAGCTCGCTGTAAATGGAGCATGCCTCCAGTTTATCGATACCTGGTTTGTAGGCTGTTCCGCTCTCCGGTAAATCGATGGTATCCATGGCCGTCATAAGCTCTGCCGTGTCATAGTTTTCAAGAACCTTTCCATAAGGTTTAAACTCAGGATCCGTAACGGAATAGATCTGCATGGTACTGTCTCCTTTCTGATTACGCAGTAAGTTCGTGCGCATACTTTAAAATCTGCCGACAAGGCTTCCTGACTGGAATACTACATGATTTGAAAAAATGTGTCAAGAGAACCGTCCCCATGACTCATCGTTTGTCCTTGTCGATGAACTCGAGGGTTATGACAGCAAGCGCTGCGAACGCCAGACTGAATACAATCAGGCGGAACCAGTAATACAGGATATTCTCTATGGTATAGTCATAATCGGCATTGTAGCTGACGTCCTTGACTTCGTTCTGCAGGATTTCTTTTACCCGGTCTTCGCCGGCCATATGAAGGAGGTCACCTACCGTGGAGCTGTAGGTGTAGCTCATATCCCTTTCTGCCTGTACCTTCTCGTCTGTGGCGATCATGTCAATGAGCTCCCCCAGGGTAAGGCTGCCGATTTTTGATTCCAGCATAGTTTTAGCCAGGTCTGCCTGCAGGGCAGCGGTGGAGCTCTCCGAAGCCTCGGTATCCATCTGGCCTGCCAGATCGGAAACCTTCACGCTGCGCAGATCGGCGATGGCGGCAATGTCCTCATTTTCCAGCAGATCCAGAACATTCCCCAGGCTGACGGTGACATTCACTTCCTTGTCCACCATCTTATTGAGCTGATTCCACAGGGTCACCACCGGTTGGTTATTGTAGTCTCCCTGTGTGGCCAGGACCTTCAGCGCCGGGTTTGAAATGGTAAAGTTGGTCAGAGGAGCGCTCCATTCCGGCAGGGTCAGCATTCCCCCGGAGAATACCAGCTGAAAGATCAGGACAAAGGGCATGATCGTCATAGCCGTCGTGGTATTGCGGGAAAGGGTGGATATCCACAGTGACATCATATCCGAAGCATAGGTTATCAGGAACATGGAAATTCCGAAATCCACAATCATCCAGGGGGTCAGAAGCCCATTTTCGGGATACTGTACCCCTACCAGTCTCGTGACATACAAGGTCACGCCTGTCTGAATCAGACACAGCAGGGCCTGATAGATCATATGGGAAACGATATAGGAGCTGATATGCATACCGGAGCGATGCTCCCTCTTGATCACGTCCCGCTCACGGCAGATGACCTGGATGGAGTTGAAGGATCCGTTCCAGATGCAGACCATAACCATGCAAAAAGCGCCTGTCAGCGTGCCTTCCCGGTTGATGAACAGACGGGAACGGATCACCATGCCTACCAGACCGGCGATCAGTACCGCCATCGGTACAACCTTCCAGTCACTCTGATAGACAAACATTCTCAGCATCTTCCCCAGGTAAATCCCTATCTGCTCTATGCGTCCACGGTGACGTATCGTAAGCTTTCTGTTCGTATTATTTTCGTTCCTTTCAACAGCCATACTGCACCTCCGCATACTTCATGACAAATTCATCGGCCAGGCCGTCCCCGCCTTCTTCCTTGCGATTAACGGACTTGACGATTTCCTCCATCTTTTCACGCCCAAAGAATTTCCGGGCTTCCTCAATGCTGCCATAAAATGCCAGCCGGCCCGTCCTGGCGCTGTCCTTTGCCAGCACGATGACATCGTCGAAAAGGTCGATCACGCGATCCGGCGTATGGGTGATGACAATGACGATCTTACCGGTGTCGGCTATCTTTCTAAGTTGGGTAAACAGCTCCCTGGCCATTACACCGTCAAGACCGGAATCCGGTTCATCCAGAATAAAGAGTGAAGGGTTGGAAAGAAACTCCATGGAGATGGACAGACGTTTCTTCTGGCCGCCTGACAGCTTCTCAACCAGGTTATTCTTTACCGGAAGCAGGCCAAAGATCTCCATGACCTCGTCCACGCGCTTTCTCCTCTGGGAGGGAGAAACATCCATGGGAAGACGGAGCTTTGACGCATCCAGAAGGGTATTCAGTACGGTGTCTTTGCCGCGCATCATTTCGGACTGGGGGACGAAGCCAACCTCATACTGCATTTTTTTATACTCAGTGTACATATTGGTATTGTTCAGCAGCACCTCGGCATTGGCCTTCTCATAACCGTTAATCGCATTCAGATAGGTCGTCTTGCCGGCGCCTGAACCACCCAGCAGCAGAACCATATGTCCCTGGGGAATAGCCATGTGGATATCGCGCAGCAGTGTTTTTTTCTGGAAAAACTCACGGACTGTCCGATCCTTCAGATTGATGGTCAGCCCTTCATCCATAGCGGTCGCGCTGCCGTGAGTTGCCAGCCTCTCCATCTCCGCCTTGATGTCCTGCACCTGCCAGCCCGGCTGATACTGTTTGCCGAAGCCCCAGATCAGGGCAGGAAGCCAGGCTGTTTCATTAATCATCCACAGAAAGGCCCACCGTTTTTTTACCCCAAATACTTCGATCAGACCCAGGATAACACGAACCTGGTAGATGACGAAGGCAATGGCAAGGGATATAAGGATAACCGAAATAATGAGAAGCTTTGTGCTGTTATCCTCGACATCCGTAATGTTGACGAAAAGCAAATATACGCTGAAAATGATTGAGACCAGCTGAGTCAGGCAATAAGCGGGCGCTTCTGCCTCGCGGCCGGCACAGCGGGCCAGCTGATAGCATCTGCCGACGGGCACAAAAGCCCACCAGCCTTTCACCCCGCACTTCTGAAATATCCGCCACAGGCCGATTAATTGAAGCACACTAAGGAGCAAACTAACATTTAAATCAGAAACATCAAAAAAAATGGTGGTAAAAACACGAAGAATATTGTTCATGATTGACTATCTCCTTCTGAGCGACAGCGTTTGATAGTTTCTATTGTTATCCGAACCTTTACAAACCCGAATATCATTTTCCTTTCAGCATACCCTCCTCACCTGCCTCTCGTCCTTGGGGATTATTTAGGAAATATGCCGCCAAAAGCGGCATCAATCCCGTGCAACGTACAGTAAAAGTATAGTATATTTTGTCGTTTGTTTTAGTTTATCATAAATAAGAATGAATATCTATAGAATAAATATCCCCCTTAGAATCATTCTCATGATGGGAAATTGACCACCGATTCTCTCATTTTTCAGACAAAAGAGGACACAGGGCGCCGGGAAGAGCTTCATCAAAAATCTCTGTCAGCTCCTGTTCCGTAATGCTGTTATTTCCAAAAGGCAGACTGTACCAGGCATTAAGCGGGCGTCTCTGCCTCTCGACCGGCGCAGCGGACCAGCTGATGGCATCTGCCTTCGGGTAGGAAAGCCCACCAGCTTTTCACATTACGCTCAAGCAGTGACTTCCCTTCTGACCCCGATGACAACATGATGGTTGTCGCTCTCCCGGGTCTTTATGGTTTGCAGGGTATAGGGCGTCGCCACTCCCTTGTCCAGCTTGTGGAAAGTCAAGGCGATGGCTCCCTCCTTCTCAGCCAGGTGGAGCAGCCTCTCCTTACAGGTTGCCTCTCTGACCCTTTGGACATCACTTTCGCACAGATCCTTCAGCAGTTTCTCCCCTGCAGCTCCGAAGAAATCACCCTCGCCGCGGTGAATCTCAAGCCCACCGTCTATTTCCATAAAGAATTCAAGATAAAAGCCTGTGACCACATCCACATAGATAATACTTTCAAAGCCGCCGGCCAAAGCCTTGGAGATGCTCATATAGGTTTTCCTGGTTTCCGGCGCTGCCTGCGTTTTCACCTCTGTCCGCCGGACCATGAAATGATCAAAGTCCTCAGGCGGCACAGGCTTCGAGAAGTAATATCCCTGCACCAGGTCGCATCCCATCAGCTTCAGCACCAGATACTGTTCCTCCGTCTCCACCCCCTCCGCTACAACAGGAACCTGCAGATAATCCGCAATGTCGATGATCAGTTCAATCATGCGCATGTCCCGGGTCTCCCCGAAGGCGGAGCGTACGAAACTCATATCCAGCTTCAGAACGTCAACAGGCAGGTAAGACAGCATGCCCAGGGAAGAATAGCCTGTGCCGAAGTCGTCCATCTCGATGCGGAAGCCCATGTCCCGCAGCTCCTTGGCCGTGGCAACCACCTGATCAAAATCACTGGTGTAGGCTGACTCTGTGATCTCCAGAATCAGGTCATCCACCGTAAGATCGCATTCCTCCAGGATTTCCCTGAAGATGCCCGTCAGATCAGGGGTCAGCATATCGACGCGGGAAACGTTTACCGACACCGGCACGGAATAGCCAAAGCGCTCCTTCCAATCCCTTATTCTGTGTGCCGCTTCACGCCATACAAACTGATCCAGCTCCTGGATCAGACCGTTTTCTTCAAGCAGGGGAATAAAGATACCCGGACTGATCATCCCCAGCTCCGGATGATTCCAGCGCACCAAGGCTTCCGAGCTGGCCAGTACCGGCTTATCGGGTCGGATATCAAACTTGGGCTGGTAGTACACGATGAAATGACGGCCTTCCAGCGATGGTCTGTAATCTTCCAAAAGACGCTCCCTGTACAGCTCCGCCTGATGCATCTTGGTATCATAAATCCCAATGGCACGACGATAACCGCTTTTCACGGTATTCGCGGCAATCTTCGCATAGTCAAAACGGCGTTCAATCTGCAGCGCCTTGTCCACCTTGGAATAGACTCCCATGCGAAGACGGACGCGGTTGGCAGACACATCCTCATCTACCAGATCCTCAGATGCCTCATCCAGGATACTCTCATAATCGTCCCTGTGCGGGCAGTAGATCAGGAAGGTATCCGCGCCAAGGCGGCAGCCCACACCCCCGACCTCCCGGGAGATCCGACGGATCCGCTTGCCGATACGGGACAGGACACTGTCCCCATACTGCTTTCCGTAGCGCTCATTGAGCATATGGAAATGGTTGACGTCCAGAACAATGGCATCCATCATTGTATCGGTATAATGCTGGTCATACATTCGAACGTAACGGAAGAAATAATCGAGGTTGAACAGATTCGTCAGGCTGTCCCGCTCAGTGGACTGAATAATGTTTCTTTGTTCGGAAAGCTCGATACATCGATTGACACGGGCATGAATGATCTCGGCGGAGGGATAGGGCTTAGGAATAAAATCAATCGCACCGATCCCCAGACATTCCACTTCCGCATCCTGGTCCGCCGTCATCACAATCACCGGAATATCCCTGAGCTCCTTCTCCTCTTTCATTACCTTCAGCACTTCCATGCCGCTCATATGCGGCATCTGAAGATCCAAAAGCACAAGAGCCAGCTCCTCTGTATGAGATTTGATCTGCTCCAATGCCTCAATCCCATCAGAAGCGTAAAGCAAATCGTAGGCATCCTCCAGCAAAGAACCCAGAATCATCTGATTAAGGTGCACGTCCTCTACGATAAGGATCAGTCGCTTGACGTGCAGAATATCTATCTCTTCATCTATCGGGAAAACAGGCTTCGCCGCAATTTCTGCATCCTCCCGGGTCATGGCACCCATTTCCTGCAGCAGCTTCCTTTCTTCCTTCATCCGGGCATCTGCCCGTTCCCATACATCATGGAAGCAGGTATCCACTTCCGGGTTATAATCTGCCAGTCCGCCGGAAATAACGATGTCTTTGGTACGGATGTGCTCCACAGAACGGTCATGGAGAGCTAAGGTAAGTTCATTCCGAATGAGATAATCACGACCTGTCAGAATGGCAGCAAATTCATCTTCGCCCGTCCGATATACATGACTGTGCTGAAAAATATCGCAGATCATTCTGCAGGCCCTGATCATGTATTCGTCCCCCGCCTTCTGGCCAAGAGTGTCATTGATGGCTTTCAGATCATTCACACCACAGACAATCACTGCAAATTCTTCCGTTTTCTTCTCTTCAATGGAAGAATCCATCTGCTCCTGCCGCATAAGGAAAGCGTGATTGTTCATGACCGAATCTTGCATGAGTACAGTAACAAGGGACAGGGCGAATAAAACTAAAATGCCCCAATTTCCCCTGTCCCCATTCCCCATTCCTACCCAGTTCATTGCCAACAGGACGATACTTACAAAGAGGACAGCCCATACGATGACGGCTTTTCCAGATATCCTGGCATGATCCTTGCGGATGACACTGTGGGAAAAAAACAATCCCGGGATTGACCAGGCAGTCATCAGTATCCAGGCAAATCCGATCATCAGGCCAATGACGGAGCCCATCGATCCGGCCTGAGAGAGGTATGAGCTGCCAGTGGCAGCAAAAGACGCCCAGCCGATAGCTGAACCTACCGCTAAAGCCCAGACCGCAGCCAGTGAAAGACCGGGCTTCGCTTTCGATATTTGCTTGGATTCAGATGATGCTTCCGACATATTTATCCCTCCTTTTTAGAACATATGTTCTATCCCGACATACCGAACGGATGACGATCCTGTCATCTCGGCTGCAGGCACCCGGGAACATAATCTTTCCCCTCTATCCCAGTGTCCACAATGATATATGGAAAAAACTATCAGGTCGGCAACTCGCACTTGCTTCGAGCTTTATGTGTGACAGGTTGAATCATTTTTTGCAGCAACAATTCCGCTGTAAATTTGTTCGCATCCGATATCGTGCATAATCAGTCTGATTCCTCTGCCTCACAGATCAGCTCTTCCAATGTCTGATAGAGGTGATCCGGCTCTACGGGCTTGCTCAGGTGCGCATTCATCCCCGCCTGGAGAGAGCGCTGCACATCCTCGTCGAAGGCGTTGGCCGTCAGGGCAATGATGGGAATCTTCTTTGCATCCGGCCTGTTCAGCGCACGGATGGCTGCCGTTGCCTCAAGGCCATCCATCTGAGGCATACGCACATCCATCAGGATCGCATCGTAGGTGCCTACAGGGCTGTCCTGGAAGAGCTCCAGCGCAATCTTCCCGTTTTCGGCATGATCCGTACAAGCCTCCTTCATCTCGAGGATATCCATCATGATATCGGCATTAATTTCAATATCCTCAGCAAGCAAAATCCGCCTGCCGGCCAGATCGACACGTTTCTTTTCTTTGAAGAGACTCAGGTTGTTGCGCCTGGCCAACCGTTCAAACTCTAAAACCACGCCTGACGCAAAGAGAGGCTTTGCCAGAAAACCGTCCACGCCGGCAAGCCGTGCCTGGTCCTGGATGTCATCCCAGCTATAGGCAGTCAGGATCACAACGGTACTCTCCCTGCTGCAGTGCTCCCGGATCCGCTGTACCGTCTGAAAGCTGTCCGTTTCCGGCAGATTCCGATCGATAAGGATCAGCTGATAGGGCTCCTGCTTTCCCTGCTGCAGATCCAGCATTCTCAGAGCCTCCTGGCCGCTGTCACAGGTATCTGCCCGGATCCCGGCTTCGTCCAGAATCATTCGGGCGTGCTCTGAGGCGACCTCGTCATCATCTACAACCAGAACGCGCAGCCTACTGTGGTCCACGGAGCTCTCCTGCTCCGTTCCCTGGTGGATACAGTTCCTCAGGGTAATAACCACGGTGAACTCGCTGCCGACACCCTTCTCGGACTCCACTGAAATCGTGCCGTTCATCATATCCAGAATTCTTTTTGTGATAGCCATGCCCAGCCCTGTACTGCCGTATTTGTTCTTTCGGCTGCCGTCCTCCTGAGAGAAGGCCTCGAAAATCCTCGGGATATATTCCTTATCTATGCCGATCCCCGTATCCTTGATGCGGAACCTGAGCGTAGACTGGTCCTCAAAGACAGCAGTTCTCTCGATGGTCATGGCAACGCTTCCCGGCGCATCCGTAAATTTGATGGCATTGCTCAGAATGTTGATCAGAACCTCCTTGAGCTTCATGTCATCTCCGATGTAATAATTATCTATGTGGTTCAGAAGGCGGCATTCATAGGTCAGGCCCTTTTCGCTGCACTGGGACATAACCATAGTGTTGATCTGCTCCAGCATATCGCCAAAGGAGAATTCCTCCTTCTGCAGGACAATGCGGCCGGACTCGATGCGGCTCATGTCCAGAATATCATTGATGAGCTCCAGCAGATGGCGGGCGCTCCCGCCAATCTTCTCCAGGTAATCGCGGGTCTGCCCGGACAGGGTCTCGTCATGCAGGGCAAGATTGTCCAGACCGATGATGGCATTCATCGGTGTGCGGATCTCATGGCTCATGCTGGAGAGGAAAGACGTCTTGGCCTTATTTGCCTCCTCTGCCTCCGCCAGGGCCTCTGCCAGAACCTCGTTTCTTGCCATGCTTTCCCGCATCTCAGCATCGATCTCGGTGAAGCCGAGCCCTACCGCATGCACCACATGGTCGTCCCGGTCCTCTGCCCGCCGGACACCGGCCATACGAATCATTTCGTAATATTCGCGTCCTTCCCTGCAGGCCAGATAGCGATAAGCGATAATGGGATGGGTGGCCAGGCTCTCCCTGATATTGTCCGGGTCGATGAAGGTAAGGAAACCTTCCCGATAGTTCTCCGTCACATGAGAGTTGGCATACCAGACCAGACGGTCATGATAGGAAATATGGATACCGGCCGGGGTCTGATCCGGATCCTGGGGATCCTCCCGGTAACAGACAAGGTCGTCTTCATCAAGATTTGCGTAATACACACAGCGGTAGTCGGAAGCCATGGCAGTGATCATATTGTTGGCCAGTGTGTTTTCGTGAGTGATGTGCTGGCGAAGGTCGTTCCTCAGAGTGGAAATACGGTCTGCCAGGGTCTGTATGCTGTCCTCCCGCATTTTATCGTCCAGCCTGTCCGTTTCGCCGGACAGTGTTTCATCAGTCAGGGAGTTGATATCATTCTCCAGATCATTAAGGTTTCTTGCGATCACCTCCATGTGACGGGCATACTGACGGTTTAGGATAAAGATGATGCAGATGCCGATCCCGACACAAATAATACAGGCGGCTATGATCGTATTGGTGTTCTGGTTGAGCTGTTCCTCGTACCAGGCCACGCCGAAGTCTGCCGTGACCACCGCGGCCACTTCTCCATCCGAATTAAACACCGGGCTGAATGCACTGTAAAATCGTCCCCAGGCGTCCTCGTAGGGCTCCTCGTCCACAGAAGGAATACCCTGGCTGGCCTGATACAGCGCGTCCGTGTATACCACAGGAGAACCGAATTCCCCTGGTGCGACCGCATCCGGGTCAATCCCAAAGGTAAAAACCTTGTTTCCTTCATCCCGCACATAGTAAATATAATCCAGCTTGATATTGTCCCGGAAGCAGATCAGCGTGCGCAGTACCTCCTCGTATTCGGGTGTCCCTTCATCCTCAGCCCGCAGCCTTTCCAGAACATCGCCATCCAGCATGGCCGCAGCGGTATTGACGATGTCCAGCATACGCTCGTTGATCTGAGTTTTCATAGCCTTGCGCGACTGCCGCATCAGCGTCATACCCAAAGCCAGGTTCATCGTGATCATGAAAACAGACGCCACCAGAATCACCCTCACGAATAAGCTCCTCTTCTTTCCCGGCATAGGCACATCCCTCATTACATTTCTTCCGTCGGCAAAATATCATATAAACATTTTGTTCGTCTACACTAAAACAAGAGTATCATACATGAAGTCCGATTAAAAATCAACTTTTATAGTAAAACGAAGATAACTACTCAGGTCAACAGTACTTCGTACCCCATTGAGAGGACCGGGGATTACTTAGACAGTATTCGCGAGCATCTGCTGCGGCAGATCCTTTTTCTCTATTCTGGCATGCGAGAATCACCCAGTGTCCTTTTGGGGCGATTCTTTTCGCTGTTTCAAACCCAGGTCCGGAATCTGTCCCGGTAATTATTCTGGCCTGCCACTGTCTGTAAAATGAAATTTCGGTTTATATCATTCCACCGCTCACCTGAAGCCATTATTCATGCTTCAGCAGCCAGTCTGATATATTATGGATCCTGATGCCTTCATAGTCATAGGTCGCATGTCTGGTATTGGCCAGAATCAGTTTTGGATACGCATCCTTAATCTTGAGCAGAGGATCATACTCCCGCTCAAACATCTCAGGACGTGAGATATCATCGCTGACCTGGATATACATCTTTACATCCCCGCGGACTGCCACAAAATCCACCTCTTTCTGATACAGCTTTCCAACGTACACCTCGAAGCCGCGCCGCATCAGCTCAATACAGACAATATTTTCATACATCCGTCCGTAATCAAGATTCCGCCTGCCAAGTCTGGCAAAGCGTATCCCGGTATCACTCAGATAGTATTTTACGGAAGTCTTCAGATATTTCTTTCCGCGGATATCATATCGACGTACGCCATAGAAAACATACGCATCGCAGAGATATCTGATATAGTTTCCGACAGTCTTGTGATTGGTTACAACCACATTTGCCGTCAGCATTTCAGCCTGTTTCATATGTTCTTTGATCCAACACCTTGATTCAGGTGAGATAAATAGGGTAGAGGAAGGCGCAGCCGACTCTCTACCCCACGGCGGGGCGCTGGTCACCGTCAGGTGACATCTTCCTTTCAGCGCCCCTGCCATATCAAAAGAAGCCCTGCCAGACTGTCACGTCCGACAAGGCCACCTTGTTCTGCTCAGATTTTTAAACTCCATCTAAAGTATCCGGCCCGAATCCTGGTTAACGGGATCCAGGCTTTTCTGCCATGCGCGGCCTTCTGTGTCAGTCCGGATGCCGCCGGCGAACAGGCACTTTCCTGCTGTTTTCATCTCATTTCAGATTTATTCCGGTGAATCCACCGCCTGCACTTCAATCCTGACGTTGCCGGTGGCTCTTTCCAGGCAGATCGCGTTGAGGAGGTAATCTCCCTCCGGAACCCTCTCCGATATGATTTCACTGCCGCTGACTTCGGCAGCAAAGGTTGCTTCCTCTTCTATTTCAGGCAATGTATCGATATTTTGTTCGCCCGCCATTTCCAATAGTTCCACCCTGATTTTTCCCTTTGACAGCCCGGAGGTTATCACAACCTCTTCTCCCTCAGCGACTTCCAGTGTCCCCACCATAAAGAAATCGTTCTTGTCGGCTCGCTTAGCTTTAATGTTCATGAGCTTTGGAGTGTTATCGGTTAACCCGAATTCAGATAAAATACATGCCGAAGAGGTAAAGGCCATTACCGTCACAAGAATGATAATGGCTAAAGAATGATGTTTTTTCATGATGTTGTTCTCCTTTCTTCCCATCAATACCTATGGCAAAATGATTGAAAATGCACGGTCACTGTAAGGTGACATCTTTCTTTCGGCGCCCTGCCATAGGGTAGAGGGAGGCGTAGCCGCACCTCTACCCCCCTACCCGAGCCGCGTTCCGACGTTAGTCGAAAAAACTCATAACGCGGCTCGGGATAAAAAAGGAGACAAGAGGCCTGACAAGCCTCCCGTCTCCTTTTTCGTACAGGACTGCCTCTAATCCAAATTGTCTGAGGCCGTTCAGCCATATGAAATTTTTCTTATGATTATCGGCTCTTTCTCTTCTCGACAGAGATCAGTGCTATCGCTCCGGCCAGGGCCAGGAGAAGAATATACAGAGAGATCGGAGTCTCATCACCTGTGGCTGCCGCTCCCTTTACATTATCCGCTGTCGTATTCTGAGTTGTTGCCTGATTTACCGTATCCGACCGCTGAGTGTTCGTCGTCGTAGTCGTAGTTCCTCCGTTGGAGCCACTGCCGGAGTTGGTATAACTCATCGGATCCGTAGTACTAAAGGTAGTGGTATACCGTGGTGTTGACGTCGTGGTTGTACCCGGAATCGTGGTGATTGTCGTCGTAGGAGTCACTGTCGTTGTAATATCCGGTGTCGTACTCGGTGTCAGCGTAGGAGTGTCTGTGGGCGTAGCTGTCGGTTCTTCTGGAGTCGTGGTCGGTTCTTCCGGTGCCGTGGTCGGTTCTTCCGGCGCTGTGGTCGGTTCTTCCGGTGCCGTTGTCGGCGTAAACTGTCTCACATTGACGATCCTCACAGTAGTCCCTTCCCCGTTGTCCAGGGAGACCGGAACCTCCACAAAACCGTATTCGGAAATCTCAGCGAGTTCCCCGTTCACATAGTACTCCTGCTGATACAGATCCTGCTGGCCCTGAGTCAGTTCTTCTTCAAGGTAAAAAGAAACGTCCATAGCATCAGCCTGCAGATAGACCGGAATATAGTTTATGGCAGCTGTATTCTGCCCCTGAAGCTGAAGGGTAAGCTCAGGATTCTTTACAAAGTCATCGGCTGTGGACGGTTCCACATTGCCAGCCTCGTCCTCTATCATTTCATACAGCCATACCGTGAATGAATCGGCAACCGTAGCTGCGTCCACCAATGCCCCTGTACTATCCCGCACCTCCTTGATGACATTCAGGAGTCCCTCCAGATAGAAGCCCTCCTGCAGTTCTCCTGTATAGATGGCATCATAGGCAACATCCTGGGTCAGAACCTCACCCACTCGGGGCAGATCAGGCCCATAATAGCCATCCTCCATCCATGCGCCCACCTTATCAAGAGAATAGGCTTCGATTTCCACGATAGCGGGGCTTGGCAAAGTAATCCTGTAATCTCCGCTCAACATCGGAGTACCTTCTTCATCAACCTCCGCCAGATAATAGGTACCAGGTTCAAGACCGGTGTATTCCACCATTTCTTCAAAACTGTCGGCGTAGCGGAATGCTTGAACGGAACCCTCTACCAGGCTTGCGGCGTTCTCCTCCGGATCCTCCGTAAACAAGGCGATGTAGGCAAGATAGCCATCAGCGCTCTCTTCCTTGATATAAAGCGGGTAAGAGCGTCCTTCTTCCGTCTCATATATCTGGTCTCTGATGATCCGGATCGCACCGGGAGCCACCGGGGGAAGCGGGGTCGGGGTCGGCGTGTTAGTGACTGTCGGGATTGGGGTAACCGTCTGCGTGGGAGTCGGGGTCGGATGATCCGGATCCCAGGCCATGGTCCTCATGACGGTTGTGATGGACGCCGGGGCTCCATCATTATTCCATGTGCTGCCATTGTAACGCTGGTGCTGGAAGAAGACATAGATATTGTATTCGCCGGCCTCCCTGATATCTCTTGTTGCCGACATGGAAAAATCATGGGAAAGCTGCGGATCCGTCACTGTCTGCTGGGGATTGGAGCCATCCTGACGCATGGTCCAGAATACGGGCAGCCAGCGGCCGTCTCCTGCCGTCAGTTCTGAAGGACCGTACTCCTCCTCGGCGCTGACGCCCCTGGCGGTGAATTTATGATTTTCCCCTGCATGAATCTCAACCGGCATCGTCTCTTCCCAGGTGACCGTGCTGTCTGTCAGCTTCGGGTCAAAGGGATCACGGGGTCCCGGCATATAGGTTGGCGTGGGGGTTGGATGATCCGGATCCCAGGCCATGGTCTTCATGACGGTTGTGATGGAAGCCGGGGCTCCATCATCCTTCCATTGGCTGCCATCATAAAGCTGGTGCTGGAAGAAGACGTAGATATTGTATTCGCCGGCGTCCCTGATATCTCTTACTGCCGACATGGAAAAACTATGGGAAAGCTGCGGATCCGTCACTCTCTGCTGGGGATTGGAGCCGTCCTGGCGCATGGTCCAGAATACAGGCAGCCAGCGGCCGTCTCCTGCCGTCAGTCCTGTAGAGCCGTACTCTTCCTCGGCGCTGACGCCCCTGGCGGTGAATTTATGATTTTCCCCTTGATGAATCTCAATGGGCATCGCCTCTTCCCAGGTGACCGTACTGTCAGTCAGCTTCGGGTCAAAGGGATCACGGGAACCCGGAGTCCAGGCTTTTGTCTTCACGACAGTCGCTACAGAGCCCACGTTATCTTCGTCATCGACCCAGGTTTTGCCATCGTAAGTCTGGTGCTGGAAGAAGACATAAAGCTGATACTCAGCTTCATCGAACAGATCCCGCGTAGACCGCATCGAGAAGTCATGGGTGAGCTCTCGATCATCTTCCTGAACTCTCTGCTGGGGATTGGAGCCATCCTGACGCATGGTCCAGAAAACAGGCAGCCAACGGCCGTCTCCCTCGATCAGATCCTCATCTTCATACTGATCTTCGGCGCTGGCACCCTTCGCGGTAAATCTATGATCCTGGCCGGCATGGAATTCAACCGGCATTTCCTCAGCCCAGGTAACCGTATTCTCTTCCACTGAAGGATCATAGGGGGCGCGAGGGCCTGACTCCGGGGTTGGGGTTGGAGTCAAGGTTACAGTCGGGGTCGACGTTTCCGTTGCCCCTGCCGGAGTCGGCGTGGGGGTTACGGTTGGCTCTGCCGGGGTTGGGGTCGGCGTTTCCGTTTCCCCTGCCGGGGTCAGCGTGGGAGTTACGGTCGGCTCTGCCGGGGTTGGGGTCGGCGTTTCAGCATTTCTTCTATTATTGATGTAAACCGGGCCATACGATTGCTGGTAAAACTCACCCAAATTTTCTTCCCGTACCCGGTAGCTTATACTGCTGCCATTGCTGTATGTGGTCGGCAGATTGATGAAGCTCGCGACCACACCAGAAGCATTGTCTTTGGATAGGGTTGCTGTCACAGGGCTGCCGTAGGCATCCAGGGCTGGCTCAAATTCTCCGGATCCATCCGCTTTCTGGCGCTCCAGAATCAGCTCCACACCATCCGGCAGATTGGTATAAGCCCGTTTGTTGGTATCATATTCATACCAGCGGATGTAGGGAGAATAGGAAGCAAATTGAATTTTGTTTGTCAGTGTCACTATGGCAGGAAAATAATCAATATGGGTTGGACTTTGGGTTCCATAGCTTCCGTAACTGATGTCCGTTCTGGTTCCCCTTGCGGATATGGCTGTTGCCCCGCTCTGAGTCAGTGAATAGTCAACCGGATTCCAGTATTTACCCATTGAAACATTTTCTATGGTGCCTTCCCAATCCTGGGCTGCAGTAAGGGTAATACTTTTCACCACATTGGAACTGCCGAAGCTTCTCAGGTTTACTGTTATCTCGGAAGGAAGACCCGGCAAAGAGTCCGGAACAGCATTTCCCTGTTCATCTACCCATTGTATCCGGACCGGGATATCCCTGTAACGCTTTTTCTGTATCGTGATCCTGGTGGTGCAGCTTGTCTGAGTACTGGTATTCTGATAGCTGACGGCGTATTCATCAGAGTTTAAATACGTACTGAGACGATAGGAGTAAGTACGCCGGGACACATTCTTGCCGCTGACAGACGCAGCCGGTACCTCCTCCGAATATTTCCATCCGTTGGAAGCAGTGACCACCCTAAGATCAGTGCCCTGATCTCCAGAATAAGATTTCTCACCATTGGTTCCTATCTCTCGATAATAGATTCGTGCAGCCAGATCATCCGGGAGTTCCGATTCATCCTCAATGGGGTTTCCCTTATAATCCAGCCATTCCACCACAACCTCTGCATTCAAAACAGCGTCCGCTGCCGGAGCCGGCATAGGAGTCGGCGTTATGGTAGGCATGGGAGTGGCTGTAGCCCGGGGAGCAGGAGTCGCCGTCGGGGAAGGAGCCTGAGTGGAACGGTAAATCACCTCAAATCCCCCATCCACTGTTTTTTCCACAGTACAGGTATAGCCGCTAAGATAGTCGGCCCTTATCCAGGGATCAACATCGACAGGAACAGAATCAAATTTGGTTGAAAACAGACCAGTTTCAGTTTGATAAGGAACATTAGTTACTACAGTCTTTCCCTCTATCAGATAATCCTCATAATGAATCCGTCCGTCTGCCTCTGTTATTTTTTCCTGAAGCGTCACTTCTCCACCAAAAGAGGGTCTGATCAGCTTTCCGTTTGCGTCATAATAGTATACCGTTACCGGAATGCTGCGCACTCCGGAGGAATTCTTAATGTTCCTGACAGCATACGTCCGTGTATTTCCATCAGCCGTATAATTATTGATTTCCGAAAGAAAATCCGTTTGTTCTCTTTCTTTCAGGCTATAACTGACAGCATTGCCATCGACATCCGCTTTTGGCATTGCCGGGAAACTCCCTGTCCAGTTGTCCCTGGCCGTTAGAGTCAGGGTCAGAGCCCTTCCCTCCTCATCCAGGACAGCCGTCTGTCTTCCCCCTGCATCCTTTAGAAGGTAGAAAACAGCCTCCTGGGGAATCTCATCCTGGGAAAGGGGATTGTCCTTCTCATCGACCCATTGCTTCCGGACGACAATATTCAGAGTATCCAGCCTGTTTGTGATTGTTACAAAACCATCCTTCAGACTGACTGTGGTAACAAAACCGGGAAGGATTCTCTCCTCGGCTGTGTAGGTAATCGTTGAACCGCTGTTGTCCTTGATCGGTAAACCGGAAAAGACAGCTATCCATCCCTCTTCTCCGGAAACGATCCGGGGATCAACGTCACTGACAGCCGTAGTACCATTCGACGACTCTGTCTTAAGAATCACCGACACACTCTCCGGCAGGCCCTCGGTCAAAGGCGTAATCCCATCCTCCCCTACCCAGAGAATACTGACCGGCAGGTCAACCGTCTTCATCTGGTTAGTCAGAAGGAAGCCTTCCTCTGCACTGCCCTCCACCTTTACCAGGTCGTAGCCGTCTACCGTATCCTGGACTACCGAGCGGATCTCCCCCTCCTCTGCCAGAGGAACGCCAGAGAAAGTGCCTACGTAGCCATAGTCCTGATTTATGCGAAGCTCACGCGTCAATAACTGCCCATTAATGTCCTGAAGGGGCGTCTGGACAAGCTCCCCCGCCTCATCCCTTTCTTCCTTTACCAGAGTAACAGTCACCGAAGGAGACCCTGCATAAGAAATCGGAGTGGTTCCGTCTATCCCCACAAATTGCACTGCTACCGGTACACTTGTGTAGGCTCTCTGATAGGTGATGGTATACCCGTCAAGAGGGGAATCCCCCTTAGCCGTAACTGTCTTGGTATAGCCGGCTACATCGGCTCCATCAAGGGCTACAGCGGATGCAATGCCTATTTCCAGACTGAAGTTTTCCTGCCAGCCGGCACTTTTGGTTAGTCGTCCTGCAGAAGAATACTGTGGGTAAAATCTGCCTAATGTGTCGGCATCATATCCGGTATACCAGATCAGTTCAACAGATGAGGGAAGCGTGTCGTCGTCGCCGGGAATCTCCGTTCCGTCCACATCCAGCCAGACAATCTCGACAGGGATATCAACGGTGCCTTTTTTGAACTTCAGCACAAAGCCTTCCGCCAATGCCTCCCCTGATATAGTATCGGGAGTGTTGGACATGAGATAAAAACCGCTCCGTCCGCCTGGACTGAGATGATAGGCGATCGGTTCTCCGCTATCATTCAGGCTGGGGACATGTGGAAAGGCAGAATTCCAAACTGACGGATCTGATTCGGCCGCAGTGTCAGGTCCCATTGAAATACTGTAGTTATTATAATAACCATTATCTAAAGCTGCTCTTACGTCTAAAGAAGACAATTCTTCTTCGTTTAGCTTTGTCTGAAAATCCCCTTCGTACCATTCCACGGTCACGGGAACATCATAATACTCCTGAAGGGTGACCATGTTCAGGATGACGCCTTGACGCAGCAGGGTGCCGGCCATCTGGGTCTGCGTCAGCTCATACTTCGGCGCTGACACCTGGAAGAGATATGTCACATTGTCATCGGCAGGAATATTGCTGAAGAAGCCCTTCCAGCCAGCGGATCGGTAGACAGTAAGCGGTTCCACTGTCTCTCCGTCTGCGTTTACAGCAGGCTGGGGATCAGCGGAGTCAATGTCCCCGGTCTGTAGCAGGGTTACCGTGGCAGAATAAGGCTGCTCAGAGCTTTCAAGATCCTGTCCCTCTTTGTCCTTCCACACCAGTTCAACAGGAAGGTCGATCACGTCCGGCTCGTTGAGCTGAATGGTAATCGTTGTATTCCAGGTCAGGGTATCCTGATCCACTTCCTGCGTGGTATCTATGGTGCGATAGTCGTCACTGTCCTCCACTCTGGCGAAATAGGCAATATTATCTTCAACAGGGAGAGAAGTAAAGGACGTACTATAATAATATCTATAGTCGTTATCATAATCAGTTGAGTAATGCGCTTCTTTCGATGGACTTGAATATTCCTCCGTCGTCACATCGGACAGATCACTTTCCTTCCCGGTCTCGGTTTTCTGGAGAATTACTTTGACCGAGGAAGGTAACAGCCGTTTCACGCTGGCGGGGCTGCTGTTATTGATGGGATTGCCATCCATATCCAGGATATTGACCGTGACAGTCTGTCTGCCGTTTCCGAGAGCCCCCACCTGGGCAATCTGGCCTCCCGGTCCAAAGAGACTGTCTGCCGCGGTCTTCCCTTCCTTGTCTCCTGCCTGTAGAACATCGATCACCTGTGCGTCTGCATTGACTACCGGCATGGAGGTATCTGTCAACAGCTGGATTTCCGAACCGTTTCCCTCTGCAGAATTGCTGTTCTCTCCGGAAGAATCTGCCGGGACTGCAGCAGGAACCACCGGAGAAATACTCTCCTGGGGAGTGACAGACTCAGCATTCTCAATGTCCGCGTCTGTAAACAGGTCGATCCAGGCAGCCTGGCTCTCATCCTCTGCAGGGACGGGAATCAGCTGATCCGGCTGGCCGCCCTCCGTCTCATCATAGGGGAAGGTCTCATACTGACCGGAGTCTTCTATGACGGGGAAAACGTCAGAGGTATCCTCTGTCTCTATGGTACCTGGACCAAACAGACCCGGATCCTCCATACCGCTGTTTTCCCAGTAGGCCTGATCCTCTGTCTGCTCCGTTTCCGGAATATCAGTCACTATTGTCTCGTCTGCTATGACAGGCTCGGATTCTTCTGCGGCAGGGAGCCCACCGGCCGTCTCCAGGGCATACTCGCCATCATACTCCTCGCCGACAGCTGTAATCCCGCAGACCTGCTGAACCAGCAGGGTTATCAGCAGGAGCATGGCAAGCAGTGATCTGCTTCCTTTCCCTTTCATTTTCATCGCGTCTCCTTTTTCCCTCTTATTTAAGGGTGATATTCATGGTATAAAGAAACAATGATACATAATATTAACCATATCATTGATTCATACTTTTGTAAAGAAGATTTCCGTCAGCTCCTCGCGCGCTGCCGGCATCCAGTGTTCTTTCAAATCTGGCTACGACAGCATCTTTGAAAAGATCTGCGATCTCAGCATTGGGAATCCGGAGCTTTACCTTACCCCTGCCTGCCGTCTTGTCTGCCTTTGAGACATAACCTGTCATCAGCAGAACACTCCACAGGTTCTTTTCAGAGTCGGCGATTCGGTCATAAGTGACCTCCTCCGAAATGTCCTCCGTGATAAATCCTCCGTTGAGAAGTACCTCAAACTTTTCAGATGCGTCTATCTTCTCATTGTTTACGAAATCATTGAGGATGGCATTGGAGCTGGTATCCGCCCAATAATTCTTTGGTTCTTCTTCCTCATCGCCAATGACCACAGAGAGATAGCTTGCAACATCCCATGGACAAAACACTTCTGTATTCCCAAAGATGTACCCATCATACCATCCCCTGATCAGTTTCATCTTGTCTGACATTCCAAACGCTTTCAACATGTCTGCCACTTCATCCTTTGTAAAACCGAAATAATGACTGAATTTCCGGCTTGTAACCGAGTAGCAGGCAAAATTATTCACGCCGTTAAAAATGCTCTCTTTGGAAATTCGAAGGCATCCTGTCACCACCGCAAGCTTCAAATACTCATTCGTTTTCAGTGAGATGCTCATGATGCCACGGATCACATCAAGCATCTGTTTGTAGTAGTCTGTATTTTTTTCGACCTGAGCGGTGACTGTAAGTATGCGATATTATGACTGGATTTATCCAGGCAGAACATCGCATACTTACAAGTCACCCACCAACGGAATGCGCAAAATGCGGATGAGAAACAGCCGCAAAAGCGCATAGTGCAGATTTTGCGAATACCGGAATGCTTCTGCCAATCTTGCGGCTCCATTTCCCTTCTGTTATAATAGGCGGAATAGATGCCATAGATTCTCATTCTTATCAGGTAAATGACTGTGAGCAAAAAAGATTTACTGGCCTCCCTGCGGGAAGGGAAAAGGCTTTCGATGAGGGAAGAGCTTCTCCTGATCTGGCAGCTGAGCATTCCTGCCGTTCTGGCCCAGATTTCCCATATCATTTTAGAGTACGCTGACGCATCCATGGTTGGCAGGCTGGGACCCGCCCCTTCTGCAGCAATCGGTTTGGTAAGCTCCACCACCTGGCTGTTTGGAGGACTCTGCACCGCGGCAGCCACCGGATTCACGGTACAGGTTGCCCACCGGATCGGAGCAGGAGAGCTTGTGCAGGCCAGGTCGATCGTCCGGCACGGCCTCGCCGTATCTCTGGGATTTGCTTTGTTTTTGTCCCTCGTGGCTGCCACGCTCAGCCCATTCCTCCCTCATTGGCTGGGCGGGTCTTCCCAGATCTGTCCGGATGCTTCCGTGTATTTTCTTATTTATGCGCTTGGGATTCCCTTCATGGAACTGAACTATACAGCCGGAGGAATGCTTCAGTGCAGCGGCAATATGAAGACCCCTGGCATGCTGAATATCCTGATGTGTTTTCTGAACATTCTCTTCAATGCCCTGCTGATCTTCCCTTCCGGCACCATCCGGCTGCCCTGCACCGGCCTCAGCCTGCCAGGCGCCGACCTGGGTGTAAAAGGAGCTGCCCTGGGCACGGTTTGCTCTGAAATCGTCTGTGCCCTGCTGATGCTGTATTTCCTGCTGGCACATTCTGAAATGCTTCATTTACGCCAGCGGGAAGCACGTCCTGTCTCCGCCCGGGAACTAAAGCAGGCCGCCAGGATTGCCATTCCCCAGGGCTTCGAATCTACGGTCATGGGCAGCGCCTACGTTGCTTTTACCGCCATTGTGGCTCCCCTGGGAACCATCGCCATCGCGGCCAATTCCTTTTCCATCACAGCCGAGGGGCTCTGCTATATGCCAGGGTATGGCCTCTCCCTTGCCGCTACCACCCTGATCGGCCAGTGCTTCGGTGCCAGACGGTATGATCTGACCCGGCGTATGTCCTGGCTGCTCACCTTTGTGACTATGGCTGTCATGGGCTGTTCCGGTGCCTTGATGTATTGTTTTGCCCCCCAGATGATCGGTCTTCTCTCTCCCGATCCCGCCATTCAGGCCCTTGGTACTGTGATCCTTCGCATCGAGGCTGTCGCAGAGCCCTTCTACGGAGCCTCCATTGTCATCAGCGGTATCTTCCGGGGCATGGGAAATACCCTGACCTCCAGTATCCTGACCCTGGTGAGCATGTGGGCAATCCGTATCCCTCTGGCAGCTGTTTTGCGCCCTGGTCTGGGTCTTCGCGGCGTCTGGATGGCCATGCGACTGGAGCTGATTCTGCGGGGATTGTTTTTTCTGCTGCGGTTAAAGTCAGGCAAGAGGTAGAGAAAGCCTTTCTTCTGCCCGCCCCGGGATCTACTCTATACCATATTAGATGCACTTCCATTGCGATAACAGGAGCCGCTCCTTCTGCTGCAACTATGAAGCAGTGAGTGCAGAGTAGTTACGAAAACTGTTCCCTTGACATCTCATACCTTCTGTATCCGGCAGGTATGGTGCTTGAATCCCGGCTTATTGCCTGAAGCTCCTTTTTCGTAGCTTATGGCGACAAGCAGGATATTCCCTTCATAATGCGCCAGCCTGTCCGGATAATTCCTGTTCCTGATCTGATCCAGGCCTGTCTGTGCTCCCTGTTCATATTTCAGCTCCACCACCAGAGCCGGATGATCCGGAAACCCGGGGGAGGGAAGAAAGGTCACATCCGCATAGCCCTTTCCCGTGTCCAGCTCCGGCAGGATGGTATAATACTTCTGCGCAGCGTAGTAGGCATAGCGGATCGCATAGTTCAGTGCCGCTTCGCTGTTATAGGTCATGTTTGCAGCCTTGTCATGGGCTTGTTCCAGATATTCCGCCACCAGCTTCTCGTCCTGCTGCCAGGTTGCCTCCAGCAGCTTCAGGGAATCCCGGAAGGACTCGAATACCGGCTGCCATTCTGACGTACCGGTGGAAGTCTTAAACTCATCCAGAATTTCCCTGTTGGGAATAAAAATCTCCTCTGTCTGGTCATCATATCCCAGGTAGCCCAGGTGCACCAGCAGGGCCAGCACATCGTCCCGGTTTTCAAAGCTGGTCATATCATTCTGGAAATGATCAAGGTTTGTTTTCACCCTGGCGCCGTTCATCAGAACTGCTACCGTTTCCTTCAGGCCGTCATAGTCCATCCGGATATATTCCGCCAGAGCTTCATAACTTTCCGTTTTGTTCCAGTAATTGCGGATCAGGCCGGTGGAAACGGCCTGAACGACCGAGAGAGGACTGTAAAGATGATAGCGTTGCTGGGCTGGCGGCTGATCCAGCCTCTTTTGCCTGTCGTATCCCGGATCCGGCGGAATGATATCGCTGACCAGGTATCCGTCATACCATTCCTTTATTTTATCGTAATCCCTCCCGTATTCCAGGCACAGCTCCCGGACTTCCTCCTCCGTAAAGCCGGTAAAGCGGGCGAGCTGCATGGGCAGCGTCATGGAATACTCATCGAACATATTCAGGGCGGAATGCTTTCCGTATTTTTTGATGGGGAGAATCCCTGTCATATAGGCAAGGGCGACATAGGGCTTATCCTTGAGCCAGCTGCGCAGAAAATCCAGATACAGCTTCTGGCCATCCTTATCCTCCTTGCGCTCCCGGAAAACCGCATCCCACTCATCGATCAGGATGACAAACTGCCTGCCAGTATCGGCATAGACATCCCCCATCGTCTGGACAATATCATTCAGATCATAGTAATCAACCTTCTCGTAGGCCTTTTTTATGTCGCGAGCTATCAATCTCTGCATTCTCTCAAGCGACGATTCCATAGAAGAATATGATTTGATAAAATCTGTCAACGTAAGTCTGATAACATCAAATGCAGCCAGATACTTGTCCCAGCCATCATGGCGATTCAGCTTCCTGTCCTTGAAAAGCTCCCGGCTGTCTGCCCCACGACCATAATAGGCGCTGAGCATATTGACAGCCATGGATTTGCCAAATCGGCGCGGACGGGAGACACTGACATACATCCTCTGGGTGTTTAAAATAGAATTCAGGCAGGAAATCATTTCCGTTTTGTCTATATAGATAGGAGAATTCAAATCCTTGATGAATTGCTGATTGCCGGGATTCAGATATATACCCATAGCGCTTTCCCTCTCCATATGCAGAATCATCTTTCTCTGTTTCATGCTGCCAGACACTACCCGGCACTTTGTGTATCAGAGTTACGGAAGTACCATATGATAGAATACCCCGCCTGGCAAAGGAGTGTCAAGTATGACAAAAGGACGGATCTGCAGGCACCAAAGGTGAATGCAGATCCGTCCTCATATCATCAGATTACCCTAACTGTTCCGTCATGAATTCCTTCACATCAGCTGGCGGAACATTGCCTCAAAGTCTGCCAGACTCGCTTCTCTGGGGTTGCCGGGAGCGCAGGCGTCTGCCGCGGCGGACTCGCAGAGGAAGGGAAGATCCTCTTCCTTCAGCTTCTCAAGCTTGGTGGGAATTCCCACATCAATGGAAAGCTGACGTACCGCATCGATCGCAGCCTGGCGATAAGCTGCCTGATCCATGCCCTCGGTATTCACGCCAAAGGCTTCCGCAATGGCCTTATATTTCTCGCCGGTATACTCTTTGTTAAACTCCATAACAATAGGAAGCATCATTGCACAGGCTACGCCATGGGGGGTGTCATAAACAGCGCCAAGAGTATGGGCCATGGAATGGGCAATACCCAGGCCTACATTGGAATAAGCCATGGCTGTCACATACTGTGCCAGAGCCATTCCCTCACGTCCGTCCGGATCATTGGCAACTGCCTTTCTGAGGTTTTTGGCAATCAGCTTGATGGACTCAAGGTCCAGGCAGTCAGAAAGAGTCCAGGCAGCCTTGGTGGTATAGCCTTCGATGGCATGGGTAAGGGCATCCATACCGGTGGAGGCGGTCAGGCCCTTGGGCATGGAGGACATCATATCCGGGTCTACAACAGCAACGTCCGGGATATCGTTAGGGTCCACACAGACAAATTTACGCCTTTTCTCCACATCCGTGATGACGTAATTGATGGTCGATTCCGCGCCGGTACCGCCAGTGGTAGGAACGGCTATCGTAAAGACCGTGCGTTTCCTGGTAGGTGCAACACCTTCCAGAGAACGAACATCGTAGAATTCCGGATTATTGACGATAATGCCAATACCCTTTCCGGTATCCATGGAGGATCCGCCGCCGATGGTGATCATAAAGTCAGCCCCAGAAGCCTTGTAGGCATCCACGCCCTCCTGCACGTTCTGGATGGTGGGATTCGGCTTAATATTGGAATAAACCACAAATGCAATGCCATTCTTCTCCAGAAGATCCGTGACCTTGGCGGTAACACCGAATTTCACCAGATCCGGGTCTGATGCCACAAAAGCCTTCTTAAAACCCTTAGACGCTACAATCCCAGGAATCTCGTTGATTGCTCCGTGACCATGAAAAGACATACCATTCAAGACAAAACGATTGACTGCCATACCAGATACCTCCATGAATAAAAAAGAATGATTGTGAAAGCAAAGAAAGCTTCCCGGCCAAAGCCCAACGATCATAACAAAAGCAGTGTATCATTCTTTCCCGTCTTTTTCAAGGGGCATGTCAGAAGAGGGGCGTTTCTAATTGACACACCTTTTTTCTTTACACAAGATTAAAAAGATGTTACCATTAGATCTGTACAAAAACCCTACCATAAAGGAGGAAACCATTATGAAAAAGTTCCTTGTCATCGCACTTGCCCTGTCAATGATATTGGGCAGTACGTCAGTCATGGCAGCCGATTACCCCAACAAGCCCCTCACGGCAATCTGCCCCTGGGGAGCCGGCGGCGGCACTGACTCCTGCGTAAGAGCCTTCTGCGAAGCCCTCTCCAAAGAGCTCGGACAGACCATCACTGTTGACAACCGGACAGGCGCGGGCGGAGTCACCGGCCATGAAGCGATCGCGGACGCAGATCCCGACGGCTATACCTTCGGCTCCATCACCTTCGAGGTGGTAACCTACAACCTGTTGGAAACCAGCGAATACAAATCCTACGAAAACTATGATCCGCTCTGCCGTCTGAATGCCGACGCAGCCGGCGTTACCGTCAACGCAGCCTGGGCAGAGAGCAACGGCATCACCGATCTTACCTCCTTTATCGCCTACTGCCAGGAGCATCCGGGTGAGGTCCGCATGGGCGGCTCCTCCAACGCCTCCGTATGGCATATCGCAGGCGGCTACCTCATGAACGCAGCTGATATCGATATCCGTATGGTCACCTTCGCTGACGGCGCTGCATCTGCCGTTCAGGCAGCGGCACAGGGTGTTGATGTGGAAGGCGTGACAGTCTCCCTTGCTGAAGCCAGAAGCTTTATCGAATCCGGCGATCTGGTCTGCCTTGGCGTTATGGGCGAAGAGAGGGTCGCAGCTTTCCCGGATGTCCCCACCTGCGTCGAGCAGGGTGTTGACGCCGTATATTACACCTGGCGCGGATTTGCCCTTCCTCTGGGCGTAGACGACGAGATCCGTCAGACCCTTCAGGATGCCTGCGCTGTTGCTGTTGAGGATCCGGACTTCATCCAGTATATGGAAACGGCAGGCCTTGGCATTGCCTACTTGAACGCAGAAGAGTTCAAAGAATTCCTGCAGCAGCAGGAAGACGTAGACGTTCCCGCCGCTATGGAAGCCGCTGACCTTCTCTGATATCGAAACAAGCATTCCCTGATCATGCGGGCCGGCGAAATACTTTATTCCGCCGGCCCTTATTCACAACCATTGTCAGATCAAAGGCCTGAAACGAGGTGAATTTCTTTGAAAAAAACACAGACAAAAGCCTTCTCAAACCTGGTCTGCGCCATCATCCTCCTCATCTTTGAGGGCTGGGCTTACTATGAAACCTATAGCTTTAAGGTGCAGAAAAAAGCCTACGTGCAGCCAGCCACCTTCCCCCGGGTCATGCTGATCGGTATGATCGTCTTTACCCTGATCCTGCTGATCCAGTCCCTCATCAAGGTATTCGGCACCATGAAGGAAAACGATCCGGACAATTCGCCGGCTCCGCCCATCAATCCCTTTACCAATAAAGGAGTCCTGGCCGCCCTCTTCGTGGTTCTTCTTTGCTGTTGCTTTACCTTCTTTTTCGAAAAGCTGGGGTATGTCCTGATCAGCGCCATCATCTGTGCCATTATCATGTGGATGGTAGGAAAAAGAGATATCCTGGTGATCCTGCTGGTATCCATCCTCGTCCCACTGGTACTCTGGTTCGTTTTCTATAAACTACTGACCGTCAATATTCCCATGGGCGTGCTGCAGCCGCTGCGCGACCTGGTAGACAAGATTTAAGGAGGTAAGGTATGGATTGGAGTTTGTTATTCCAAAGTTATGGCGCTATCTTTACCAGCCTCCAGGTGATCCTGATGGCTCTGCTGGGTGCCACAGGCGGCGTACTTCTCGGTGCTGTCCCTGGTATGACCGCCACGATGGGTGTGGCTCTTCTGATCCCCTTCTCCTTCGGAATGGATCTGATCCCTTCCATCGCCCTTCTTCTTGGCATCTATTGCGGTGGTATGTACGGCGGCTCGATCTCGGCTATCCTGATCCATGCTCCCGGAACCCCGTCCGCCGCAGCCACCCTTCTCGACGGATATCCCATGTGCCAGAAAGGGCAGGCCGGAAAAGCTCTTTCCGTTGCCTTGTTCTCCTCTTTCTGCGGTGGTGTCCTGGGTGCCCTGATCATGACCTTCCTGTCCCCCATGGTGGCAAAGGTGGCCATGAAATTCACCAGCGCGGAAATGCTGATGCTGGCCGTCTTCGGCCTGTCGGTCATCGTTTCCATTTCCGGAAAATCCATCTCCAAGGGCTTGATCGCAGCCTTCTTCGGACTGCTCCTGGCCACCGTAGGCCAGGATCCGACCTATGGAGCCAAGCGCTTTGTATTCAGCTTCCGCCCCCTTCTTTCCGGCTTTTCCTTCATTCCGGTACTGATCGGACTCTTTGCCGTGTCTGAGGTAATCGCCGGGGTAGAGCGCATCGTAGCAGGAGATGAAAAGCAGGAGAGCTCCCATGAGAAGCTCACCCGGGTTCTTCCTGACGGAAAGACAATCAAAACGATATGGCCCAACATCCTCTTCGGCGGAATCATCGGAACCTTTATCGGTGCCATCCCAGGCGCCGGCGGCGACATCGCTGTCTTTGTCTCCTACGGATTCAACAAGAGCTTCTCCCGTCATCCTGAAAAATGGGGCACCGGTATTCCCAACGGCGTAGCCGCCACAGAATCTGCCAACAACGGCTGCTCCGGCGGCGCTATGATTCCTCTCCTGTCCCTGGGTGTCCCCGGAGACGCCGTAACCGCCGTCCTGCTGGGCGCCTTTATCATGAAGGGCATACAGCCCGGCCCCATGATGTACGTCAACGAACTGCCCACGGTCTATAAGGTTTTTGCCGCTCTGATGCTGGCAAACATCGCCATGCTGGCCGTCGGCTGCGTGGGCGTCAGATTCTTCGCCAAGATCGTCTCTGTGGAAAAAAAGATGCTCTATCCCATCATCCTCATCGTATCCCTGCTGGGTGCCTTCGCCATCAACAAAAACGTTTTTGATATCGGCGTATGTGTCCTGTTCGGTGTGGTAGGATATCTGATGAACAAGTTTGAATTCCCCCTGTCGCCGATCCTGCTGGCCCTGATCCTGGGACCCATGTGCGAACAGAACCTGGTCCGCTTTGTGGATGTCAACAACGGAAATTTCCTTGAGATCCTTCACCGTCCCATCGCCATGGGCTTCTTTATCGTCAGCGTAGCGACCATCATCTTCTCCATTTACAATCAGAACAAGATCAATAAGAGAGAGGCAGCTGCTGCCCAGGCAGAAAAGGCGGAATAAGCCGCCTTCATGGACAACCATGACAAGAGTAACGAAAGGCTGAGTCCTGCAAAATCATATCGCTTCATCACGAAGGTGGGGAAAGCAGGGCATAGCCAGCCATAGCGGGCTGCCGTAAGGGACAGATTTCCTTACGGCAGCCCTGTCTTAATAGGGTACCACGGCGGGGAGCCGGTCACCGTCAGGTGACATCTTCCTTTTGAATCCCTGCCAAAAAAAGGAGACAAAGGCTATCCCCCTGTCTCCTTCTACACATTCTTCATCATTTTCTTCTTCTGGTACATGATCACATCAGCCCGTTGAAACACACTGGATATGTTCAAATCCTCATGGGGGCGGTAATCCTCCATCCCACAAGCGACGGAAGCGCCTCCCTTTTCCAGGCTTTCCTGGTTCTTTTTTTCCAGAAGCTCCATCAGCTCCTGTCTGCGGTCATAATCCTGTCCCGACACAATGACGGCAAATTCATCCCCTCCAATCCGGTAGACCGGACTGTGGGCAAAGATAACGCAGATCATGTGACAGGCATCCTTGAGCAAACGGTCTCCCTCCGCATGGCCGATGGAATCGTTGACCTTTTTCAGATTGTTGACATCACAGATCACCATCGAAAACCGGACATCCTCTTCTCTTCCAATTCTCTCATTCCACTGGCTCTCCGCTTCCGCGTAGGCATATTTACTCTTCACTCCGGTAAGGGCATCCCTGGTCGCCTTCTCCCTGAAGAAGGTCAGCTCCTCTTCCCGCTGCATCTGGGCATCAACATTGTTTATCCCAATGACTATATATTTCCCGTTGCTTCCTTCCTTCATCCGGCTGGCCTTCAGACTGACCCAGATCGGCTGGTCTTCATTCAGCATGAGCCGGTAATTCATGGTAAAGGTCCGGGCTTTCTCCAGCTCCGCCAGCAGCTTCTCCTTGGTGAATACAGTGGAAAAAAATTCCTGATCCTCGGAATAGATCAGCTTCCTGGCATTTTTCCTGCTCAGCGCAAAAAAGTTTTCTCCCTCTCTTTCTACTCCCAGAGAATGATATTCCTCTGTCGCACTGTACTCAATGAAATGATCCGTCTGGGTATCCACATAGTAGATGCTGAAATAATCAGCGGCCAGGGCGTCGGCAACGCGGGAATAGGTAACAGCCTGGGCTTCCCGCCGCATTTGGGCGTCTACATTGCTGAGGCCGATCACGATGTGGTTGGGGTCTTCCTCCGGATGCAGGACCTTCAGGCTGATATAGGTCGGTACCTGATCGATCAGCAGCCGATAGGTCAGAGAAAAGGATCCGCCCTTCTCTACTGCCCGCAGAAGAGTATCCCTCTCAAAAGCGGCAAGCAGCCTGTTCTGGTCCTCCGGGACGACACGTTTGCGGATGTCTCTGCGGCATGCCTCAAAGAAATCCGTCCCCTTCTGGGTCAGCGCCAACTTATGATGATCTCCGCTCATACTGTATTCCCAGTAACGGGAATTCCGGATATTGACATAATAGGCTTCAAAATAATCCCGGCTCAGCGCCAACGCCACCCGGCTGTAGGTAAGGTTCAAGGCCATGTTTTTGGCTATTTCCGGAGCCAGCCCGCCATTCATGGAGGAAGCCGTTTCCTTTGACAGAGGCATAAAGGATTCCTCCCCCTCCGGCGGGGCCAGGAACCTTTCAAACTCCCCAGCCGTCACCGGATGAGAAAAGTAGAAACCCTGGACGATATCACAGCCCATGGAGCGAAGTACTCTTACCTGCTCCTCCGTTTCCACTCCCACTGCGATCACAGGAACATTCAGATATTTGGCAATATCCAGGACAAGTGACAGCATCCTCCTGTCCTGTTTATCGTCAAAAGCATTCTGGACAAAGGAGATGTCCAGCTTCAAAGCATCAGCAGGCAGGCGGGAGAGCATACCCAGAGAGGAATGCCCCGCCCCGAAATCATCCATCTGAATGGCAAAGCCGTGGGAATGAACCTCTCTGGTAATGGAGGCAATGTGTTCCTCGTCTGATGTATAAGCGGATTCGGTGATTTCAATCAAAAGATCCTGGGGCGACAGCTGATATTTTTTCATGATCAGATCCGGAACCTCAGGGAAACCTGTGGAGAGCATATCTGCCCGGGAAACATTGACCGAAACAGGTACAGCATATCCGTACTTATTCTTCCAGTCTCTGATCTGCGCCGCTGCCATATCCCAGACATACAGATCCAGATCCTGAATCAGGCCGTTCTCTTCCAGCAGCGGAATAAAGGTTCCAGGACTGATCCTCCCAAAATCCGGGTGATCCCATCTCACCAATGCTTCCGCGCTGACCAGAACCGGCATTTCCGGACGAATATCGAATTTTGGCTGATACAAAACCGTAAACTGATGCTGTTCCAGTGAAAGGGTAAAGTCCTCGATCAGCTGCTCTTCCAGCAGTTCTCTCTCCCGCAAAGCATCGTCATATACCGCAACCGTATTCGCAGCGGAGCCACGGACGGTATCCGCAGCCATTTTTGCCCTTCTGAACCGTTTCTCAAGCCCCGCTCTTTTATCCACCTGCAGATAAAGCCCCATGCAAAGGAAAACTCCCACCAGGGACTCGTCAACCTCAGATAGTCCGTCACAGGCAAGATCCAGAACTCTCTTCCAATCTGTCTGGCTTCTGTGCGGACTGTATATCAGGAACAGGTTCTCATCCCGATGGCATACCATGCCGCCGGCATCCTTAACTGCCTCCCTGACCTTGTCCCCAATCTGCCGCAGGATTGAGGCGCCGAAATTTTTTCCACAGCGCTCCAGGATCAGCCGGAAATGCCTGACCTCCAGAGCAACAGCATCCATAGGAGTATCCGGGTGATTCCGGTCATACTGCTCTGCATAGCGATAAAAAAACTCGGTATGATACAGTCCGGTCAGGTTCTCTCTTTCTGTCTGCCGGATGGTAATCCTGTCCTCAGAAAGCTCAAGGGTTTTCCTTATCCTGGCCAGGATGATATCCTGGCTGGGATAAGGCTTCGAGATAAAATCCGCTGCGCCATTCTTCAGGCTTTCCGCTTCCGCCGTCTGGGCTATCGTCTGGACAATAACCGGGATATGGGACAATGCCGGATCCTTTTTTATGGCTCTGAGGATCTCAAGCCCATTCATGCAGGGCATGATCAGATCCATCAGTATCAGGGAAAGAGTCTCGCTGTGCTCTTTGATTCTGTCAAAGACTTCCTCTCCATTACAGGCATAAAGAACCTCATACTCCTTTTCCAGAAAAGCCCCCAGCAAGGTACGGTTGTTCTCATCATCATCTGCGATCAGAACCAATCTTTTTCCATTCATGGAATGGGGGTTCTCGTGATATTCAGACACTTTGGCTCCTCTCTTTTATCAGTAATGTGCGCGAATTCTGGTATGCGCACTGTTGAATCATGGTGCTTGCAGCGAAGTGCGAGGTGCCTGCTGAACAGTTACCGTTCGTTTTTCAGCCAGCCTTCTTTCTGGCAATGACAGCCTTGCGGATCATATCGATCGGGATGACCATGAAGGCAAGTACGAGACAGATCAACCAGCTGGCCGGTTTCAGGGCTCTGACACTGAGGAAATCCCCGCCGAAGGTAATGAAAACAAACTGCATCAGGAAGATGCCCAGCATGACCAGGATAAAATTCCTGTTGCGGGTAATCCCCTCAAAGGGGTTGAGATGGTCAGTACGGGCATTAAAGCCATTGAAGGTAATCCCCATCATAAAGGTCGCAAACAAAGCCGACTTTAAGTATACCGTGTCCACATCCCCAAACAGGCCTCTGACCGGCTTGAAAAAGAGGATACTCAGACAGATAAATGTGATATAAAGGGCGCTGAGCAGAATCTGGGTCAGCATTCCCTTGGTCACAATACTCTCATCTCTCGGAACCGGTTTGTCCTTCATGTATTCCTTCAGAGCCGGCTCACTGCCGAAGGCAATGGCTGCCAGAGTATCCATAGCCAGGTTCACCATGAGCAGCTGGATTACGGTCATTACCACATTTTCGCCCAGCAGCGGGCCAATAAAGCAGGTCAATACGGCCGCAACATTGACGGTCAGCTGGAAGATCAGGAATTTACGGATGCTCTTGAACATGGTCCTGCCATAGAGGATAGCCTTCTCGATGGAAGTAAAGTTATCATCCAGAATGGTGATGTCGCCGGCTTCCTTGGCAACCTCTGTGCCGCTGCCCATGGCAAAGCCCACGTCTGCCTTCTTAAGGGCAGGGGAATCATTGACACCGTCGCCGGTCATACCGACTACCAGGTTCAGCTCCTGAGCCAACCGGACAAGACGGCTCTTGTCCGTCGGAAGGGCGCGTGCCACCACGCGCAGTCTCGGGATGATCTCCTTCAGCTCCTCGTCGGACTTCGCCGCCATTTCGGCAGAAGTCATGGCTACCTCTTCCTCACCAGAGAGAAGGCCGGATTCCTTTGCGATGGCGACCGCAGTCTCCTTGCGGTCTCCTGTCACCATGACGACCTGGATCCCGGCATCCTTGACCTCTCTGATGGCCTCGATGACCTCCAGACGCACATTGTCACGGATGCAGATAATGCATACCAGGGTAAGAGGCTGATCCTCATCCTCTCCATCCACCTTGGCAACCCCCAGCAGGCGCATGGAGCGGGCAGCCATTCCGTCAATATAATCCATCAGGCGTTTTGTCGCCCTCTCATCCATCGGCTTGATAGAGCCGTCATCCTCCATATAGGAGGAGCATCTGTCAATCAGTCTCTCCGGGGCACCCTTTATATAGGTAACGGCTTTCCCATCCCGGTTCACGATGACACTGGAACACTTTTTGGTGGAATCGAAGGCGTTGAAAGCCCGTACCTCCTCCTTTGCCATCTCATCCGATACCTTCTCTTCCATCAGGAAGGCCATCAGAGCACGATCCGTACTGTTGCCGCCGATCACCTTATCCCCACTGGCTACAGCGGAGTTGTTCACACCGATACCGGTGATGATATCCATGGAAAGGCCGGCCGGAATCTCCTTCAATTCACTGAAAACCCTTCCGCCGCCGGTAGACATCTCCACGACAGACAGACGTCCCTCGGTAATGGTTCCTGTCTTGTCGCTGTAAAGAAGGCTTAAGCTTCCTGCCGTCTCCAGTCCGTTGATCTTGCGGACCAGTACGTTGTCCTTTGCCATGCGGATGCTCTGGAAGGACAGCAGAATGGAGGTCAGCATGGGCAGGCCCTCCGGTACGGCACAGACGATGATGGTGACAGCCACGGTGACGGCATCCAGGATCAGGCGGATCCAGCCGAAGAAATCGGCAGGAATGCTGCCGGAGATAATATTCTTGGCCAGAATGCTGACCACAATGGCAATGGCTCCGATGTAGCCGAAGGTGGAAATCTGCTTGGCCAGTTTGCCAAGCTTGACCTGAAGGGGTGTGGCGCGGGTATCCTCCTGGACCTCCAGGGCAAGCTCCCCGAAGAGAGTCTTATCGCCGACTACCTTGACCTCCATATAGCCTTCGCCACCGCAGACCACCGTCCCACGATAGGCGTAATACTTATTCAGAAGATCCTTTATGTCATAGCTGGCTCCCTTTTCCAGAGGGATCTTTTCCGCTTCCTCGGTCTCCCCGTTCAGGGCAGCCTGATCCAGCTTCAGCTCTCCTTCCACGATCTCGCCGTCGGCAGGAAGCTTATCACCGGCCTGGAGATAAACGATATCCCCAACCACCACCTCGCTGACATGCAGCTCTACGAGCTGGCCGTCACGGACGATCTTGGTCATCTCTTTGGCTTCTTCCTCAGCCTTCAATGCGGAGGCCTTGCCCTCCTGCCTGCTCTCGCTGACGGAGGACACACCGTTTGCTATGGCAATCGCCACCAGAATGCCTACCGGCTCAAACCATTCTGCCTGACCCATGAAGAATAGGATCACCTGCACGGCCAAAGCCACCAAAAGGATCATGATCATGGGATCCTTAAAGCCCTGCAATATCTTTTTCCACAAGGGATCTGGCGGAATCTGGGTCAGGGTATTCGCCCCATACCTGGCGCGGCTCTCCTCGACCTGCCGGCTCGTCAAACCTTTCAATGTCATTTCCCGTCTCACTCCTTTATCTTTTTTTGAGTGTTATTATCAACGCTTTTCATTTTAGCATGGTTATCTGTATTATGCAAGATTGGTTACTTTTCTACCTGGATCGCAGCCGTTGATTCATACCGCAATTGCTCATTCCGTTGCTGGGTGCCTCGTAAGTATGCGATGTTCGTGCTGATAAATCCAGTCATAATATCGCCTGCTTTGGTCACCGCACAGGTCGAAGCCATTTCTAAGTGAAAAAAGGCAACCGTGTCCGAATTTCGCGTTTTGCTTTTTTCGGAAACGATTGCCTTTTTGAATCATTCAGGATATCTGTTCAGCCATGTCTTCCCGGCCCGTTTCAGGTCAAGGGCAGGAGGCAGGGCCAAAGGCCCCGTCTCCATTGTCGCTTATCCTCTCTTTCTACGGGAGATCAGGATAATCATGGCAGCTCCTGCCAGTGACATAAGAAGCAGGTACAGACCAATCGGGGTATCATCACCGGTCTTCGCGGTTCCTCCCCTGGTGATGGTCTCATCTGTCTTGACATTGGCGTTGCGCTCCTCCTTGGTATTGGTGGTGGTGTTCACAGTGCTGTTGCCACCGCCGCCATTGGTGGAAGAGGTAATGTAATCCGTCCTCGGAATAATGGAGGTTACGACATATTCCTCACCGGAATCATCATCATGATTCGGCATCATGGTGACATAAGGTGTCGGAGTGGCTGTCGGTCCATCCGGTCCAGGGCCTTCCGGCAGATCGAGGTTCATATTCGTCAGTGTGACGATATCCACCGTTTCCGGAGAGGCTTCTTCGCCGGAGATATAAACCGAAGCAACATTGGACATAACCTTGTTTTCCTCGGGATGGTTCACCTCCAGACCCAGGCTGTAATTGCCGGACTCATAGGAGAATTTGCCGGCAGAGCCGATCACCTTGCCCTTCTGATCCGTCTCGGCCACATACAGGGTCATGGTCCGGTTTGCTCTGGTCACAAATACCTGTACCGTCTGCGATACGCTGCTGGCATTGTCAAGCACCAGAGGCACTGGATTAAGGGAAACTATCGTTTCATCCGCCATGGTCTTGCAGTCCTTATCGGTAAAGATCGTGGCGTAGAAGGTTCCGGTATGCCTGTAAGCGTTACCGTCAAGGGCAACCGTCTCCTTTGCCAGAGTCATCTCCGCCGACAGGTAATACCCGTCAGGAAGCTCCGCATAGACGTTCGTGATGTCTACTGCCTCCATCTGGCCTGCTACCGCCGGTTCACAGGATTCTCCGTTGACATAGAAGGGGATACCTCCGTCTTCGGTTGCCGAAATGGGTTTGCCGTTCTTGTCCACCTCGGCAACATAATAGGTCGTCCCAGCTGTCAATGCGTTGTAGGTGACCTCGGCACTGCTCGCACCCTTGATATTCAGGGCAGACAGGCTTCCTTCCACCATCTCGGTCAGTCCTTCATCCTCGAACAAGGCAACATAGAAGGTCTTGTCCACGGCATACAGTTTCAGATTAGCTGCTTCTCCTTCTCCGAAGTATTCCAGCTTCTTGGTTACCTTGAGCTTCGCTTTCTCATCTGACGGGACGTCCGGCCCGGAAGACTCATAGTTGATCAGCTCTGCGTAGGAGGTTCCCGGGAAGGCATCCAGGAAGATAGCATCCTCACTGTCTGTCAGCACAATGACATATTTTTCACTCTCATCATCGTACTGCAGCTGGAAGGCGATATCATGATCAAGCTGGTCATACCCCTCCGGAGCACTCTCTTCATGGAGATAGTAGGTGGTATCTGCTTTCAGACCGGTTATGGTATGGCCTCCAGAATCCTCGGTTGAGGTCCAGGATGCGATCACCGCCTTGGATCCATCGAGAATCTGCAGTTCTGCACCAGCCAGGTAGATCGTGTCGTCATCAGAGTCCTCTACCGCCTCCGTGCCTGTGCCTTCTTCGGTCTCAGAGATCTCTTCTTCATCCGTTTCAGAAATCGCCTCTTCATCGGTCTCGGAGACCGCTTCCTCATCCGACTCAGAAACACTCTCTTCGTCGGCCTCAGAGGCATCTTCCTCCGAATCTGTCATATCCTCTGCACCGTTTTCAGCCAAATCCTCATTAACGCCTTCAGCATCCGTCATTCCAATTCCAGCTACCTTGGTAATGGTTATCGCCAGATCATCCTCCTCGGAATGCTCCACCTCATGGTTTTCAATCACAATATAGTCTACCGGCGTACCATTAGTGGTAACCTCGATTCGATAGGTATCCTCGGTAGAACCATCCTCTGCTTCTTCCCGATATACATTTACCGTATATTGGAATACCTCTGCCATATCATACTTGACATAACCGCCATCCCCATCTGGAGTCATCTCTGTAATAAACAGCGGCAGGCTGAAATTCACGTTGGGCAGGTAAACCGGCTTTTCCGTTTCACCGAAAACATTTCCCTTCATCTCGATCGGGAGGATGTAATCGGACATGTAGATATTGCCGAGATCGTCAGCCTCATTGACCGGATGGGTCAGGTCTTCATCCAGGAAGACACCTGCATAGAAGGTATCATGGCTGGCTTTTGCATTACCCTCCACATCGAAGAGCTTCTTGACCACCTTCAGATTGCCTTCCAGATAGAAGCCATCCGGGAATTCCCCTGCATAGATGTTCTCGAACTCAATCTCCTCAACAGAAGCATTTGTTGCCGTAAAGTTATATACGGAAGCATTGCCTCTGGTGCTGAACTGCGGTCTCGGATTGTCTTCCTCACCCATGATTCTGCCGTCTGTATCCAGCTCTACCAGATAGTAGCTATGGCCGGAGATCAGATCAGAGAAGGTTTCTTCAGATGAAGTAGCATGTTCAAATACGATCTCTCGGATCATAGCCTCACCTGCGCTGTCTGTGACCAGGTAGGCTTTTGTTCCGTCCTCCAGTTCCAGCGCAGGTGCGCTCTCATCCAGATACAGGCCTTCTTCTCCGGTGTCCTTACTGTACAGTGCCACACGGTAGACTTCATCCTTGGCGAATATTGCCAGTGTCTCCTCATCCACATCGTTGAAGAAGAAGAGGTTCTTCCTTACCTTTACGTAGATCCTCTTGTCCATGATGATGACATGATAAGATCCGTCGGTATCGGCATAGTTCAGCGTAATCTCTTCCCCGTCCTCATTGGTATAAGCAGGAATCTCAAAGTCTGTCGTAACCCGTCCGTTTGCATCCAGCATAAAGACAGTGTCTTCTGCCAGCTCATAGTTCTCAGGTGCTATTGTCTCGCGCAGGATATAAACGGTTTCTGTCTTGAGGCCACTGATCGTCTGAGGCTCCTGTGTGGAATCCCATTCGGTATAGAGTGCCTCGCTGCCGTCCTCCTTCAGCTCGATGATCTGGATATGGGCACCTGCCACTTCCTCGCCGGTGGCGATATCCTGCTTGCTGATGAGGATCTCGGGTTCTACGATCTTCGCATACTCGTCGGAGAGTTCGATCCTGGCCACATCCTCGGATGCGGTGGTCACGCCGGCTTCCACAGTGACCGTTCCGGTGATGACGGAGGTCTCGTTCTGGAAGTCAAAGCCCTTGATGGCCGTGTTGGTCTCGGTGACGGTGTATTCGCCTGCGGGCAGGTCGTCGAAGGTCTTGGTGTAGTTGATCTGGACA
>JAFWGA010000007.1 GCA_017515325.1 Blautia sp.
GAAGCTGAACGTCACTGATAAAGCTGTTTCGAAATGGGAGCGCGATTTGTCTTACCCGGATATCGCCCTGTTTCCGAAGCTGGCAGATATACTGGGGGTACACGTGAACGATCTTCTGCGGGAATGCGTTGATGAAGGCCAGCCGTCGAGGCTGGTGCAGATATTCGAGATGTCGCAGGATATCCGCACGCCGCTGCATATTATCCTCGGCTGCGCTGATATGGCGGCGAACCATTATGATGACAAGGAGCTGGTTCTCCGATACCTGCAAAGCATCCGCATTTCCGGAGAGTATCTTCTGAAATCAATCGACTGCATCTCACAGGTTATGAACCGGATGCAGAATGGTGCGAACAATACATGCTTTGAGCATCTGGGCAAACTGGAGAAGCATATTCAGGAGCTTTCCGCATTCCATCAAAAGTATTTTGATTCCTACGATTTCTCCGGGAAGAGAATCCTGGTCGCGGAGGACATGGAGATCAACCGCGAGATCGCCAGGGAAATGCTGCGGCAGACCGGCGCGGTGATAGAGTTCGCGGTTGACGGTCAGGACTGCGTAGAGAAAGTGAAGGAATATCCGGCAGATTATTATGACATGATCCTGATGGATATCTCAATGCCGATCATGGACGGCATTGAGGCCACAAGGATGATCCGGGCGCTTGAGGACAGAGCGAAAGCTTCTGTCCCTATTATTGCGGTATCGGCCAATGTGCAGGAAAAGGACAGGAATGCTGCGCTGGAGGCCGGGATGGACGGTTTTACGGAGAAGCCGATCTTCGTGGACAAGCTGTTTGAGGCAATGAAACAGTATCTGTCAGAGGATTCCTGACATGATTCCTGTGATCATAAGAAATTACAGAAAGGTCAAAATGGTAACGCATATGGGTAGTGTCAAGGGCTGCCGGAAGGTGGAAAGGAAAAAAATTTTGACGTAGCGAAAGCGTATAACAACAGATCAATCGGAGGCTCGGAGCAAAGGGATCCACTTCCCTGTCCCCGAGCCTTTTACGTGTCAGTAGAGAACGCGGCACCGGGAAATAGCATTGACTGTGGATCAACATGCAGAAATTTTTCAAAAAGTAATGTTGGTAACACGAGAACGGAAAAGAGCCGTGCTGGCCGCGTGTTCTATCTCCCAGCTTTACTTTGTACAATTCTGGTACAAGACGGAAAGGAGGGAGATGCCGATGCTTTATAAAAACGACACGATTGACAATGCATCCATAGGCTCCTTTATCCGTTCCGCGAGAAAGATGAAAGGGTTTACCCAGGAATCACTGGCACAGGCTTTGACTATAGACTCCAAGTATCTTAGCCAGGTGGAACGTGGGGTATCCTTGCCTTCTTATCCCCTGATGGTCGCCATCAGCGATACATTGAAGGTCAGCATGGAATTCCTCACCAGAGGAGTCGAAGGATCAGGTAAATCGGTCGATAAGGAAACGCTGTTCTGCATTCCGGAGGCGAAGGGTTTAACGGAGGATGAGTATCAGTTCATAGAAAAGTCGATGAAGGACTTGATAAAGAATCTAAAGAAGAGAAAATCATAACATATCGCACGGAATGAAGAGCTATCGGGTTCAGTAAATCACAGAATTGTCCTGGTAGCAGATAACGAAGAAACGTCCGCAAAGCTATCAGGCTGTTTTGAGGCATGGTAGTTTTGCGGGTTTTTTGTATCTTTACGCCCTGATAACCAGGAGACGGCTGAAAGGAGGTTCAGGTCATGTTAAAGGAGTTATTATCGAGAAAGAAGAA
>JAFWGA010000048.1 GCA_017515325.1 Blautia sp.
CTGATGCAAAAAAGCATTAGCGGCTCTTTTCGCATCAAGGGAGGTGGTGCCTATGATCTGACTCACGTGATGACGGAAGGCGATGACAATCAATGACAATCACGAAATGGAGGAAATCATAATGGCAAAGAAAAGAAGCATCAAGGTATATGGCCAGTCAGGCTATAAGTATCAGGAAACGCCCACAATCATGCTGAAGGGAAAGTGGCTGGAAGAACTGGGATTCAAGATCGGAGACTATATCTCCATCGCCTGCGAGGACGGCAGACTGGTGATCACACCGGACGCCGAGAGAGCGGCTGTAAAGGCTGCAGAGGCTGAATACATGGAACGGGAGATGAAAGCCTTACAGAAGCGTTACGAGGCCGAGAAAGTCAAAATTCGGGCGCAGATGGTGGCTGAGCCGGGAGCGAGGTGGTAAGCATGTTTACCACGGAAGAATTACAGGCAATCGACCGGAAGTATTTCACGGTGATCGTTGCGGATGCCTATGACGTGACTCTGATCAGCAATAACACGAAGCATGTCTGGTACATCCATAATGTGGAGCTGAAAGACCGGAACGTTTGTCTGGTATATCACAAGCATAAGATCAGTCACCCCTATCACAGCCATTCCCGGTGTGGGACACTTCGGAGGGCAATCAGGGATATCAAGTCCCATGATCAGTTTCAGTTAAACGGCAGGAAGCCGGTCTATAAGCATTAAAATAGGAGCGGTAGCACCCGAATGATGGATGTTACCGCTCTTTCTTCTTTACTTACGGTTCTTCTTGTGGTGACGGAGCCTCAGATACTCACAGACCGCATCATGCGCGTTATTGATCTCCTGGCGGCCACGGCTGGGCTTGAGGTTGATCTGGACGCAGATATCGTCGATCGGTACTCCCTGCAGGCTAAGACGGATAATCTTGGCATAGCGGGGATTTTCCTTGTCAAAGTGAGCAAGAAGCTGTACCTGCAGTTCTTCCACGGTAGGACCGGGGCAAAGCTTATCCAGAACCTGATCTTCGAGAGGCGGCTGTGTCGTGTCCTCAATATCGAAGGTTTCTCCATCGTACTCATAATCGATCGAGAGCATCTCAATGCGGTTAGGGTTGTAACGTTCGAGAAGTCCCTTGTTGGGACACCCCTTGCAACGTCTGGTGTAAGGACAGGTTTTGACGCTTCCGTCAGGGTTCTTACCGATGATGCAGCGGCCTTCGCGCTTCATGAGCATATCTGCGTTGATCTCTGCCCAAAAGTCCTTCATGTAGCCTTCAAAGCATTCTTCCTTAATCGGCATGAATCCGATCACATAGGGAATTTCGCCGAGGTGCATGGTGGTGAAGTTGGCGTCAATGTAGTCGTCTTCCTTCAGGTCGTAGAGATCCTTGCGGAAGGGAACGAGCACCATTCCCACTGGAACCGGCTGACCATCGAATGATCTGCGGTTGCTGTACTTGTGTGTGTTACTGTAATCTGCTACTCTTGCCATCTTTTTTCCTCCTTTGATTGGCGTGGAGGAGATGTGACGGCCTGCCGTTCACAGGGCTCCTCCGATTGACTTGGATTCCGGAGCAACCCCATGAGGATTTTTCAAAAGCAGCAGATAAAAATTGAATTTCGGGTTGATCTGTGCTATACTTGTTTAGTCGGGTTTGTTAGGGTTTGTTGGAACGCCTTTTCCCGGCTATTTGCATTGAAAAAATCCCTGTGATTGCTCACAGGGACATCAGATAGTTAGCAAAGTTGTCGTGCTATAGTTGGCAGACTTAGTTAAGTTGGAATTTTGAAAAAAGGTGAAAATCTATGACAAATACGGGGATTCCGCGATTGTGCGGTGGTACCGTCTTCACTCTGATACTGGAGGCACGGCAGCAGAGGTACGGGGTCAGAGAGCATTTTGCCGGAGACTCAGACGGGCTTTCAGAGATGGATACGCTGATAGGCTTGGCGCAGGTGATGGTTCCTGATCTGAAGAGACCTGCGAAGACGAGAGAAGATACGGTCCAGGGAAATACGACAGAGTTTAAGATATGCAAGACTGCAGGCGGCAAAGGATACTATCCTTTCAGCAACAGGCAGTCTAAGAAGGCGTTTGATGATAGGGTGAAGGGGTATTACGCAGAGGCACTGAAGGCGATGTGTGATTTCGTGAAGAATTTCATCTGGGTTAAGGGTAGCGACAAGCAGGATGTGAATCTTGTGAAAGCGTTGCTTGATCTGATTGAGAGGGATGATTCCATCAATAATAGCCAGGTGTTCTATATCATGCCGGATGGAAAGCCCGTTACTAAGCAGAGAATCGATCAGATTGACGGAGAAGATGTCTGTTTGGAATCATTCCTTCTTGGTGTCTGGCATTACGCGATAATGCGGCGCGAGGGAAATACGATAGGAAAAGCCACGATGAATGAGTGGTGTCCTTCAAAGGGCGGTGCTCCGAGAGAATATGAAGGTCATATGGGCGAAAACCTGTCAAGGAATATCAGACTGACCTATTTGGGGGATGTGGAGGTTCCTGATCAGGATGAAGAGATTGAGCACATTGAAGCAGAGGTTGTGGAAGGAACAAAGGATCCGGA
>JAFWGA010000049.1 GCA_017515325.1 Blautia sp.
ATCCTCCCCAATATTCGCATTCCGTGGGGCCCCGTTCTCGCCTCCCGGCTCGGTCGTTGCTGAACGCGTGCCACTGGCACGCAGCAACCCACTTCATGCTCATATAGGGGCGTGCAATAAAGCCTCGTCCCCACTGGCAAGCGAGCTTGCCGTGGGAACAGGCTTTTTGCACTGGAATCATATATAAAGCAGCATTAGTTAAAACACTGCAGCTAGGAAGTAACCGTGGCTGCCCAGGTCAGCAGCTCGCCCTTGTTGTGAGCTGTGTATGGGCAGGATGGGTGAGCAGAGGGCGCACTTTCATTGTGACGACAGAAGCCATGCCTTCCAGAACTGAACAGTTGCAAAGGAGTTGCTCGTCAACGGATTTAGAGGGGTTACCCTGAAAGAAACTCATTCTATTACTGTTCAGCATTGGGTGATTGATGATCGCCCGGCAGAGAAGGAGGTTCCCATGAGAAAAATCACGGCTTGGCTGCTGGCGGCAGCATTGACCCATGTATCGTCCGGCAGTGTTCCATGCCGTAAATGAGAGTGTATGGACAAACTATCCGGAAGACGGCGACGGCAGAAATATTCCACCTGCAGACTGCACCGATGGTTACGGAATTGCTGCACTGTATGACCTGGAGCTGGTAGGCTGATTGCTTCATTGAATCGGCCGGTCAGTCCGGCATAGCGACGGGTGGGGCATGCGGCCATGCTTCCTTTTGGAGGCATGGCCGCTTTTCCTGTGAACTCTCCGGAGGGCAGATGCAGAGACTGATGATCGCCCGGATTTTCCTTTTGAAGCCTAAGATTCTCCTGGCTGACGAGCCGACCTCCATGATCGATGCCTGTTCCAGGGCTACCATCCTGGATATGCTGCTGAATCTCCGGGACGAGATCGGGATGACGGTCATCTTTATTACGCATGATATCGGTCTGGCTTACTATATTTCGGACACGGTCTATATTATGGAGCAGGGTAGATTTGTGGAGCACGGATCAGCAGATCAGGTTATCCTGACCCCCAAGGCACCTTACACCCGCCGCCTGATCAGTGACGTGCCTAAGATCCATGAAGCCTGGGATCTGAGCACTGTGGAGTAAATGGCAGAAAGAAAGAGAGGGACAGTATGGGAATGGACATAGAAAAATTGATTTCTGAGATGACACTGGAAGAAAAGGCTTCCCTTTTGTCAGGTGCTGATTTCTGGCATACAAAGGCAGTTGAGCGGCTGGGAATCCCTTCGACAATGGTGAGCGACGGGCCTCATGGCCTTCGAAAGCAGGACGAGGCCGGAGACCACCTGGGAGTCAATGACAGCATCAAGGCAGTATGCTTTCCGACGGCGAGCGCTACTGCGGCAAGCTTTGACAGGGAAATGCTTCTCAGGATCGGGGAAGGCATTGGAGATGCCTGCCAGCATGAGAATCTGAGCGTGGTTTTAGGGCCTGCCGTCAATATCAAGAGATCTCCCCTCTGCGGCCGGAATTTTGAATATTTCAGCGAGGATCCTTTCCTGGCCGGGGAATTGGCAGCTGCCCTGATTGAGGGCGTGCAGAGCCGGAATGTCGGGACAAGCATCAAGCATTTTGCCGCAAACAACCAGGAGCATCGCCGGATGTCTTCGGACAGTGTGATCGATGAGAGAACGCTCCGGGAAATTTATCTTCCTGCCTTTGAGATTGCGGTGAAAAAGGCAAAGCCCTGGACGGTCATGTGCTCCTACAATAAGGTCAACGGGGAATACGCTTCTCAGAATCATTGGCTCCTGACGGAAGTCCTCAGGAATGAGTGGGGATTTGACGGATACGTGATGAGTGACTGGGGCGCTGTCAGTGACCGTGTCAAAGGTGTGGCGGCCGGCCTTGACCTGGAGATGCCTGCCAGCGGCGGGAGCAATGACGCCCGGATTGTGGCGGCAGTCCGAAGCGGGGCGCTTGACGAGGAAGCTGTGAACCAGTCGGTTCGCTGTATTCTGACGGTTATTGACCGGTATCTCTCCCACCGCAAGCCTGAGACGGAGTGGGATATGGAAGGCCAGCATCAGCTTGCCGGAAAGCTTGCTTCGGAATGTATGGTACTGTTGAAGAACGAAGACCATGTGCTTCCCTTTGGGAAAGACGAGAAGGTTGCCGTGATCGGAAAGTTCGCCAGGGAACCTCGTTATCAGGGAGGCGGAAGCTCTCACATCAACAGCTTCCGGGTAGAGAGCCTGATGGATGCCCTGGCAGGAAAAGACAATATCGTCTTTTCCCAGGGATATGATACCGAAAATGAGGAGGCAGACGAAGAACTGATCACACAGGCTGTGAAGGCAGCAGCCGGCTGTGACAAGGCTGTGATTGTCGCGGGCCTTCCGGACAGCTTTGAGAGCGAAGGCTATGACCGTTCGCATATGCGGATGCCCCGCTGTCAGGTGGAATTGATCGAGCGGGTAGCCTTGGCAAATCCCAATACCGTGGTGGTCCTTTACAACGGATCTCCGGTGGAAATGCCCTGGATTGCCTGTGTAAAAGGCCTTGTGGAGGGATATCTGGGAGGACAGGCCATCGGGGCCGCCACAAAAGCAGTGCTGTGGGGGGAGGTCAATCCCTGCGGACGGCTGCCGGAAAGCTTCCCGCTCCAGCTTGAGGATAATCCCTCCTTCCTGACCTATCAGGGAGAAGGGAATACTGCGGTTTATCACGAAGGGGTCTTTGTGGGCTACCGCTATTATGACCGGAAAAAAATGGAGGTCCTGTTCCCCTTCGGATTCGGATTAAGCTACACCAGCTTTTCCTACAGCAATCTTCAGCTCAGCGCTTCTGAGATGGACGATACCCAGACTCTGTCGGTTTGCGTGGATGTGACCAATACGGGCAGCAGGAGCGGCAAGGAAGTGGTACAGCTCTATGTGGGGGCGCCGGAATGCGAGGTATTCCGTCCTGTTAGGGAGCTGAAAGGCTTTGAAAAGATAGAACTCTCCCCAGGCGAGACAAAAACTGTCACCTTTTCCCTGGACAGGAGAGCCTTTGCCTACTGGAATACAAAACTTCACGACTGGTTTGTGGCCGATGGGGATTATACGATCCAGATCGGGCGCAGCAGCCGTGACATTGTTCTTTGCCGGTCCGTGAAGGTGGAGGGGACTGTCCCTGAACCACAGGATCCGGTTTCACCGGATTCCATCTACATGGACCTGGAAAAGAACCCGAAGGCAATGTCTGTAGTGGAACCGCTCTTTCAGAAAATGAGGGAAACCTTTGCCGGAGGAGACGAAAAAGAAAGTGACTCAGCGGCCTCGGAAGCGGTAACAGACGAGATGACTCAGGCTATGATCCGCTACATGCCGCTGCGGGGGCTTTTGAGCTTCGGCGGTGGGTCGCTCAGCTATGACCAGCTGCTTGAAATAGCAGATCAGATAAATAACATGCAGTGATACTTCCGGGTAACTATTCAGGTCAGCAGCTCGCACTTGCAGCGAGCTGTCGGCCGTCAAAGCCTGGCCTTAGGGATATGAAGGATCTTTTTTATCGGGCAGACAGGGCTTTATACCTGGCCAAAGAGGAGGGAGGGAAAAATGTATCTTTTAATTCGCGGCATTTCCATCTGCCATGGACAAGGAAAAAAAGCCTTTGTCAAAGCGTTCAGCAAAGCTCCGGCCAAAGCTTTCCTCATCGTTTTTATCTGCATCACCCTTTCCTTTTTTTTATCTGTTACTGGTAAAACGCAAGATGGTCAGGATACAAAAAAGGTAGTAAGGGTAGGATGGTTTGAATCCACATTAAACCATACCGATTCCTTTGGCAGGCGTTCTGGCTACGGATATGATTATCAGCAGAGGATTGCCGCCTTTACCGGATGGACCTATGAATATGTGGAGGGAGGCTGGTCAGAGCTTTTTGGCATGCTCAAATCTGGGGAAATAGACCTTCTGAGCGATATTTCATTTACGGAGGAAAGAGCCGGAAGCATCTTATTTTCTGCAGAGCATATGGGGTCAGAGGAATATCATGCCTTTATCACCCGCGAAAATACACAGATCAATCCAGATGATTTTTCCACCTTTAATGGCAAGAAGGTAGGAATGAATAAAAACAGCCTGCAGGAGGGCTTGTTTGTTGAATGGGAAGATAAGCATGATATTCATCCGGATATAGTGGAACTGACATGTAATGATGTTGAAGCGGTGGCTTTGCTGAAGGCCGGAGAGATAGATGTATATGTTTCCCTGGACTCGCTTGGGACGTCGGACGATATTGTATCAGTCTGCAAAATCGGAGCATCAGATATTTATTTTGGTATCAATAAGAACCGCCCGGATATAAAACAGGGATTAGATGCGGCTATGAACCGTATTTTGGAGGACAATCGGTATTTTAACGAGCAGCTTTCGGAAAAATATGATAATGTTCAGGGAGTGAAAGGCTTTCTCTCGAATGAAGAAAAACAATGGGTATCAGACCATGGAAAAATCAGAGTAGGATACCTGGACGACTTCCTGCCTTTCTCTGGATCAGACCCAGTCAGTTCTAACCTCACCGGAGCTTTGGCGGATTTCCTGGAAATGGCCAGGACAGTAGAAAAAAACGCGGAACTCACCTTTGAACCACGAGCGTATCACACCGTAAAGGCAGCTCTTCAGGCCCTGCTGGAGAATGAGGTCGACTGCCTCTTTCCCTTGGATCTGACGCTGTATGATGGGGAAGAATTAGGCGTTATTGTTTCAGACCCTTTAGTTTCTACAGAGATGTATCTGGCCGTACGGACGGCTGACCATCTTGAGATATCGGCTTCCCAGGAAAGGACAGCTGCTGTTCTGGAAGGGGATATGAATCAGGAAATCTTTTTCCTGGAGCATTATCCTAAATGGGTGACAGTTGATTTCAAAAATGAAACAGAAGCATTTCAGAGTCTGGCGTCCGGACATACAGACTGTATCCTGATCAGTAATTATCATTTAAACCATTTCAGTGATATCTGTACGAAGCACAGGCTTTCCACCGTGACAACAGGGGAAGTCATGGAATTATGCTTTGCCGTCAGACAGAAGGACTACTGGCTCTATTCTATCCTGAATAAACTGAACCGTATTATTCCGGAGTCGGTGATTAACACGTTATTGGTAAACTACTCTTTCACTGATGAAAAGGTCACCTTTGGGGATTTTATCAGAGATAACCTGCCGTATGTTCTCTTTGCTGCCTCATTGCTGAGCCTTGTCTTCCTTCTTCTTCTGCTCTTGGGCATGAAGGAAAGAAAGAAGGCAAGTGAAGGCAGCAAGCTGATTTCGGAGACAGAACGGGATCACCTGACCAATCTCTACAATCGCAATTATTTCTTTGTCTATGCCAACAGGCTTTACAGTGAAAACATGGAGAAGCCAATGGATGCCATCGTGGTAAACATTGAGCGCTTCCACATTATCAATACTCTGAATGGACGGGAATATGGAAACCAGATTCTGCGTACCATCGGAGAGGAAATCGGTTTGTTTACTTCAGAGACAGGAGGAATTGCAGGCAGGTTCGAAAGCGACCGGTTTGATATATACTGCCCGCACTTTGATGATTATCAATCTCTGCTTGACCGATTGCAAAACCGGATCAAGGCAGAAATCACCCCATCTGATATTCTCCTTCGCATGGGTGTTATGCCCTGGCATAAGGATGTCCAGCCGGAATTAATGTTTGACCTGGCCAGAACGGCATGCAGCATGATCAAGGGAAACTACGGTAAGCATCTCATGATCTATGATGAAGGAATGCGCCTGCGCGACCAGCGTGAGCATATCCTTCAGAATGATCTTGTGCGTGCTCTCGAACAGCATGAGCTGGAGGTATATTATCAGCCCAAATATTATATCCAGGGAGACGTCCCGGTGCTTAGCAGTGCCGAAGCCTTGATCAGGTGGAGACATCCTGAGCTGGGGATGCTGATGCCAAACGATTTTATTCCCCTTTTTGAAAAGAATGGTCAGATTTTCGACCTGGACAGATATGTATGGGAAGAAGCAGCAAGACAGATATCCATCTGGCAAAAGAAATATGGCCTGATTCTGCCTGTCTCTGTAAACCTGTCCCGGATTGATATTTTTACCCCGAACCTCTTTGCCATACTGGAGGATATTACCTCGCGGAACCAGATAGACCGAAATAATCTGAAGCTGGAAATCACGGAGTCTGCATATACCCAGAATGCTGATTACCTGATCGGTGTGATCAATAAGCTGAGGGATAGAGGCTATGAGATAGAGATGGATGATTTTGGCTCCGGATATTCGTCCCTGAATATGCTTTCGTCCATGCCCATTGACATTTTGAAAATGGACAAAGCCTTTATTCGAAATATGGAGCACAATGAAAAAGATATCAGATTTATCGAATTGATTCTGGAAATTGCAAAAAATATGAAGGTTCCTGTTATAGCAGAAGGGGTGGAAACGGAGACTCAGATACAGCTGCTGAAGAAGCTTGGCTGTCAGCTGGCCCAGGGTTATTATTTTGCCCGTCCGGTTTCGGCTCTGGTGTTTGAAGATACCATTATGAGATGGGATTCTAAGCCTGAGAAGTGAGGCAGACGAGACTGTCAATGTAGGAACTGATGAGGCTGTTTAAATGGAAAAGAAAAAAAGGGGTTTATCTATTGCTGTAAAACTGTATTTTTTTATCTTCTTTACGGTACTGGCAGTTTCTATCGGTACAGCCATACAGGCATACCGGATCAATGCAGACCAGATCGACAGATATTATAAGCAGGCCGTCCTTGACTCCGCGAGGAGCTTTTCCTCCTTCGTAGATGGGGATTATATGGCAGAGCTTAGGGAAGCAGTGGAATCAGAGGAGTTTCAGAGCCTGAGAGAGACCGCGGAGAAAACGGAAGATGAGAGTCTGATTCAGGATTACCTGGAAAAGAATGGCTTGTGGGACCGGTATGTCAAGATCAGGGAAGACCTGATGAAGTTCCTGGCCAATATGGAGGCGGTCCGCTATCTCTATATTATAGCCTGTGGAGACGCGGAGGCTCTCTACGATATGTATTTGATTGATGATGATGAGACTCCGATCTATGAAACAGGCTATTATGAAAAAAGAGAGGAAGCCTTCCTGGGAAAGGATCTGTCCACATCGCTTGAACCGACCATCTCTACCGGCGACTGGGGGTGGCTTTGCTCTACCTATGTGCCGGTATATGACTCGAAGGGAAGGGTCGTTTGCCAGGTTGGCTGTGATTACGGAATGGACGAAGTGATGACAGAAAGGCACATGTCTTTGCTGTATATCATTCTGTCTGTGGTTTTGCTTACCGGTATCGTACTGGTCTGTGCGGTCATTCTCATTACCAGGATAGTAATCAAGCCCTTAAATCTCCTTACGGTGGAAATGGGTAAATTTAAACCTTCCGTGGATATTAGCTATAAGAAAGCCGGCGTAGCGAATCTGGAAATTAGAAGCCATGACGAGATAGAAATCCTCTATCAGGGGATTCGTGCCATGCAGATCAATATTATCGACTATCTCAATGATATGGATACGCTGCAGAAGGATATCAAACGTGTCGAGGAGGACATCAGAGCACGGGACGAGCAGATCGGACAGATGAGCAAAGAGGTCTATCGGGACGAGCTGACGGGTGTGGGGAGCAAAGCGGCCTACATCAGGAAGATTGAGGAACTGAGTCGGGAAATAAAGGCGGGAGACATTTCCTTCAGTATAGTGATAGTAGATATGAATGACCTGAAAAGGATCAACGACAAATATGGCCATAAGATGGGAGACTTCTATATCAATGGCTGTTGTCACCTGATCTGTGAGCATTTCAAACATTCCCCGGTATACCGGATCGGTGGTGATGAATTCGTCATCATTCTGAAGGGGGTAGATTACGAAAATCGTGTGAAGCTTGTCGAAAGCCTCAAAAACAGTTATGCACAGACCTATGCCAATCCGGACGTTAAGCCCTGGGAGAGGTATTCCGCCGCAGTGGGGATGGCTGACCTGGCCTCGGACGACAAAACCATAGATCTGGTGTTTAAACGAGCGGACAAGGCTATGTATGAGGACAAGCACAGGTTTAAAATGGAGCATGGGAGTTACCGGTAAAACAGCAGCGCGAAAGTGCATGAAAGCAGCACGCAAAAGTGTATGAAGGAACCGGGATGAAATTTGGAAAATATGCATGAACGAAAGTCGTTGACAGGGCCGGTTTTTACATGATACTATACAAACACATTAAAACGAAACCGGTTACTGCCATAATAAATAATGGCAGGCAGCCCGAACAAAGCTTAGCTAACAAAGGAGGACTTTACAGCTATGAGAAAAACAGTTTTTGCAGCAGTGATGGCAGTGGCTCTTGTAGGGGCAGCCAGTGTAACCGCTATGGCGGCTGACACATCTATCACCATTTTCAACTCCAAGATGGAAATCCAGAGCCAGCTTGAAGAAATGGCAGCTGAGTATTCGGCAGAGAAAGGTGTTGATGTAGAGGTTTACTATTCCAGCGACACCGTAGCAGCACATATGTCCACCAGATATGCTTCCAATGAGCCTTATACCATCTCCATGGTAGATGCAAAGGATATCTATTCCCTGGCACCGGATCATGGCATTGACCTTTCCGATCAGGACTGGGTTAAGGATACCACCCAGGCTATCTCCATTGGGGATGCTGTGTACGGATTCCCGGTTTGCGTAGAGGCCAGAGGCATTATCTATAACAAGACCGCTATCGAGGATACTCTGGGAGAAGAGTTTGATCCCGCTTCCTGTGCTACCTATGACGGATTTGTGGAAGTGCTCAATGCCCTCAAGGAGAACGGCATGGATACTCCGGTTGGCATCATGAAGGAAGACTGGTCCCTGGCGGCCCACTATCTTGCTGAGGTTTATGAGACCAGAGAAGACCCGGCCGGTTTCATCGCTTCTCTCCATGATGGCGCTAAGATCATTGAGGACGAGAGATTCAACGTCCTGATGGACACCTTTGATCTCCTGAAGGAGAACAACTACGCGGCAGATGCTCCTGTGGCAGCTGTTCGCGAGGACACTGAGCTTTATCTGGCAGAAGGCGAGATCGCTTTCATGTTCGGAGGAAACTGGGATTGGTCCGTGCTTGCAGAGTTTGATCCGGAAGGTGAGATGGGCATGATGCCTATTCCGCAGAACGATGATAACTACAACACCAAGCTTGTTGGCGGCGGCTCCAAGTATTTCTTCATTGACAATTCTGACAATACCACGGATGAGCAGCGCCAGGCTGCCAAGGATTTCCTGAACTGGCTGGTTTATGATGAAGAAGGACAGAGCTTCCTGGTAGATACCTGCGCTCTGGTTCCCGCTTACTCCAACATCACCCTTGAGGTTACCGATCCCCTTGGACAGTCCGTAAAGGGATACGCGGATGCCGGAGCTCTGGTTGACAATTACAATTATCTTCCGGATGATCATTATGCAAAGGTTGGCGCCAATATGCAGGAATATCTTGCGGGCGACGTAGACCGCGAAGGCTTTGCCGATCTGATCGATGCTTATTGGGCAGCCACTACTCCGAGTGAAAGCTGATTATAGTCTGCGCGTCGCCATCGGTGACAGCTTCCTATACGCAGCTCGGAAATAATAGGGTAGAGGGAGGCGCAGCCGACTCTCTACCCCCCCCGGCGGGGCGCCGGTCACCGCCAGGTGACATATTTCCTTACGGCGCCCCTGCCATAACAGGGAAAGGGCTGCTGGCAAAGCAGCCCTTTTTTTTCAAACGGAGAGTGACAATGGATAGAAATAAAATGTCTTACAAGGTAAGCCAGTTTCTGACCTTTGCGGGTGTTTCCACGATTCTGTTCTGCGGCGTCGTGGTTCTGCCTTTCATCTATGGCCTTTATCTTACCTTTACAAGCTGGGACGGCGTTTCCCTGGAAAAACCCTTTGTGGGTTTGGAAAATTATACAGCTGCTTTCGCGGACAGCACCTTCTGGGCAGCGCTCGGAAGGACGGTCATTTATTCCGTGATTGCGGTTATTCTGATCAATATCGTGGCTTTTTTGCTGGCCTACATGGTTACCAGCGGTGTAAAAGGCCAGAATTTTTTCCGAGCAGGCTTCTTTATCCCTAACCTGATCGGCGGTATCGTCCTTGGTTATGTCTGGCAGTTCGTGTTCAGCAGAGCTTTTCCTGCCATTGGTCTGCCCAGACTCCTTGGCACCACAGAGGCCGGCGCTATGTTCGCGCTGATTATGGTATCTGTTTGGCAGTATGCGGGCTACATGATGCTGATCTATGTGGCCGGATTCATGAGTGTTTCCAAGTCCCTGATGGAAGCCGCGCAGATTGACGGCTGTACGCCTTCCCAGTCTACCTGGTATGTGACGGTTCCGCTTATGCGGGCTTCCTTCGTGCAGTGTCTCTTCCTTTCCATCACGCGCTGCTTTATGGTTTACGATGTCAACCTTTCCCTTACCAAAGGCGAACCGGCAGGAAAATCTGTCATGGCAGCCATGCACGTGTATAACCAGGCCTTTACCTATAAGAACTATGGTACCGGCCAGGCTCAGGCATTGATTCTCTTTATTGTCTGTGCCATCGTAGGTGTCACCCAGGTCTATGTCGGTAAGAGAGGGGAGGTGGCAGCATGATCTCTGATAGCGAAAAAGCTCTGGCCAGAAAAAAACGCATCCATGCCATTATCATGATTATCCTGATTCTGGTGTTCCTGGCATTTATCTTTCCCTTCATCCTGGTCGTGATCAATGTGTTTAAAGAGAAGGTGGATATCGTAAAGGATCCGCTGTCTCTGATTGGCGTGAAGAAAGGGTTTACCCTGGAGAACTTCCCCAATGCCATGTCTAAAATGGGATTCTGGAAGGCCTTCACGAACTCCCTGATCGTTACGGTGTCATCCACGGTGCTTACCATTATGTTCTCCTCCATGACTGCTTTTGTCATTGTCCGGAACAAATGGAAAGCCTGTGGCCTTCTTTTCGGAGCTATGATCGCCTCCATGGTCATTCCTTTCCAGGTGCTTATGGTTCCGCTGGTTTCTCTTTACGGAGGAATCTTCGGTGTCCTTAACCACAGAGTGACACTGATTCTGATGCATGTGGGATTCTCACTTTCCATGGCTACTTTCATGTTCCATGGAGCGATCCATACCAATATTCCGCTGGAGCTGGAGGAGGCAGCCTTTATTGACGGCTGTACCAGATGGCAGACCTGGTGGAAGGTAGTGTTCCCACTGCTTAAGCCAACCATCGCGACGGTAGCCATTATTGATGCCATGGCTTTCTGGAATGATTACCTCCTGCCCAGCCTTGTTCTGCAGAAGAAGGAGCTCTACACGATTCCGATTGCAACACAGGCCTTTTACGGGACATTCTCATCGGATCTGGGACTGATTATGGCAGCCTTGCTCCTGGCTATGCTGCCGATCCTGATTTTGTATATTTTGCTGCAGCGTTATATTGTCGAGGGTGTAACCTCCGGCGCGGTCAAGGGTTGATCGAGTCAGGATGGGACAGGAATAAAATGGCCGGCGCCAAAGAGAAATCATTGGCGCCGGTTTTTTTGTGCTTCCCTTTATCCAGTTCTCAGAGCTGCGGTAACTGTAAAGTACAGAGTAGTAATGAGTCGCGTTGCTTTCGGCGGCCTGTCAGGGTGTTATTCTGTCACTTCTGTTCCGTCAATATAAAGATGATACCCGTTCAAATCGATAGAAGAAAGGTCACCGTCCAGAGATGTGATATAGCTGTCTCCTGTCAGTGTCCAGACAGAGCCATCCTCAATGGTGACGGAAACCTTTCCCTGATTACTGCTGTTTACAGCGCCGGTGTAGGAAGAGGAATCCTGGAGGGAAAGGCTAAGGCTGGATATGGAATCCACCAGGATATTTCCTTCCGCCTCCTGGGAGGACAGATTAACGGCTGCATTACCGCCATTGCTGCCTTTATTTCCCCAGGAGTCCGCGGAGAGAATCATGAAATCATCACTGTCGGCTGCCTGGGTCAGAGAGACATCCGTCAGGTTGATCTGGGTAGTCACATTTGTTACGTGAAACATAGCTCCGGTTCCACTGGTGAGGGATCCTCCTGTCATCGTAAAGGTGGAATTGCCCGCCTGGGCATCACCGGACATGGATTGATAGATCAGAACGTTGGTCTTTGTTGTGGACTGACCGTTTAAAGTGGCGTTGTTGCCTGAAAGGGCAACATCGGTGAGGGTTACCGAGTTTCCGCCTTCGATTACGACTGCTTCTGAATTGGCTGCTTCCAGTGTGGCATCGGAAACCGTGATATCAGCAGTGGAATAGATGGCGGGAGAACCGACGCCATTTGCGGAATAGCTTCCCTGTGCTACCGTTACGGTTCCACCGCCCCGGTCTGTGCGAATGGCTGCGGATGAATTTCCGGAGGTATTGACCGTCAGGTTTGTGGCATTCAGGGATGCGCCGCCTGTCGTCATCAGTCCACCGGAATTATTGCCACTGGTAGTGATCGTGGAATCCGATATGTTTACCGTTGTACCGCTTCCATAACTGAATACGCCGTTTGCATGAGCGCCATCTGTATTTACGTTGGCGTTTGAAACAGTCAATTCTGCTCCGTTATGAGCCAGAATTGCCGCGTTGATTCCATAAAAGTCAGCATCCTCTCCGTTGCTGTCTCCTGTTTTTTCGACAGAGATGCCGTCCAGGGTGATGTTTTTTCCGTCTACACGGATGGCGTTCTCATCATCATCAACAGAGGAGTAAGAGCCTCCTTCCGTGTTTTCCGTCAGATTGTTTGCGGCAGTATAGTCTGTAGGAGCAGAGGAGCCGCCAGGACCTCCCTGCCCTGGCATACCGGGCATCTGCCGGTTGTCACTGCCGGGAGCCTGCTGGCCGTCATTACCGGAAGCCTGCTGGCTGTCCGTGCCGGATTCATTCCGGCTGCCCTTGTCGGAACCGCTCTTGCTGTCTTTTGAGGAAGAGATCTTGCTGTCCTTAGAGGAAGAGTTTTTGCTGTCCTTAGAGGAAGAGTTTTTGCTGTCCTTTGAGGAAGAGTTTTTACTGTCTTTGGTGGAAGAGTTCCTGCTGTCCTCTGAGGAAGAGTTCCTGCTGTTGTTAGAGGAAGAGCTCCTGCTGTCTTTGGTGGAATTGTTCCTGCTGTTTTTGCCGGAATCCTGCTGGTTGCCTTGACCAGGCATCTGCCGGTTGTCATTGCCGGGAACCCACTGTTTTCCGTGATCTGGAGCTTGTCCTTCTCCCTTGTCAGGGTGCTGCTGGTGCCTGGCTGGATTGTGCCGCTTCGTTTCGCTGCCTTCAGGCTCGACAGGAGGCTGTGGCATTAATCCATTTTGACCGCCTTGCTCATTCCCGGGTATTCCAAAGGGCTCGCCCTGGTCCGTTTTCTGGAATCCTTGGAAGTCAGGCTCATTGCCCAGCATCTGTTCATAGGCAGACCCTTGGCCTTTCGGTCCCATTTCCATTTCCGCGAACTCCGGCCCACCGGCAGCTCTTGCTATTGACGGCGTACCGCAGGCGACAACAAGCCCCAGTACAAAGATCAGGAAATTACGTTTCATTTCTATATCCTCCTTATTGTTTGTGTACGATGATACTTCTAAACCTTGAGGCGTTTTACGTCTCTGTCTATTTATACGTCACCTCAATCTGAAAAAAAGGGGTAAGAAAAAAATATCTTCCCATTTTTCATCATTGTTAGGAAAACGAAATAAACCTGCTTGATGATTTGTATCCTGTGCTGAATTTCGGCATCTGTAATCGGCATGATACTACGGTTTTCGGCCATTGACTTGTAAAAAGGATAGTAATTATGTTAAAATGCGATACAATAAGCAGTATGGTTATGGAAATGGAACGGATACAGATGCTTCAGGGATTACTGTGAGGGATAACGATGTACAGATTTTATGGATGGGAAACTGCGGATATCATCGATGCTAACGGCCTGACACCACGTCATTACTATGATCTGCTCTCCGATATCTGGTGTGCTGACACTTGCGCACCGAGGATGAGAAAGGACTGGACAAAGGACAAGAGGACACTGGGACAATGCTCCATAACGGCATTCCTTCTCCAGGATCTGTATGGCGGTACAGTATACGGCGTCCCACTCGAGGATGGCAATTTTCACTGCTTTAACGAGGTCGATGGCTGTGTATTTGACCTGACCAGCGAGCAGTTCGGAGATGTGGTTCTTGATTACAGTAACTGCCGCCGACAGGATCGGAAGGATCACTTTGTTAAGGAAGAAAAAAAACAGAGATATGAGCTTTTAAAAGCGAGGCTGGCGAATGCCATGGCAACAAAAACGGCATCAGAAGAAAATCTGTCAGATTAGAACATTCAGAAAACAGGAGGAGGCAATATGTTTATTAAAGGCGTGAATTTGGGCAACTGGCTTGTACTGGAAAAGTGGATGAGTCCTCACCTTTTTGACGGTACAACAGCAGAGGATGAGTATTATCTTCCCACACAGCTTTCCCGGGAAGCTTATGAAGCGCGTATCCTGATCCATCGCAGCGAGTACATAACGGAGAGAGATTTCGCCAAGATTAAGAGCATAGGGTTGACTCATGTCCGGATTCCGGTTCCTTATTTTATTTTCGGTGACCGTGCCCCGTTTATCGGCTGCATTGAATACCTGGATCGTGCATTTACCTGGGCAGAGAAATATGGCCTGAAAATTCTGGTGGATTTACATACTGCTCCTCTTTCCCAGAACGGTTTTGATAACGGCGGAATCTGTGGCGTATGCAAATGGAGCCAGACGCCGGAAGAGGTGGAATTTGTCCTGAATCTCCTGGAAAGACTGGCTGCCCGCTATGGAGGACGGAAGGGCTTATTTGGGATTACGCCGCTCAACGAACCGATCACAGAGCCAATGTGGACGGTCATGAATGTGGCGGAGCGTTACAGACCGGTTGATCCGGAGCTGGCGAGGGGATCAGCCCCAAACACACTGGATTTTCTGTATGGCTTTTATCAGGACGCCTTTGCGAGAATAGCGCCGCATCTGGACAAAGACCAGTATGTGGTTTTCCATGATGCTTTTCAGCTGAAGGCATGGAAGGATTTCCTGACGCAGCCTGCTTTTCAGGGCAAGATTATTTTAGACACCCATCAGTACCTGATGGTCGCTGAAGCCTGTGGCTGTGAACAGTCTCTGAGCGGCTATGTCCGTTGGATCGAGGAGAATTGGGCCAAGGATATTGCGGAGGTTCAGTCTTATGTTCCCATCGTTGTCGGGGAGTGGTGCATCTTCAATTCCTATGCGGTAGGGAAAGATACAAAAGGCGGTCAGTCCGCCCTCAATGGGATGGACTTTGAGCAGAATGTGGAAATCTTCACCCCAGACCAGAAAAAGGCCATTTACCAGACGATAGCAAACGCACAGCTGAAGGCCTGGCAGAATGGCTCCGGTTACTTCTACTGGAATTACAAGCTGCTGCTTGACACGGCGAATGAACCCAGCTGGATCGGGTGGGACAGCTGGGATCTGGGTCTGTGTCATGATAAAGGATGGTTTCCTGATGTCTGATCGAACAGCAGAAACAGATGTCTGTAAAGTGCTTTCAGGGAGGTGAAAGGGAGTGTCATGAAGAAATCCGGCGGCCAACGAAATTCTTCGATTGAACTATTGAAAATAATAGCTTTAATCCTGATCGCAGTATTTCACGTTACAATGACCGTCAATACGACTCACAATACGTATTATGAACAACTGCCGTATAGCTATGACTTATATCATGCTCCTGATGGTTTTCAGAAGATAGTCATACTATCCTTTCGTCATTTGGGAATGATGGGAAACCATATTTTCATGGTCTGTGCTGCCTGGTTTCTTTGCAGGCAAAACCATACAAAAGCGGATAAAGTGATCGGGATATATTTTGACGCTGCCCTGATATCAGTCCTATGTTTGCTGGCGGTTTCTCAAACCTTCCCGTATGTCACGTTACCGGCTGAAACAGTTAGGGAGTGTTTCTTTCCGGTGATGTATAGACATAACTGGTTTATCACCTGCTACATCGTTGTCTATCTCATTCATGGGGGGATCAATCATATCCTGGAACACCTGAACCGGGAGCAGCATGCTGCAGTAATGGTGATTATGTTTGCGGTATATTGTCTGCTTGGCAGTTATGAGCCTCGCTATTACTATAGCGAAGTGCTGGTCTTTATCACGGTTTATATGTTGGTTTCCTATATCCGTTATTACAGAAGTACTTCATTCAGGAGAGGCTGTATTCTTGTTCTGACAGGCATCATCGGTCTGGCAATACTTACCGGGATGAATTATCTATCTCATCCCCTCTCGGAAAAAACGGCAGGGCTTTTGTTTTGGGCAAAGATTTCAAATCCCTTTTCTGTGATAGCGGCATTGGGGTTCTTTGAGATCGCGAATAGCTTTCAGTTTCATAGTCGGGGCATAAATAAACTGTCCAGCTTATCTCTTGTCTTCTACCTTCTTCATGAGAATCTGCTGATCAGGGAAATCCTTCGACCGGTTCTTTGGGGGGATTTCTCAAATGCCTTTGCAGACATTCCGTTGGTAGGGCGAATTCTTTCTTTTTCCCTGTGCTACAGTATTTGGTTTTTTGTGGCCGCCTGGCTTTATCAAACAGTAACGGGAAGGATAAATCGCAGTGTGTCGGGGACAGTACGGAAAGTCGGATCAAAGGTCTGGAAGTCCTTTTACGAGAGGTTTCTGTAATTTCTCAGGTGGACAGCTTACACTTGCGATTCTGCGGCAAAAATGATTCCTACGCTTGTTCCGCGCAATATAGCCTCGCCCTACTGTCAGGAAAGCTTACCGTAGGACAGGCTTATTGCACTGGAATCATACATGACTGAACAGTAGCCTCCGGGGAGGGAAGAGGTTATAACTTGTTGACAGATCGAATGGCAGGAAGTAAGATTGGCATGTTGTTTTTTCAAACTGAAGCAGTGATTGTATCTTCCCTATTCAGTTCTGAAAGACCAGAGAAAGGAGAAGTAGTTGTTATGAAGAAGATGTTCTGGAGATTGCTGTTTATCGTTTCCCTTTTGTGTATGACTACAATCTCTGTGACAGCTGCCTCAGGCGGGTCTGTAGTGGAGGAAATCCAGGAAAACGGGGTATTGAAGGTCGGGACAGCAGGCGATTACCAGCCCATGTCCTATCTGGATCCTGAGACAGACACCTATGTTGGATTTGACGCAGAGCTGGCAGAAGATCTGGCAGAATCCCTGGGTGTGAAAGTGGAATATGTAGAGACATCCTGGCCGACTCTGATGGAGGATACCCTGGCAGGAAAATTTGACCTGGCCATCTGTGGTATAACCATTACTGATGCAAGGAAGGAACAGGCATTGATGTCCGAGGGCTATCTTGGAAACGGGAAAACCGTTCTGTGCCGTGCAGAGGACGCGGATCAGTATGTCTCTCTGGAAGCCATCAATCGTCCGGAAGTCCGTGTGATGGAGAATCCCGGTGGACTGAATGAAAAATTCGCCCGCGAAAACCTTCCGGATGCCACTTTGCTGATCCATGACATCAATCAGGAGATCCCAGGCCTGGTCGCCTCCGGTGAGGCGGACGTTATGATCACGGAGATTATGGAGGCTGGCTATTACGTGGGACAGGATGAGAGGCTTGCGGCGCCGCTTATCTATGAACCGTTTACACATGGGGAGCTTGGCGTGCTTATGCCGAAAGGCTCTGAAGACCTGCTTGAATATGTGAATGAATTCCTGGAAGAGGAAAAAGCGAATGGCAGGATCGATGAACTGGCGGAAGAATATATCTATCGCTATATCGAAGACGAACAGGATGAAGCCGCGTAAAGAGGAGAAAGAACATGACAAATCAGGAATTTCAGGAGATCAGGGAATCTCTGGGACTGACCAGGAAGGAGCTGGCAACGAAGCTTGATATAACACCTTTGCTGCTGGGACGGTATGAAAAAGGCAGCAGCACGATACCGGAAGCGGTGGCGAAGAAAATAGAAGAAATGGTAACGCCCAGGCAAACTGACGAGGACTTGGACGTCCCCACACTTGTAAAAAAGATAAGGGAGTCGCTGGATCTTTCTCTTGGCGCTTTCGGCCAGCTTCTCGGTGTGAGCAGGACGGCGATCTCAAATTATGAGAGTGGACGCAGCAAACCAAAGGAAGAGGTGTTGAAGAGGATAAAGGAGCTTGCAGCCTCTGGGGCCGGGGCAGCTCTTGATCTACCGGATCCCCTTGCTGGACTGGAAACTGTAGCGAGTGATAAGAAGAAGGGCAGAAAGCAGCCGATGATCTTCGTCCAATCCCAGTTTGGCGGGACAATTTCACAGGAGGAGGTCTTGAACCGTATTCCCTCTGATGCGGAATCCGTCTATATAAAGCCTGCGGATAACAAGGCATATTGGGTACGTGGCAAAGAAAACGGATCTGTAAACCTGTGGTGAAAAACCCCATGTGTTGTTGCCCTTGACAACACGTGGTTCAAGAATAGGGCAGAGAGTCGGCAAAGCCACTCTCTGCCCTATTTCAGCTTTACAGAAGATTCTTGTTCTGAGATAAAGGCTTTAAAGCAATCTGCCAAGCAGAGAAATCAGCTGACCGATATCCACTGGCTTTGACAGATGTGCGTTCATGCCTGCCTGCAGGCATTGCCTGACGTCCTCTTCAAAGGCGTTGGCTGTGAGGGCGATGATGGGGATGGTCCTCGCGTCCGGCCGGTTCAGCCTTCGGATTTCCTGGGTGGCAGCCAATCCGTCCATGACAGGCATTCGCATGTCCATAAGGATAGCGCAAAAATGTCCCTCTTCGCTTTGATCAAACATTTCTACGGCACGTTTTCCGCTTTCTGCCCATTCAGTGGTAATCTCCTCCATCTCAAGCAAATCAGCCATGATCTCGTAGTTCAGTTCCATATCCTCGGCAATCAGAACATGAAGTCCGGCAAGGGAAAGACTCATCTCGAACGCATCAACAGGTTCTGAGACAGGAACATGATTTGCCGGCTGAAGAGGAATATTTAATACGAAGGTTGTGCCCTGGCCTTTTTCACTCTCAACCTCGATTCTGCCACCCATCAGATCGACCATTTTTTTGGTGATTGCCATACCAAGGCCGCTTCCGCCGTAACGATTGGTGCTGGTGGCGTCCTCCTGTGCAAAGGGCTCGAAGAGCTTGGGGATAAAGGCGGCATCCATACCGATGCCGGTATCCTTGATGGTGAAACGCAGGTTCTTGGTGATGTCGTCCACATCTGTTTGTTCCACGGCAAAGGTGACAGTGCCGGGAGCATCAGTGAATTTTACGGCATTGCCCAGGATATTGATAATCACCTGCTTCAGCCGCAGGTCATCCCCAATGAAGTATTCATCCAAAGGCTCGATCTGTCTGCAGACAAAATAAAGCCCTTTATCCTCGCATTGGCCGCATACGATGATATTGATCTGCTCCAGCATTTCCCGGAAAAAGAACTCCTCTTTCTTCAGCTCCATACGCCCGGATTCAATACGACTCATATCCAGAATGTCGTTGATCAGAGACAGGAGGTGGCGTGCGCTGGAACCGATTTTTTCCAGCTCATCACGGGTATGCTGGGTAAGATTGGGCTCACGCAAAGCGATGTTGTCCAGACCGATGATCGCGTTCATCGGAGTGCGGATCTCATGGCTCATGGAACTAAGGAAGGATGTCTTCGCTGCGTTGGCTTCTTCGGCTTTCAGTAAAGCGTCAGAAAGGGCTCGATTCTGTTCCATTGCCTCCCTTGTCTGCCGATCCACGTTGGAAAAGCCTACTCCGATGGCATGTACGATGTGGTCCTCGCGATCTTCGATGGTACGGACACCTGCGATTCGCAGCATTTCGTATTCCTCCACCCCATCCTTATCGGTCAGATAACGGAGGGAAATCATCGCTTCCTTTGCCAGCCCGGCACATATGTTTTCCGGTTTGATGAACTGAAGAAAGGCCTCTTTATCTGCTTCAACCACATAGTGTTCGGCATATCGGGTAAACCCCTCCAAAAAAGGAAATTCCTGGCCTTCCCTGGGCTTATCTGCAGAAGCGTTTCCGCTGGTCCTCACGCAAACACACTCATTTTCATCGAGATTGGCATAGTAGATACTTCTGTAATCCGCCGCCATGGCTGTGATCATGCCGGAAAGAATTTCACGATCCTGTTCTCCCATGTAGATCAGGACAACGGAAATGGCGGCGCACGTCCACGTCCCGGGCATACCGGTCTGAAACAGACTGACGATTGATCCGATGACGGGGATCAGATAGAACTTGAGCAGCTTATTGATGTCGCGGTATGGGATGCGGTTATCATGGCGGATCAGCTTTATCAGGATATGCACAAAGGAGAACAGCATAGTACCGTAGGCGCCGATGAACTGCACCCAATAATAAGAACTGTGCAGATAGATGTTTTCGGGGGAGACAGTAAAAATCCAGCCGGTCCGGATAGAGATCAGGTTGAGAATGATGAAGAAAACACCGGGGCTCAGGACTAAGGCCTGGATCCCCTTCGTGACCTGATACCCCATGGTTTCCAGCACATACAGATACCATAGACAGCCAATGAGGACGCCTACACCCAAATACAGGGCGTTGATGATGAGATTCAGGGGAATTGCGCCTGGAAAGATGCGGCCCTCGATCAGTACCCACAGGATATCCAGAACCAGAAGAAAGATGATACCATAGGATGTCGTCCTGAACAGAATGCGGTCCTTCTGCTGATTGACACTTTTATGGCTCTGATAGGTTATGGTACAGAGCAGGAGAAGGCAGAGGGCATCGAGCTCTATATGAATGGCAGGGGACATAAAAAACTCCTTGTATCGTAAAGATAGGGCTGTTGTGTTCTATTGGGAAGGATACACTAAATGATATTTTGTGTCAATAGGAAGGGCTCTGGCCACGGCAATGACAGTGCCTTAGGGGACAGGCGAAGGCTCCTGTCGCTGTATGAAAGGTGAGCCTGATTTTTTTTTTTTTTTTTTGAAAAACAGTATATAACAGTTGACAACAGTTATGCACTGTTATATACTGTTTACAACAGAAGAGGAGACAAAATTGTTTCCCAGGGGGGAGGTGAAAAATGCATATCATATTAAACAATTCCTCGATGGTACCGATCTATGAACAGCTTATGGATCAGGTGAAAAATGAGATCATAAGCGGCGAACTAAAGGAGAATGAAGTACTCCCCTCTGTCAGAGCACTTGCGGGAGAGCTTCGGATCAGCTCCTTGACAGTGAAAAAGGCCTATGACAAGCTTGAGGAGGAAGGATTTGTCGTCACAGTTCACGGAAAGGGCACATACGTTGCCGCAACCGACCGCTCCCTTGCTATGGAGGCCAGGAGAAAGCTGGTGGAGGACGATCTTTCAGCGGCCATAAGCAAGGCAAAGAACGTGGGCTTTAAAAAAGAAGAGATTCTTGAAATCGTTGCACTGATTTTGGAGGACTACTGATGGTAAAGATTGAAAATCTCATCAAAAACTATGGTGATTTCCGGCTGGATGTGTCCATGGAAATCCTGGAGGGAAGGGTAACAGGCATCGTAGGAAAAAACGGAGCAGGAAAGAGTACCATCATCAAAGCGATTCTGGGGCTGATCAGACCTGATGGCGGAAAGGTAACGATAGGAGGGAAAGACATCGCTCAGCTCACTGTCGCTGATAAAGAGAAAATGGGCGTGGCCTTGTCCGATTCGGGCTTCAGCAGTTACTTAAGTGCTGAGGACATTATCAGGATTCTTCGGAAAATGTACCGGTTCTTTGACGAATCATTTTTCCGGGCATACTGTTCGCAGCAGAGGCTGCCCATGAATAAACCCTTAAAGGACTTTTCAACCGGAATGAAGGCAAAGATCCGCGTACTTACGGCGATCAGCCACAGGGCGGATCTGCTGATCATGGATGAACCCACTGCGGGCCTGGACGTTGAGGCGAGAAATGATATCCTTGACCTGCTAAGAGAGTATCTGTCGAAGAATGACAATGGCTCGATCCTTCTTACATCTCACATTTCTACGGATCTTGAGGGACTATGCGACGACATATACCTGATCAATGACGGCAGGGTCATTCTTCACGAGGATACCGATGCCATCCTCGGAAGGTACGGAATATTGAAGGTTGATGGGAAAGCCTATGACAGTCTGGACAAGAGCTACATTATCGGGACGAAAAAAACCGCTTTTGGTTATACCTGCTTTACCAATGAAAAGCAGTTTTATCTGGAGAATTATCCGGGAATCGTCATTGAAAACGGTAGTATTGATGATCTTATTCTCATGATGACAGGAGACTGATTCTGTCGCCATTTGTTATCCGAAGGTGGATTGCCAGGCTGGCAGACAGGTACGAAGAGGGGGAAAATGAATATGAGCGGATTGTTAGAGAAGGATTTACGGCTGACGGTGAAAAGAAAGCAGACACTGGTTATTTTTGTCTTTATGGCATTGATCATGGGAATTTCCACAGAGGGTACTTTTATTATCGGCTACCTCGTCATGCTGGGGATTATCCTTGCCATAGGCTCAATCAGCTACGATGAATATGACAACGGTTTTGCCTTTCTCATGACCCTGCCTGTAAAAAGAAAGACTTATGTTCTGGAGAAATATCTGTTTTGTGCGGGCATGAGCGCTGTTTCATGGATTGTTGCCGTGATCGTGTCATTTGTCCTGGAAACGGTGCGGGGCAATGCTGTCAGCCTGGCAGAAGAGCTGCCCATGATGCTGATGATTGTCCCCATGATGATGACGATGGCAGCGATCATGATTCCGCTTCAGCTCAGGTTCGGTGCGGAGAAAAGCAGAATCGTTCTCTTTGTGATATTTGGGGCTGTGATCGCGGGCAGTTTTTTCATGAAAAGACTGGTAACTCCGGAAGAAAGCAGTTTGCAAAGACTGGCAATGAAGCTGGAGGGTCTTTCTCCTGCGCTGGGGCTTGCTGTTTCCTTTGGCATCTGTCTTGTCCTTTGCAGCATTTCATATCTCTGCAGTGTGAAGGTGATGGAAAGAAAGGAGTTTTAGAGTGATTGCACCCTGAATGAGTTAAAGTCCGATGGAGTTTCTGGGGAATATGAGAGTCCGGTTGGCTGCCTTCTCTGCGAACAGGAAAGCAGCTGGCCGGGCTTTTTTGCTTATCCCAGAGCCGCATTATGAGTTTTTCAGACTAATGTGCAGACAAGAAAATCGACCGAAAGTCGAAAAAATGATTGACAAATCCTGAAATGAAGCCTATACTGAAAACAGACCAATAGTCGATAAGGGGGGATGAGATGAAAAAGGGAGAGAGAAGAAAATTTGAACTCCTACAGATCGCATATAAGATGTTTCTTACCCGTGGGTATGAGAATACGAGTGTGGACGAGATCATCGAGGCAGCAGGTATCGCAAAGGGCACTTTTTATTATTATTTCAAAAGCAAAGAACAACTGCTTGAGGAAGTGATCGGGATGATGATTGAAGAGGAAGAACAGCAGGCAAGGCTGATGCTTCATTCAGATCAGCCGATTCCTCAGAAAATCATGGCCATAATGGCAGCATTCCGCCCGACACAGGATGAACAGACGATAGGAGATGCGCTGAATCAGTTCGAGAATATCCTCATGCATGAAAAAATAAACCGGAAAATCATCGATACCATCATCCCCATTCTGGCGGAAGTGGTGGAGGCGGGAGTACAGGAAGGTATTTTTTGCTGCGATCATATCCCGGAACGACTGAGAATCATCCTGATTGTCAGCAATGGCCTGTTTGATGAGCACAGCCATTATTCCAAAGACGACATCACGGTGTTTGTCGATCTGATTGAAAAAATGCTTGGGGCGAAAAAAGGCACGATGGAATTTGTGAAGGAATTGATTCGATATTGATTTGACCTGTGCGGTTACCGCACAGGGCGAAAGGTTGTGGAGGAGAGAGAAATGTCTGACTCGATGAATAAAACAGGCAATTTCAGAAAATTTCTTTTGCTGTGGACGGGGGAGCTGATCTCTTCCATAGGAGGAGGACTTACCAGCTTTGGGCTTGGCGTGTATATCTTCCAGCAGACAGGGAGCGCAGCGAGTATGGCGCTCATAACGCTTCTTGGATTTCTTCCTACGCTCCTTCTGAGTGTTCCGGCCGGTGTTCTTGCGGATCGTTATGACAGGCGGCTTCTCATGATGATCGGGGATGGGTGCTCTGCGCTGGGAATCGTGTATATCCTGTTTTGTATGATGAGAGGAGGCGCTTCCCTGAACCAGATCTGCCTGGGCGTGAGTGTGAGCGCTGTGTTCTCCGCGCTCCTGGAGCCGTCCTTCCGGGCGACGATCACAGATCTTCTGACAAAGGAGGAATATGCAAAGGCAAGCGGCCTTGTCTCCCTTGCGGGAAGTGCCAGATACCTTTTTTCACCGGTTATCGCTGGTTTTTTGCTGACGGTGAGTGATGTGAAGCTTCTGCTTGTGATTGATATCTGTACCTTTTTCCTGACAGTTGTCAGTGCCGCGGTTGTCCGAAAGGGGATTCATTCGAATGTCACCGAGGAAAAAGAGTCATTTACCCAGAGTATCGCCGAAGGATGGCATGTCATATGCGCTAAAAGAGGAGTATTGCTGCTGGTGGCGATATCCTCGGCGGTCACTTTGTTCATGGGAATGTTCCAGATTCTGGCGGAACCGCTTATCCTCGCGTTTGCAGATGCCAAGACTCTTGGAGTGACAGAAACCATCTGCGCCTGTGGAATGCTTGTTTCGGGTCTTATCCTGGGAATCCGGGGCCTGAAGGGACACTATGTGAGGACACTCGGGATTTCGCTGATCCTGGCCGGAAGCTTTATGGTCGGATTCGGGGTATTTGAAAATATTATCCCTCTGTGTGTGTCTGGCTTTCTTTTTTTCTCGACACTGCCCTTTGCCAACAGTTGCCTGGATTACCTGACGCGGACGAATATAGCGGATGAGGCTCAGGGAAGGGCGTGGGGGCTGATCGGCTTCCTCTCCCAGCTCGGATACGTGGTCGCTTATGCAGTTTCCGGTGCCGCCGCGGATGCTGTTGGAAGAATGGGAGGGCGTGGAGTCGGAAGAGGAGCGGCTGCCGTCATATTGACGGCAGGAGCCTGTCTTGCCGTGATAGCGGGACTCATTCTGGTTCCGAAGAGCATTCAGGAACTTGAAAATCCGTTGTCCTCATCGGATGGCAGCTGATGGACGGAATATTCTGTTTGCTATAGTACTATAATACTTATGCAAATTCTATTCATACGAAAGGATGGCTGATTATGAAAACATATGACTCCCCGACTTATCATTACCGCCCGGTTCTGTTTTTCCTGCTGGCTTACCTGTTTACCTGGGTCTTTTGGATTCCGGCGGTTTTTGTCCCGGAAAATACAGGAGCAATTCTCATGGTGATCGGATTGTTCTCTCCCGCAGTTGTCTCAACCATATTTGTGCTTGTGTCAGGTTCGGATGTGCTGAAAAAAGACCTCAGGAACAAGATTGTCGGATTTTATAAAGTCAAGTGGCTCAACGTCTTTTTTGCGGTGCTGGTGTTCGCGGTCATTGTGGCCTGTTCAATTCTTTTGTCCCTTGCCTTTGGCCAGTCTCTTTCTCAGTTTTCCTTTACCGATGATTTCTCTTTTACAGGAGTAGGAATCGGAAATGCACTGGTTACCATTACACTCGCATCGATCATTGAAGAGGTAGGCTGGAAGGGCTATTGCGAAGACTCAATCGGTAATTATATGAACTGGTTCTGGGAGTCCATGATCTTCGGGGTACTGTGGTCATTCTGGCATTTTCCGCTGATTTTCATCAAGGGAACCTATCAGGCAGGATTGATGGTTAATCCTTTGTATGTGGTGAATTTTTTTCTCAGTGGAATCCCGCTCGGGTTCATTATCACCTGGGTGTATCTTGTGAGTGACCGTTCCATACTGGCCTGTATGGTCTTCCATCTGTTCGTCAATTTCATGCAGGAGAAGATCGCTATGACGCCCTTAACCAAATGTGTCGAAACGATCGTTGTAACCATTGCTGCTGTGATCATTGTGATGCTGAATAAGGACTTGTTTTTTGAAACGCGGCATGTCGGAAGACTGCTGGAGGTTTATTCTGAAGAAGCTTAAGAATCAGAGATAAGGAAAGAGAGAAAAAAGAGACGCTGTCCTGATTTTTGCTGTAGAGCATCAGTTGTCTGTGATAGACACCAATGACCTGTTGGAGCAGTTCAACGAGCCTGTTCTGGACTGAATACTCTGTGATATGCAGCCAGGCGGGAGCCAGGGAATCGTCCCGCTGCTGCCTTTTTCATTTGATAAGAAACCGGAATACGCTTTGGGGCAGTATATACAGTACGATTCTTTCAGCTGTATCGCTGATCTTATCTGGCTGACGTCGAAGCTTTCCCTGGCACCGGTGAAATACCGAGAAAGGTAAGATCAGCATGCGCGCATTCATGTTTCGCTTGATTTATGCCTCAAGTAAGAATATAATTGTCTAACAATCCAAAATATCAATGGTTAATATGAATCCTTCATGCCATGTTTTGGAAAAAGGAACATGCACTGGCAGAAGAGAAAAGAGGGAAATTTTGAACAATGACGTTTTGATCGCGTTCAGCGTTTTCCAATTGACATTTTTGATGCTGGACATTTTTATACTGGTAAAAACAGACCGTGATATTGCCAGAAAAGACGAGTACATGTGGTTTTATACCCTGATTGGCACGCATATGGCATATCTGCTGTTCAATAATTTATGGACGTTGGCGGAGTATGATCTGATTGAGCCCCCGAGAACCGCAATGATGTTCATATGCACAGCCAGTCTATGGTCAGTAGAGAATTGCGCGACCTTCTTCTTTTTCTTTGTGGTAGAAAAGCTGCAGCTGAAGCAGCTGCAATCCGGCGTGGGCAGGTGGCTGCGGTGGCTGCCTGCGGCGTTCTCTACGCTGCTGATTGCTACGAACCCGTGGACGGGATTGGTATTTCATTTCAGCGAAGAGGGGTATTTTATTCACGGGCTGATGTATCTGTCGACGTTGGGTGCTGTCACCCTTTATTTGCTGATCGTGGCGGTCGTAGCGCTTGTCAATATGATGCGGAAAAAAATACGTTCTCTGCGCAGAACGAACGCCACATTGTTTATTTCGGTGTTGCTCATCATTGTCTTTGTCGTAGTGGACGGTCACCTGAAAAAGGCGTCTATCCTTCCGGCTGCCGTTTTTTCGGCCATTGTCGGGATCTTTATCACCATGCAGGAGGCTAACATCAATTCCGACGCCCTGACGGGCATGAATAACCGCCGCAAGGCAGAGGATTATCTGAGCGACAAGGTAAAGAATGTCTCGGAGAAAAAGCCGCTGTACCTGTACATGGGCGACCTGAACAATTTTAAAAAGATCAACGATACATACGGTCATGCTGTCGGGGATGAGGCTCTCATTCTCTGCAGCCAGGCCTTAAAGCAAACGATAGGTCGATACGGCGGCTTTGCGGCACGCTACGGCGGCGATGAGTTTTTAATGTCATGGCAGCCGGATATGGACAAGAAGTCAGATCCCGAGACGATCATCACGGACGTAAACGCCCTCCTGGAGGAACTGTCAAAGGAGACACCCTACCGGTTGATGATGACCATTGGCTATACCTGCTGTACAGACGCAAAGGAGCCTCTGGTCTCCTATATCCGGCAGGCGGACAGCATGCTGTACCAGAGAAAGAAGGCTGCCAAGGTCGGGCGTTGATACCACTGCAGCTTATTGCAAACAGAAGCACCAGCCAAGTCCTTTGGGACAAGACTGGTGCTTTTTTTCTTTGGTGGGGCCAGGGACCGTCAGTAGATGTAGCAGCCACAGCGGCCGGCTTCTTTTACGCGGTAGAGCGCGGTGTCCGCGTCTTTGAATATATCGCCATCCGGATTCTCACGATCTGCGAAGGCTACCCCCACGCTCAGTGAGGTCGGCGGCAGATCGTCCGTTGGCTTCTGCAGCATGACGTTTGCCTGGTCGATCTTGCGTTTGACCTGATCGCGCATGGAGCTGTCGACATTGGACATGATCACGACAAACTCATCACCGCCCAGACGGAACACCAGATCGGTTGAGCGGAAACTGTATTTCAGCACCTCTGCCACCCGTTTGAGAACCAGATCGCCTATATCATGGCCATAGGTGTCATTAATGCCCTTGAATTTGTCCACATCCACCAGCACCAGCGCGTTTCTGGACATGTCCAGATCGTGACTCATGAAGTTGTAGGCGCTTCGGTTGTAAAGACCCGTCAGCGCATCGTGCAGGTTCCCGTAGGTCAGGCGCTCGTGGGTTCTGCGATTTTCCTCAAAGATCGCGTTGTAAGTCTCCGAAACAAAGCGTAGTTCCTCTGCACCGGTCGGCGGCACGGTCTTTTTGTCGCGCATTTGCTCCACCATGTGGGTGAGCGGCTTGCGGATCCAGTCGCTGATGTAGAGTACGATCGCCAGAACCACAGCAAGCAGCGCCACTGTCAGTACAGTCTGGATGCTGAGTACAACACTCATACTGTCGTTCAAACGCTTCCTTTCCCTGTCTGAGGCCTCGATCAGTTCCTTCGTACAGGAGCTTGTATTGTTATGGATGCGCCCCTTATAGTCCTCATAGCGGTCACCATAGACCAGATTCAGCGCAAGCTGGTACTTCTCCTGCGGAGATTTTGCTTCATTCTCCGGGCTCAGCCCGACTTGACGGAGCACATCCGGGATGAGTGAGGCATCATATTCCCCGGTAGACAAAATGAGGTTCATGGCCTCATACTCATCGTACATCAGCTCGTTGGACAGGGTAAGTGCGTTGGACAGGCGTTTATAAGCGGCGCTATCGCGAGACATCATGCTTTCCAGATCAGAAACCGCCTTATCCCTACGCTGGGTTACGTTGGCTTCGGTAAAATAGTTTTGCAGGTATTGGATTTCCCTGGTTACCACAAAGCTGCGCACCGCCTCTGTCAGGGTGTCAGAGCCGGCCTCCAGATTGGCTGCCGCCTGCTGGGCGATGATATAGCGTTCGCTGGCCCGTTCCATACGCAGATAGCCATGGGTTGCCATGGAGTCGGAGATATAGAGGGCTGTGGCAACAAGAAAGGCCGTTAGCATAAAGATTTTGCTGGCCTTGTGCATAGGAATGCTCAGCTTCTCGCTCCATCGCTTCAGCGGTGAGTTTTTTGATGCGGACCTTTTTTCTCTTCTCTGGATTTTCGGCTGTGCTTCCTCCAAGGAGACGGTCTCCTTTTTTGCGTCCTGCAGAAAGGCTTCAAACTTCTCTGCCGGGACAGGTGGAGAGAAGAGATAGCCCTGTACCATGTCGCAGCCGATCTTCCGCAGCGCATTCATCTGCTCCGTGGTTTCGACACCTTCGGCAACCACCGGCGCAGCCAGGTATCGGGCGATCTCCAGGATGATCTCCAGCATGTGGGTATCATTCCCCTGGACAAAGGCGGTGTTGATGAATTTCATGTCCAGCTTCAAAACATCGATCGGCAGTGTGGAAAGCATGTTCAGCGAGGAATAACCCGTTCCGAAGTCGTCCATTTCCACCATAAAGCCCATCGATCTCAGGCGCTTCACCGTCTCAATGATCTGCTCGGCATCCTCGGCGTAAGCGGACTCTGTCACCTCCAGATGGAGATAGGACGCCTCCAGTCTGCTCTCTTCTAAAATGTCCAGCAGGGTATAGACGATGTTCGCGTCATACATGTCCACGCGCGAAACGTTCACAGAAACAGGCACGAAGAAGCCGACAGTGTCCTTCCAGATGCGTATCTGGCGGGCAGTTTCACGCCAGACATAATGATCCAGATCCTGAATAAGCCCGTTTTCCTCAAACAGCGGAATGAATACTCCGGGACTGATGAGCCCCAGTTCCGGGTGCTGCCAGCGCACCAGCCCCTCTGCCCCTGTCAGAATGGGCTTTTCTCCGGTAATATTGAACTTTGGCTGGAAGAATACCTTGAACTGCTTTTCTTCGATCGCACGTGGAAAATCCTCGATCAGCTGCACGGAATACAGCTCGGCCTTGCGTAATATGTCGTCATAAACGCCGATGTTTCGCGTGAAGCTGTTGCGCACGGAATCTGAGGCGATCTTGGCTCGGTCAAAACGCCGTTCCATATCCAGCATTTTATCTACATTGGAATAGACTCCCATGCGCAGGCGGACACGATTGGTTGCGTTCTGTTCACCGGAGAGACCCATCGAGGCGTTGTCGAGAATAGCCTTGTAGTCTTCCCGGTGGGGACAGTACACCAGAAAGATATCCGCCTCCCGTCGGCAGACAATGCCACCTGCGTCATGCACCATCTCCCGCGCCTTTTCGCCGACACGTCGAAGCACCTCGTCTGCGTAGGCGCGGCCATAGCGCTCGTTAATGACACCGAAGCGGTTGATGTCCAAAACGATGGCGTCCATCGGGGTATCCCGATGATATTGGTCAAACTGTTCGGCATAGCTTAAGAAGAATTCACGGTTATACAAACCGGTCAGCGGATCGCGCTCTGTGGACTGGATGATCCGCCGTCCCTCGAACAGCTCAATGGTGCGGTGCACACGTGCGATGATGACACCCGGCTCCGGATAGGGCTTCTGGATGAAGTCGCTAGCCCCGGCATTTAAGCATTCGATTTCCTGGGACTGGTCTCCGGAGGCCACGATAACTGGAAGATTCTGAGTATCTGGCGCGGTCTTGATGCGCTGCAGCACCTCAAGCCCGGGCATGACAGGCATGATCAGATCAAGAATGACCAAAGAGAGAAGCGATTCTTCTCTTCTACGACGCCAAGCGCTTCTTCTCCGTTTTCGGCGAAAATGATTTCGTAGTCTTTTTCCAGGATCATACCGAGTATGGCGCGATTGATCGCTTCGTCTTCTACAACAAGGATCAGCCGCTTACCACCGACAGAATGGAATTTAGCCTGATTGTCCTGCATATGGATACACCCTTTCCCAGGTAAGACTGGTCGTCACAAAGGATCTGACAGACGCCCCGCAAACAAAGCCTCGCCCCCACTGGCAAGCAAGCTTGCCGTGGATACAGGCCTTTTGCGCTGGCATCAGTTGGGGTCAAAAGACCTTTTGACTCCAATATCATATTATTTTACAGGATTAGCATACGATATTCAACAGATTTTTACATGGCGGAAACCAGGATAGCTTTTTTGCGCTAAGAGGTAGAAAAGCCCCATTTCATCGGGTATAATGAATACATTCATTTCTTAATTGTGTTAAGAAAAGATGCCAAGAATTTCTATCAGGGCCTTCATTCCGAAGCACTGTCCTATGACGGTATGACCGGTGAGGAGATCCTTTTTTCCGATTACAAGGAATATGAGGTATCTGGTGTTAAATTTGGTATCGGAATGGTCAGTGTGATTGATGAAGACCATGCCAGAGAGATGGCGGAACGCATGAAGGAGGCGCTCCCCAACGGGTTCGAGTCGGTACAGGTGGATCTGCTGTATGCCGAAGTCGGGATACGGGAGGGCGATGTGAAAACCGACTATATCGTTTACTGTGACGGGCGGTCCAGGGATGTCTTTGAAGCGGCATTCCCGGGTTATGATGAGTATGACGGTACTTCTTATATTTTTAGAGATGGGGGTCTGGGGAGAAAAAGCAAATTTGTGCCCGGATTGACAGAATATCTTAATGCGCATCCGCAGGAATGACACGGTGGAAATAAGGAAATGTGAAAGCAGAGGAACAAAACCGGAGGAAGAAAAGATGGGATGGAAAAAGAATATTTGTATTGTATTCATTATTATGACGATCATGATGATCTCGATGATTGCTCATGCCGAAACAGAGGATCTGACAGATTCATCTTCACTGATGCCGGTAAAAGTGCTTCTGCTTCCCAAATTTGAAGTCGGGGAAATGTCTGGAGACTTTCCAGGTGAGGCACAGTTTTACTATGAGCATTATCTGACCGGAGCAGATGAATATGAAATAACGAACGGGAAAGAAGGAGTTAAGTTATATTATAAAGATGGTATCGCGCTTTCTGTACTTGGAATGGGAAAAATAAATGCTGCGCTGGGTACCATGGCGATTCTTTCTGATAAACGTTTCGATTTTTCGGATGCTTATATCATTTCTACCGGATGTGCGGGGTCGTCTGTAGGAAATACGGTGATGGGCGATGTCTTTATCATCACTGCAGCGGTAGATTATGATTTGGGACACCATGCAGACAGCCGGGAAATTGCTGATGCTAATGGGGTCACCTGGTTTCACGATGCTGATTTTGATGATGCGGCTGTAATCTTTTTAAATCAGGATCTGATGGAAAAGGTTTACACCCTGGTGAAAGATATCCCATTAGAAACAACGGAACGTACCACAAATTACATGCAGAACGCTTTTAAAGACGAAGAATGGGCGGCCAGGAATCCACAGGTGCTTCGGGGAACTACCGTGACGGGGGATAATTACTGGAAAGGATCTTACGATCACCAAAATGCACAGCTTATGGCAGAAACCTATCAATGTCCTGATCCATATACCTCGGCAGAAATGGAGGATATTGCTGTTGCGCGGACTGCTGAATGGATGGGGCTGCTGGATCGCCTGATTATTATCCGGGACAGCGTTAACATGGATGTATTTATGCTTGGAGCTACGCCCGAAAGTCTCTGGGGAACGGCCGAGGCGATGGATTTGGCAGCTGAAGACAGTGTCGAAGCTGCGGACATTTTTGAGGTTGCAATGAAGAATAATTTTGATGTGGGTAAGAGCATCATTGATACAATAATGTCTGACAGTCCTTTCACGGAATGAAACCATGCCCCGGATTCAAGATACATTCTGCGAACATGAATAAAATGAGCCCTGCCAGATTGTCACATCCGGCAGGGCTGTTTATCGTCAACGACAAATGTAATTTGTCGTTGACGATAAGCCTCCGGCAGGATGCGCACGGATTTGATTAGGAAATATGCCGCCAAAGGCGGCGCAAATCCGGCGCAGCAAACGACAAAGTAAAGTTTTCTTTGTCGTTTGCTATAGTTTGGCAGGGGCGCCGAAAGGAAATATGTCACCTGACGGTGACCGGCGCCCCGCCGGGGGTAGAGAGTCGGCTGCGCCTCCCTCTACCCTATTTGTTCAGGCTTCGATCTCCATCCTGCAGGTCAAGGTGAAGGTGATCACTTCAATCACTTCTGCCCATGAGAGAGAGTGGCAGCTCCATCCGGTTTCTTTCAAGCAGCATCCTGTCGTAAAGAATTTCCCGGGCAGGGCCGTCTGCCGCGATGCAGCCTTCCGACAGCAAAATCACGCGGTCGCAGGTGTCGAGAATCATGTCGAGGTCGTGCGAGGTGATGAGTTTGGTCTGTTCCAGTTCCCGGATGGTGTTGATTACGATACGGCGATTGTATGGGTCAAGCGCGGAAGTCGGCTCATCCATCAGGATTGCCTCCGGCTCCATAGTAAGAACGGTAGCGATAGCCGCCATACGCTTTTCACCACCGGAGATCTTGTGGTTATAGCGGTGTTTGAGATCCTCCAGATGCAGCTTTTCGAGTACGGCATCTACACGCGCATCGGCCTCTTCACGACTGAGCTTGTAATTCAGCGGTCCGAACAACATATCCTCATATACAGTAGGCATGAACATCTGGTTATCAGAGTTCTGCAGAACAAAGCCGAGCTTCCTTCTGACTACCGGCAGGCTATCCCGGCGAACCTCTGTTCCTTCCACCAAGATTCTTCCTTCTCCTTCCGCAAGACCGAGCAGAAGCTTCATCACGGTGGATTTGCCCGCTCCGTTGGCTCCGATCAGGCCGACAGCCTCACCCTTCTCGATGCGGAAGGACAGGTCCTGAAGAACGGGACGGTCCTTTTCATATGCAAAGCTTACATGCTGAAATTCAATCATCTCTTTTTACCTTACAATTGTGCTGCCCAGCAGTTCTGCGATCCTGACTGTTCGCAGAAGGAAAAAAGCCGTACTGCTTGCTGGCACATACAAAGCATCCCCAAGTCGAAACGCCCGATAATCCGCATAATAAAACTCCTGGCAGTATCCGCGCAGCATCATGCTGGAATATAGCTCCTGCGCCCGATCCATGCTGCGTAGCAGAAGTTGTCCGAGGAAGGAGCCCCACGCCGAGATGTGGATTCCCTTCTGCCCCGGTGCACGCAGATGATAGGCGTCCGTCATGACAGCGAGTTCCTCTGTCATCACCCCCACATATCGGTAAGTCAGCAGAAGGAGTGTGACGATCAGCTTTGGAACATGGAGCTTCCGCAGGGCAGCACAGAGGCTGTCTATGGATGTGGTTGCCATCAGCAGGAAAGAAGCCATCAGGCAGAAAACGCCCTTAAGCATCAGTGTCAGCATGGAGATGACACCGCCGGAAACAGGAAGACCGCCAAGCTGTAATAGAATGGCCTTATCAAAGAACGGATTAAACAGGCCGACAGCCATAACCAGCGGCAGGACAATGCGAAGCTTGTAAAAGCATGCTTTCACCTCGATTCCGCTGACCTGGAAAAGCAGAACCGGCCAAAGCAACATCGGTACCAGACCTCCCAGATCATACTTGTCAAAGGATAGTGTAACGAGGATATAGACGACTGTTGTGACCAGCTTGGCGGCAGGGTGAAGCGCATGGATCAGGGAAGAGCCTGCGGCAAGCTCATCCATTTCAGAGAGCTCACGTATCGCTCTTTGCATCTTGTTCATTGGTATACTCTCTTTTCCTATCTGCCTGTATCTGTTCAGGGTATCTTCTTTTTACGAAAGAATCCGCCCAGAAGACAAATCAGAATGGCAACGCCTGCAACCATGGCCGAGCCGACAATACCCGAAACCGTAGTGCCAACAGCCGTGTCATTATCGGCAAAGGCATAGTCCGGAAGGAACGAGGTCTTCTCCTGAATCGCACCGGCGGTATCTGCAGCCTTGCTGGACAGGCCAAAGCTTTCTTCATCAAGGCCCATGTTCTCGGCATAGCCTTTCTCCGCATTGCCGAACAGTGCCCACTCCAGTCCATCGGGGTTAGAACTGGCAAGCAGACTCAGCCCGCCTCCCACGACGAGTGCCACGACAGCAAGAATTGCGATCACTGCCTTCAGTGAGCGTTTAGAACTCTCTCCTCCAACAACCGGAATGCACTGCAGCAGTTCAGGCCGGGATTCATATACAAACAGTAACACTGCGGTGGTGATCAGTCCTTCCACAAGACCAATAGCCAGATGAATGGGCTGCATCAGCGCAACAAAGGCACCGAAGGGCAATTCCGTAATGCCGGATAAACTTGTTTCCAGGACAACAGAGAAAGCGCCAAGCTGCAGTGTTACCACACACCCGATGATCGATGCGGCAACGATCCTTGTGCGCTGCGCAGATTTGCCTTCACCAAACCATTGAATTTGCATGATCGGGCGCCATATCAGATAATAGCCGACAAAGCAGCCGTAAAAGGCCATATTCCATATGTTGGCGCCTAAGGCCATCAGACCGCCGTCGGCAAAGAAAAGACACTGTATTGCGAGGATCACAATCATCGAAAGAAAACCGGCCTGAGGCCCGAGTAGTGCGGAGAGAAGCATGCCGCCGCACATATGGCCGGAGGAACCGGTGCCGGGGATCGTATAGTTGATCATCTGACCTGCGAAAACCAGCGCGGCTGTTACGGCCATAACAGGCAGTTTTTGTGGCTCGTCGTCTTTTTTCAGCTTATGAATGGATATCCCGGCTACTGTGCCGGATGCCGCATACATTGTCGCGGCTACAGCAGGAGCAAGTAAAGCATCTGCCATATGCATAATCAATTTTCCCCCTTTCTGGTAGTTATCAAATTATAGAGCTTTTCTGAAATACCTACAAGCCCCCGGGGGGGATGCGCTGCCCCAAATGTTGACCTTACGCTGGATAGGATCGACCGGGCAAGGCAGACGGCGGAAATCCTCGGATGGAATGCGAAATCTGCCGGCATAGAACAACCATGGTATTTAGAGACTGTCTGATGGTTTCAGGTTGTGAATAAGGTTGAACATGTGCGATAATTCATATAAAATCATATGGATAAAGATAATGAATTTCGGGTAATGGTTCTTATGAGAACGAGAAGGATATACAAAAATGAATCTTCCCCCGATTTTTCGTCTGGTCAACGGAATGGACAGTGAAAAGAGGAAAATAGATGGCTCGATTGACATCAATCAAAGAAGCAGCTTACCTTACTGCTCAGAATGCAGATAAATATCGTTGTATCATGAGGGTGTTTTATCTGGAATATCAGAGGATTCGTTTTCAACTCTACAAAGAAGAAATTATGGAATTATTGCAGAAAGACTTTCCGGAGGATTTTTCTGATTATTCCATGGATCAGCTTAAGCTTGATTTACAGGCGTTGGTGGAATGGAAAAACCTTACGCCCTTTCAGGATCCCAAAAGGGTTTACACGATAGAAGATTATAAAAACAAACAATTTCGCTATGCCATGTCGGAGGCCTCTGTAGAGATTGAGCGGATGGCTATGAAGCTGGAGAATCTTTATCTGGAACCGGCAAACCTTTCCACGAATTATTTCATTCGTATGGAACAGGCACTGGATCAGATCAGCACGCTGCAAGGGGAAGAAAACCGGAAGGTCAGTGAATGGTGGAACAGCCTGCAGGAAGATTTTAAATGTGTAAATCAGAATTATCAGGATTACCTCAGGGAATTTTACAGTGGCAGAAGTGAAAAGATTTTAAAGTCGATTGAGTTTGTCCTGCATAAAGACAGATTTATCTCTTACCTGGAGGAATTTGTCCGTGAACTTCAGCTTCACAGTGAGCGGATTGCCGGAAAACTCCGCAGGCTTAAGGCAGAAACCGTATCCATAGTACTGAAAAAAGCGATCGCGGCAGAGCTTGAAATACCAAGGCCTTTATCAGAACAGCGGGAAGACCTGGAGCTCGTGATCCAGGAAAACATTAACGGGAAATGGAATGCTTTAACCCGATGGTTTCTTCCTGGAGATGGCTATCCAAGTGAGAGCAGCAGGGTATTGGATATCACAAATGAGATCATTCAGAAAATTATTCAGAATGCAGCTCTGATTGTTCAGCTTCAAAATTGGGGAATCAGCCGGAAAACGGATTATATTCGGTATATCAATATGTTTTTGGAATCAGAAACGCTGAATGATGCACACAGACTGTCAGCACATGTTTTTGGTATTCAGCATTTACGGCATTTTAAGGTAAATACGGATCGACAGACGGACAGCATCTTCAGCAGCACATTTGAAGAAGACCCCGTTGCGTTTCTGCTGACACCCCGGATTAGGACATATCGTCCCCGGATCGAGAAAAACGGGTATATGGATCGGGAAATCGAGAAAGCGCAGAAACGGACAGAATATCTCCGTAAGGTTGAAAAGGATCGGCAGATGGTAAACCGGTATATTAAAGGAAACCGCCTTACAGTATCCGATATCAGAGATATTGTTCCGGAAAGCGTACGGACAACATTGCTGCGGTGGATCTCTCTGGCCAATATGACGCAGAGTGGTACGGGAATCACAGAATATGGAAGATCATTTGTACTGAGAAAGTATGAAGGAAGCTGCATTTTGCATTGCGAGGACGGGGATCTGAAAATGCCGGATTATGTATTTGAGTTTCAGGATCAGGAGGAAAACGAATGAATATTTCTGCTCTCCGAACATTGCTGGAACGGTTTTGGGTGGTAAAAGACCGGGAAAAGGAGCTGTACTACAAAACAAAGGAAGGCCTGGAAACTGCTGTAAAGTTTGCCAGAGAATATCCCGGGTGGCGCCTGATCAACAATGAAAGGATTCTGAAGCTTGAGAAAATCCCGGCCCATGCAGAGCCCTTCATGGGGATCACTGATTTTACGGATAAATCGGATTATGTATTGTTTTGTGCATTACTGATTTTTCTGGAGGATCGTGAAGATGGAGAACCCTTTTTGCTATCGGAACTGATTGATATGATGGAAGCCCAGTTGAAGCCTGTTATGGAGATTGACTGGACATCCTTTACCCTGCGCCGCAGTCTGATCAGAGTGATGCAGTTCGCAAAAGAAAAGGGGTTGATCCTGCTCCATGAAGGAAATGTTGAAGCGGTCTCTTCGGATATCCGGCAGGAGGTTCTTTATGAGAATACAGGATTATCCCGTTTTTTTGCAGTAAGCTTTCCCTTCGATACCTCCGGATTCCGATCCTGCAAGGATTATGAGAATGAGAATATCTCTGAGGCGGATACCGACCGTGGACATTTCAGGATCAACCGGGTTTACAGGGAACTCCTGGCATGCCCGGCCATGTATTGGACCACTTCGGAAGACCCGGATTCTTTGTATCTGAAAAATCAGCGTCAATGGGTATCAAAATATCTGGATGAAAATCTGGCAGGCAGACTGGATATTCATAAAAATGCCGCTTTTTTAGTCCTTGACGAGGAAGACACTTTCGGAGAGGTATTCCCTGGAACAGGAACCATCTGTGATGTTGTGCTTTTGGTGTGTGAAAGCCTGCGGGAATATGTGAAAGACAGGGATAGCCAAAACACAGGAAAAGAATCATCTCAGGCGTTGATAAAAGAAGGAGATACGATTCTTCTTTCTAAAATGGATTTTTCAGCGCTTTTGGAAAAAACAGTCTCCCTGTACCAGGCGGCATGGAGTAAAGAATTCAGGGAATTGCCGAAGAAAAAGCTGGAAACCCAGGTGACAGGATATATGGAGGAATGGATGCTCCTGGGCCGGGAGGGGGAACTGATCCGGATTTATCCGGCAGCTTTCAAGTTTACAGGACGATATCCTGCCGATTTCCATCCTGAATCCCTTATACCGGAAGAAACAGGAGGAAATAAAGCTGAAGCCGGTTCAAGGGCAAAGCCGAAAACCACCAGGAAAAAGAAATCAGAAACAGATGGACAGCTTAGTCTGTTTGACTGAAAAAGAAACAGGAGATCACGATGCAGGATCAGGAAAACAGAAGAAATCGATGGCATATGAATCGGATGGGCTTTGTCCATTTCTGGCTCTATGATCATGAAATTTTTCCGTTTGAGAATGGAAAACTTCTTCTCCGGGGACAGAACGCTTCGGGAAAATCTATTACAACACAAAGCTTTATTCCCTTTATCCTGGATGGGGACCGGACCCCAAGTCGATTGGATCCGTTTGGCACCAGCGATCGCCGGATGGAATACTATTTCCTGACAGAGGGCGGACCCGATGATGTGACAGGATATCTTTTTCTGGAGTTTAAGCGCGAGGAGACGGAAGAATATCGTACGATCGGAATTGGCCAGCGGGCTCAGAGGGGAAAACCCGGAATGGGCTTCTGGGGATTTGTGATCCTTGATGGCCGCAGGGTGGGAATTGACTTTAACTTCTATAAGGAGGCCGGCAGTCAATATATTCCTCTTTCCAAGCTGGAATGCAGAAATCTACTGGGGGATCGTAACTTTTTCACAGACACGCAGGGTGATTACATGAGGGAGGTAAACCGCCAGCTTTTCGGTTTTCCCCGGATTGAGCAGTACAGGCAGTTTGTAAATCTGCTGATCAAGGTACGGGCGCCCAAGCTTTCAAAGGAATTTAAACCCAGCCGGACCTATGAAATCCTGAATGATTCATTGCAGACACTGGAAGATGAAGATTTGCGGGCTATGGTGGATGCCATGGAGAAAATGGACGAGATTGAAGGTCGGCTGGACAGCCTGAGAGATACATACAAAGATCTCGGGATCATAAACAGAGAATACACCAGATATAATCAATATATTCTGTGGAAAAAAGCCAGAGTATATCTTGAGGCACACAAAAAAGCTGAGTCTTTACTGGCTGCTATGGATGTGCTGGAATCAGAACTGGAGGATAATGATAAAAAACAACAGGAGATCAGGGAGGATATTGAGAGGCTGACGCAGAAAATCTGTATGCTGGAAAATGAAATAGACGTCTGGAGAGAGTCAGACGTCAAGCATGCAGTGGAAGAAAAACTACGGTTGGAAGCTCAGCTTTCTGGGATAGAGGAGGAGATCGAAGATGCGGACAGAAAAATCAGGAGGCTCCGGGAGGAAATACTACGGCTGGATGGTGTGATACGAGAGCTTGACGGAAAACTGGCGGAACAGGAAAAACAGCTGGGGACTGAACTGAAGGAACTGAATGATATTAATGAGGTGTTTCTGTTTCCGGAACATGGAAAAGTGATGCGACTGTGCAGGGAAGAACCGGATTCTGCCAGATGGCTCCAGATGAAACGGCGGCTGCAGGAAGTCAGTAAAAGGATTCAGGAAGCCAGAGAACGGCTTCGGGAATACAATTTCAGGAAGCAGCGGTTGGATCAGGAGGAAGAACGCCTGCATCTACTTGATCTGCATCTGCAGACATGTATGGAACAGGAAGAGGATGCGGCCAGAGAGCAGGATTTATGTAAAGATGAACTGATTGAACAGTGGTACAGCCTGAAGGAAGAAAACCAGGAGCTGATCATCGGGGAGCAGATGCTGCAGGCATTTTGCGGCCGAATCCGCGATTTTTCGGGTGAAATCGATCGTATCTGGATTGAGAAGGAGATCCGCAGCTGTTACGAGGAACGTTTTGGGTTCAGAAAAAGCAATGAGTATAAGCTGGATCATGAAGTGCAGTGCCTGAAACAACAAAAGGAAGGTCTGGAAACGGAGCTGGCAGTTCTGAAAGAGCAAAAAGAGGAGCATCCCTCGAGACGTCCGGCTGTGGAGGCTGCCAGGAAGCGATTAAGAGAACACGGAATTGCCTGTATGCCTTTCTACCAGGCTGTTGAATTCGCAATGGAGCTGCCGGAGTCCGGCTGTGACCTGCTGGAGTTGCAGCTGTCGGCAGCAGGATTACTGGACAGCCTGGTTGTTCCTCGCAGACAGGAGAGACAGGCAAGGGAACTTCTGGCTGAAGGGGACGATATTTTGCTTGTGCCAGAGCAAACCGGGAAAAATAGCCTGGGGAAATTTGAACTTTTATATCCTTCTGCGGATTTAGAGCCTTCTCTTGCCGATCGTGTCAAAGAGATTCTGGCCTGGTTTTCTTCCGACGAAAACAGCCAGGTCTCTGCTTTCTTTTCCGGAAACGGGCATTTTCGGTATGGATGGACGGAGGGCTGGCTCAGCTCCGGCCCGGACGAGAAAGCACGCTATATCGGAAGGGAAGCCAGAGAACGACGGAAGCAGGAAATGATTCTTCGGAAGGAAGAAGAAATAAGACTGGCAGAAGCAGGGCTGACGGAGGCGGAAACCAGACTGCTCCAGGAGAGAAAAGGCTTGGAACGCCTGGAAATGGAATATGGGAAGTGTCCGGATCTGACAGTACTGGAACTGGCTTTTAAAGCCTTTATAAATGCGCAGGAGCTTCGCGGCAAGGCAGCCCGGGATCATGAAAGCCAGCTTTCGGTCAGGGATGCGGCAGCAGAGGAAGTAAAACGGGCGGAATTCCGAATGCTGGAAAAATGCAGGGATTTGCCTTATGAACGAACATTGGAAGCCTATGAGGAAGTCATTGATGCCCAGGAGGAATATCGGAATTCGTTAGCACGGCTTGAAACTCTCTCCCATTCCGTTTCTGTGATAAGGAATGAAAAGCTGAGGTACGAAGAAAAACAGGAAAGCCTGGAGGATCAGGCAGACGAAACAGACCAGCAAACCAGGCGAAAAAAGCTGGAAAAGGAAACCCATAGGGCAAAGCTGTCTCAGATTGCTGCGCTTTTGGATAATCCGGAAAATCGAGCAATGGCAGAACGGATGGAACAGGCAGACAGGGATTTAAAAGAGTATCAGGAGCAGCTTCAGAAGAACAATACGGATCTGGCTGTTTTTGAAGAACGTCAGAAGAATAACAGAGAGAAACTGGAAGAGGATAAGAAACTGGCAGTGACTGAAATTCAGCATGAAACCTTCCTGAGAGACTATTTCATAGAGGAACTGCGGCTGAAGCTGATAGACGGGTTTACTGTTATGGAAACAGATGTCATCCCAAAGGATCTGATTTCTCTGGCACAAAAAACCGCAGGGTTGGTAAGGGAAGGGGATCGTCAGAAAACGGACGCAGACATGATCTCAGCACTGCACAGCACGTTCAGCCGTTATTCCTCAAGCATTGGCAGCTATGGGGCAGCATTGGAGGATTGCTTTGGCGACACTCAGGTTGAGGGGGCAGTCAGGAGAAGGCAAATCATTACAGCCTCCTGGAAAGGCAAAAAGCTTCCCCTGCCGGATTTTACACAGCTTGTCAAGGGTGCCATCGAGGACACCGAGCTTTTGATCCAGCAGAAGGACAGGGAACTCTTTGAGAAGATTCTGGCGGATACGCTGAGTACGAAATTAGCCCAGAGGATCTCAGAGAGCAGGGAGTGGATCAGGGATATGTCCGCCCTGATGCAGCAGATGGATACATCCATGGGATTATCCTTCGTTCTGAAGTGGATTCCCGCAAAACCGGAAGGAGAAGGCCGCCTGGGTGCGGACGAATTGGAGAAGCTGCTTCGGCGGGACACAGACCTGATGACACAGGAGGACATCGGAAGGGTGGCTGAGCATTTTCGGACGGATATTCGAATGGCCAAAAGAGAAGCTGCAGAGAAAAATCTTACCGTGAATTACCTGGATATGGTTCGGAACGCGTTGGATTACCGCAGATGGTTTGAGTTCCGGATGTCCTTCATCCGTGCGGGTGAGGCGCCAAAGGAGCTGACAGATCGAGCCTTTAACCGGTTCAGCGGAGGAGAGAAGGCGATGGCTATGTATGTTCCGCTATTCTCGGCCGTCAATGCGCAGTATCGTAAATCAGACAGAGAAGACCATCCCAGGATGATTGCTCTTGATGAGGCTTTTGCCGGTGTGGATGATGTCAATATAGGAAGTATGTTTGGACTGGTGGAGAAGCTGGATTTTGACTATATCATGAATTCCCAGGCTCTTTGGGGCTGCTATCAGGAAGTGAAGGCGCTTCGGATTGCGGAGCTTCTCCGGCCTGCCAACGCTCCGTTTGTTACGGTGGTTTTCTACACATGGAATGGGAAAGAGCGGGTTCTGGAGGAGAATTTCTGATGGAAGAGGATCGTGTGAGAGACTGTGTTTTATACTTCAAAGGGAATACCGGCTTTGACAGAACCATGAAGGCCTTGTGGGAAAAATGGCGTTCTTATGGGCGGCTGGCAGGGGAGATATCCCTGCCGGATCCTGTGGAGGAGGAAATAAAAGCACTGGAAGGCTTCTTTGGGGAATCGGTCTGCAAAAAAGGAAAGCTGCGGTTCCAGGCAAGGGCATTTGAGCAGGCCCTGGAGAATACGCGGTTTCAGCAGCTTTCGCTCAAAGAGATTCTGGAGGAATATTTTGGGCGGCCATTGTTTTCGAAAAAGGAAGAGGAGACAGAGCTTCAGGCCAGGAAAGAGGCATTTTTTTGCAGACTCAGGGAAACAGCGATAAGGCGGAATCCGCAGATGAAGAAGGAAAGCCTGCAATGTATTGCTTCAGCGGACACGGGAAATGAAAAGGAAGCGCTGCAAAGCGGTTCTGCCGGTCTGCGCTGGCTGGAGGCACTTTCTTCTCAAAAGCTGTGGCAGCTTTGCCAGATCGTGGGAAACGAAGATGCCTGTCTGGAATTGGTTTTGAAGATAGAAGATGCTTTATACAGGCTGGAAAAGCTGGATCCGAAAAAGGGAGTGCGGCTGGCTGTCCTGGCAATGGAGTGTACAGGTGATCCTCATGGATTCGACAGGGGAACAACAGCCGGCAATCTGCTTTTGGGAGCATTGCCGGTGCTGCTTCCGAAAAACGGACACAGAATTGAGCTGAGTCCGCGAATGGATGCAGAGGATGCTTTGGAGCGTTATATCCGATGTGGGATTCGTCCGGATGATTTGTCCAGCTTTACCATCCTGTACCGGATTCTGTTGAAGGATGAGCAGGGGATTGTCCCGGCCTATGAGGCGATGGCAGCCAGGAGAGAACCTGTTCTGGTGAGTCTTTTGAATATGAGGAATATACGGTCTGCGATTCCTCTGAACAGAAATGTTTATGTTGTGGAGAACCAGATGATCTTTTCCCAGCTTTGCGAGGATTGTCCGGAGGCTTCCCTGATCTGTACCTCGGGACAGGTGCGGACAGCTTCCTTAATGCTCCTGGATTTGTTGTGCAGGGAGGATGTGACCATTTTTTACAGTGGGGATCTTGACCCGGAAGGCATTTGTATTGCGGACCGTTTAATTCTCCGGGGAAAGGATAAGATCAGACCATGGCATATGACAGTCGGGGATTATGAGGAAGCTCTTTCAAATGTAGTCTTGACGGAATCACGACTGTGTAAATTGGAAAGCGTACAGTCAGATAGCCTGAAGGAAGTAGCTGAAGCTGTTAAAAGCAAAGGAATGGCCGGTTACCAGGAAAGTCTGCTGAAGAAAATGACAGAGGAAATCAGAACAGGATAGTAAAGAACGGTCAGAAAGTATTCGTATCCTGGCAGCAGGGCAAGAGAGAAAGCTCTACGGGATTTATCGATGCAGGAGGTGACGGCATGGATATGGAAGCGTTCCTGAAAAGGCAGGAAGAATATAAACGCCATACAAGAGAAGCTGATAAAGAGAGAGCCGAAGAACGAAAGGCATCAAGGAGACCATATCTCGACAAAATAAGAGGCGGATTAGTCGGAGGCGCGATCGGAGATGCGCTCGGTTATCCTGTTGAATTCATGTCCTGGAAGGAAATCCGGAAGAGATATGGGACAGAAGGTATTCAGAAATACGAGCCTGATTTTGAAAGTGGCGAAGCTTTGTTTTCTGACGATACACAGATGAGCCTGTTTACGGCAAACGGGATCCTGCTTGGAGAGACCCATGGCCATCTGAAGGGCATTCAGGGACCGATTTCCGGCTATGTCCATATCGCCTATAAGGAATGGTTAAGGACGCAGGAGTGGGGCTCCGATCCTGAACAGGAGCATCATTGCTGGCTGTATGAGATTCCTGATCTTCACTGTGGCCGCGCGCCGGGGACAACATGCCTTTCGGCGCTTCGCACAGGGAAAATGGGAAGCACGGATGCTCCATTAAATCACAGCAAAGGCTGCGGAGGCGTCATGAGAGTCGCTCCGCTCGCGCTGCATTATAAACCTGAGTCGGCTGCTGATCAGGGTCACCTGGACAGGGACGGCGCTGAGATTGCCGCTATTACGCACGGCCATCCCCTGGGATTCCTTCCCGCTGCCATCCTAACTCACATCATCAGCATCGGAGTGTACGGCGATGGAAAACTGTCGCTGAGAGAAGCTGTTGATGAAGCATGGACTGCTGTCAGGAGGATGTTCGCGGACACAGTACTTGCCGCAGATCTGAGTGTCATGGAAGGTCTGATCACCAAAGCGGAAGAACTGGCTGTTACAGAAGGATCAGATGAGGAGCACATCAGAGCTATCGGCGATGGCTGGACGGGAGATGAAGCACTTGCCATCGCCGTCTATTGCAGCCTGCGGTATCCGGATAATTTCGGCAAAGCCGTCATTGCAGCGGTTAATCACAGTGGTGACAGCGATTCCACAGGAGCTGTTACAGGAAATATTCTCGGTTCCTGGCTGGGATATGAAGCCATCGAAGAGAAATGGAAGTCGAAGCTGGAGATGAAAGGTCTCCTTCTGGAGATGGCAGACGATCTCTGCTACGGATGCCAGATGTATGACGGAGAAGACTATGTGGATGAGAACTGGGTCAGGAAGTACTGTGAGGGACATGCAGGATGGCCTACAGTGAATTGATTAAAAACTTCAACCGAATCAGGGATTACCTTCGCTCATTCTATGAATTCAGCATATGCTGCAGTGGCTGGAGGAGAAAACCATGAGTCAGATGTATGTAACAGGCGATACCCATGGACCAACAAAGATTGGTATGTTCAGCGTTGATGGTGTAATTCCTCGTTTTAGCACAAAGAATTTCCCGGAACAAAATGAAATGGATAAAACCGATATAGTGTTTATCCTGGGGGATTTTGGTTGCGTCTGGCAGGCACAGGAATCAAATGAAGAAAAGTATGCCCTCGACTGGCTTGACAAAAAACCATTTACGACATGTTTTATCGACGGGAACCATGAAAACCATGCCAGGCTGAACAGCTATCCCGTAGAAGAATGGAATGGAGGGAAAGTCCATAAGATCAGGCCTTCGGTCATCCATCTTATGCGTGGGCAGGCTTTCCATATGGATGACGTCAGGATTTTCACCTTCGGCGGGGCACGCAGCCATGATATTTCAGATGGAATCCTGGATCCGGTAAAAGATGCTAAGAAGATCAGGCAATGGCAGAAATCGGGCATGAAATACTTTCGTGTAAACGGTGTGAGCTGGTGGCCTGAAGAGATGCCATCCCAAGATGAAATGGACGAAGGCATTCAGAGCCTTGAGAAGGAAAACTGGAAGGTTGATTTTGTCATGACCCATGACGGTACTTCTTCTGTTAAGGCGTTTGTTTCCCATGGTGCAGTTAAGCCTGATGAACTCAACGTATACTTAGAGGAAATCAAACAGAAGCTGTATTATAAAAAATGGTTTTTCGGTCATCTTCATGAAAACAGAAATCTGCCGGATAACCAGATATTACTCTATGAACAGATCATACGGATTCATTAATCCTGCCAATGGCCGGGTTTTATCCTGTCCCTGGCAGGGTACGAAAATGTTATAATACTGAAGGTTTCCGGAAATGTTTTTAGCGATAGATTTAAAGTCTTTTTATGCATCCACGGAATGCCGCGAACAGAAACTCGATCCCCTGACAACCAACCTTGTTGTGGCTGACGTTTCCAGAACGGAGAAGACCATCTGCCTTGCCGTGTCTCCTTCCCTGAAATCCTATGGCATCTCCGGACGCGCGAGGCTCTTTGAAGTCGTGCAGAAGATAGACCAGGTCAACCGTGAACGGAAAGCCAGGCTGCTGAAATCCGGCATAAGCGATTTTTCCGGGGAATCGAATAATATCCTGGAACTGAATGCCGACCCCACTCTCAAAGTTTCCTTTATCGCGGCGACCCCGCGGATGTCTCTGTACATGGAATACAGCACCCGGATATACCAGGTTTACCTGCGTTATATCGCGCCGGAGGACATCCATGTCTACTCGATTGATGAGGTTATGATCGACGCTACCAACTACCTGAAAACATACGGCATTACCGCACATGAGCTGGCTCTGAAGATGATGAAGGAGGTATTCCGGGAGACCGGGATCACAGCGACCGCCGGGATCGGCTCAAACCTATATCTGGCCAAAATCGCGATGGATATCATGGCAAAGCACGCGCAGCCGGATGAAGACGGTGTGCGGATCGCCGAGCTGGATGAAATGATGTACCGACGCCAGTTATGGGACCACAGGCCGTTGTCTGATTTCTGGCGCGTGGGAAACGGATACGCGAAGAAACTGGAGGCGGCCGGGATGAACACAATGGGTGACGTGGCCCGTTGCAGCATCCGGAATGAGGATATTCTCTACGGCATGTTTGGCGTCAATGCGGAATTGCTGATTGACCATGCATGGGGCTGGGAACCATGTACTATGGATCTGATCAAATCCTATGAGCCGGAAGACCGGTCCTTCTCCTCCGGACAGGTACTGATGAGCCCTTACCCATGGGATAAAGCCCGGATCATCGTCCATGAGATGGCTGATGCGGTCGCCCTTGACCTTGTGGGGAAGCGGATGGTAACGGACCAGGTGGTGCTGACGGTCTGCTATGAGAATCTGGATGGGCAGACAGATGCCTCTGGCAGCAAAATCAGGTACAGGGGTGAAGTGACAGTTGACCGTTATGGAAAAAGGACGCCAAAGCATGCCCATGGGACGCATAACATCGGGAAGTATACGTCATCCGGGAAACTTCTCACAAAGGCAGCGTTGGAGATTTATGACAGGACGGTAGACCGTTCGCTCCTGGTGCGGAGGATATATGTCGTCGTCAATCATGTTGTCCCTGAAGAAAAGGCAAATGCCGAGCCTGTTTATGAACAGATGAACCTGTTCACGGATTATGCCGCCAGGGAGAAGGAGGAGCAGGCACTGGAAAAGGAACACCAGATGCAGGAGGCTATGCTGAAGATAAAAGACAGGTTCGGAAAGAACGCAATTCTGAAAGGGGTGAATTTTCTGGAGGGTGCGACCGGACGGGAAAGAAACAGGCAAGTGGGGGGACATCGGAAATGAAGAACCATACAGAAAAATGGCCATATGAGGATATCGTGGACCTTCCGCACCATGTTTCAAAGAAGCATCCGCAGATGCCGATGATAAAGCGCGCGGCCCAGTTTGCCCCGTTTGCAGCCCTGACCGGATATGAGGATGCCGTGGAAGAGACGGCTCGGCTGACAGAGGAAAAAGTGGAGCTGGAAGACAGCGCCGCGGACGAGTTGAATCGAAAGATCCATGAAGCGGTCCGTTCAGGAGGCAGGGTCACGATCACTTATTTCGTCCCGGACAAAAAGAAATCGGGAGGGGCATACGTCAAGGCGGCCGGCCGGATCAAAAAGGCAGAAATGGGCAGGATTGTGATGGGCGATGGTCTTTCGATCCTGGCAGGGAGCATAAGGGAGATAGAAGCAGCGGATTCTGAGTAGCAGGCGGCTGGACAGAACGCGTCCTGCTGTATTTTCGAAACCGTCAATCGTGAGGAAACGGAGGCTGAAAATGACTCTATATGACCAGCTGATGGAAGTGAAAGACAATACATACCGGGAGTTTCAGGCAAAACTGGTTCCAAACATCCCGCCGGAGGCAATCCTGGGCGTCAGAACACCTGAGATGAGGAGAATTGCCAGGAAAGTCTTCGATAGTCCGGACCGGGAAGCCTTCCTGCATGATCTGCCGCACCGATACTATGAGGAGAATCTGATCCATTTCTTTGTGATTTCGATGATCCGGGATTTTGGTGAGTGTATTCGGAATGTGGAAGAATTCCTGCCCTATGTCGATTGCTGGCCGGTATCGGATCAGGCGACCCCGAAATCATTTAAGAAAAACCATCAGAAGCTTCTGCCCTACATTAAAAAATGGATTGCATCGGAGCATGTGTATACGGCCAGATTCGGAATCCGTATGCTGATGAACGAGTTTCTGGGTGAGGATTTTCAGGAAGAATACCCGGAGCTTGTCGCCGATAAAAAAAGTGACGACTATTATCTGAAGATGATGGCTGCCTGGTATTTTGCTACGGCACTGGCGAAGAGGTATGAAGAGACTGTTCCGTACTTCGAGAAACGCAGACTGGACGAATGGGTACACAAAAAAGCCATCCAGAAGGCTGTAGAAAGCTATCGGGTCACTGATGCGCACAAGGAATATCTGAAGACCCTAAGATAGCGATTTATCTTTAACCGCGGCATAAAGATAAAGCGCTTCTCGCTCCGGAAAAGCTTCCCCACTTACGTGCAGGCACCTTGTGGGGAACGGCTTTTTCCGATTTTTGTCAGGCTGTACTCCACCCTGGTGGGAATGCCATCATACCTGCCTTCAGACATCAAACTCCTCTTTCAGATCCATCATGCCGCGAATCTCAGCGTGACCGTTTTCCAGACAGAAGAGACCCATCTCCCAGCCGTTCTTGTCATACAGCGCCATGATTTGGGGCATAATCTCACGCACCTTGGCAAGGAGCGCTTCATCTTTCACGATCTTCACTGTGCCATCATAGCGAAGGAATTCATTGCCGTTCATAGCCAGCACTTCCACCTTGGGATTGGCGGTCAGCTGCCTGAACACATTTTTGAAGGTACCGCAGCCGAAGTATAACACATCGTCTACCAGCATCTGGAAACCGAAGGGACGGCCTTTGGGCTGATCGCCATCTGTGGTCAGGAAATAGAAGGTTTTGGCCTTGTTCAGGAATTCGTGGACTTTTGCAGCATTGCTCATCGCTGTTTTCCTCCTTGAAATGTAAGGTGTTTTTTTGAAGCGGTTATAGGCAACGACAAAGTAAAGGCTACTTCGCCGTTGCCTATAAAAATTATACGATCATACTGAAGGCTTGACAAGTACGAGTTTCGTGATACCTGGTCTGGATTTCATTCTATTGTAGGAGACTGAGTCGGACGAGGTTCGTTCCCAGGAGCTGGGATGGCATCTGATCCAATCCGGCGACACAGAACAAGTCGCCGAACTGATAGCCATGGAAGAATGGAATGAGCCTCTTAAAAAAGCCATGGCTCGGGATTTGGCGGAGAATGTTGCAGAGGATGGAGGAATCTGGCTTCGTATTTTTTAGTAGATATTTTCATTCTCCCTCGTATATATCTATGCATGTGAGCTTGATGAAAAAACACAGACAGGTACGGGATGTGATAACAGAGAATTACAGCATATGATTCAGGATGTACTATCATAGCTGCGATGTCCGCGTAAACAAGAGTGCTTTTTTGTTTATACTCCGTTCTTTCGCATTCTGAAGGGACAATCTGAATTTGAAGAAAGGATATTCTTATCATGAAGAAAATGAAGGCATTATTAATCACTATGACAGCCGGAATGATGATCTTTGCAGCTTCAGCTGTGAACGCGGCTACTTTCACAACACCGGACGGCACTCTTTCCATCGAAACACCCTCGGATGCCTGGACGCAGAAGAGCGATGCCTGGTTTGCGATAACAGATGGAAATAACAACATTAGCATTGATCACCTGAGCAGAGGGGAAATGTTTCCGGCTGCAGAGCTTGCATCGGATCGGGTTCCGGCGACATGCCAAATGACTATCTCGACTAAGAACGAGGTGTTTTTGATCACAGGAGCAGCTTCGTCGCAGGAGAGCTTACAGTCAGTAGTCAATACGGTAGGTTCTGTCAAGATCCTGAAATATGATACGAAAACAGCCGTTCAGGATCAAAGTGCTGCGAAACCAGCCGCTCAGGGCCAAAGTGCCGCGATACCGGCTCCTCAGGATCAAAGCGCCGCGAAACCGGCCGCCCAGGAAGTTCAGCCTAAGGCAGTGGCACCAGAAACAAATACCGCACAAGAGCAGGAAACAAAGCAATCAGCAGAGACAGACGACAGACGTGCTATGACTGTCTATCAGGAGGACGGTACTGCTGTTACGATTTATTTTGACGAAGAAAACGAAAGCTGGACAGACAGCCAGGGAATGATTTATCTTCCTATGGCAGGAGCCCTTGTCTATCAGCCGGATACGGATACCTACTGGCATGGAAATCCTTCTTATTGGGATCAGTACAGTGCATCTGATATGGATTATGATAGTTTCGCAAAGAGCGCATATGGCATGGATACGGATTCTGAAACTGATACAAATACCGATGCCGGTACGTATTACGGTACGGATTCTATGACAGTGTATCGTGAGGATGGCAGCTGGATGAATATTTTCTATGATCCTTCCAGCGATTCCTGGACGGATAGCCACGGAAATGTTTATTATCCCATGGCTGGTTCCATGGTGTATGAGCCAAGCAGCGACAGCTACTGGAGCGGAGATCAGTCCTACTGGGATCTGTATGATGAATCAGATATGGACTATGATTCCTTTGCACAGCACACCTATGGAGACAACGAATACGTTGATGACGATCCTGGCTACTACGATCAGAACAATTATGAATACGTCGATGACGATGGCTATGTCAATGATATTGACGATGGCTATGTAAATGATATTGAGTGGTAAATCATTAAGAGAACGCTTTCGGCAAAAAGCTGGAAGCGTTCTCTTTTGTTAATGATTTTTCTTTTTTTCAGTTTTGAAGACTTGCAAGTCAGATTACCCTTTGCTATACTGAAGCCACAGCTATTTCTCATGAAACGCTAGTCTTGAAAGGAATAAATGATGTCAAATCTTAGCAGAAAAGATTTCCTGAAAGCTTCCCTTGCCAGTGCCGCAATTGTAACCATGCATTCAGGTCTTGGACAGTCCCTGGTAAGTGCTTCGGAAGAGAATACCGCAGCAGATGCTGCCCTTTCTGCTGATGGGGGAACAGACGAGGTGGAATACAGGATCGAAAAGGATACCATGGGTGAGATGAAAGTGCCTGCGGATCGTTATTGGGGTGCACAGACGCAGCGCAGCCGTGAGAACTTTCAGATCGGGGTTGGGATCGAGACAATGCCCCACGAGATCATCGTTGCCTTCGGTCTCTTAAAGCAGGCGGCCGCCAGGGCAAACAACCAGCTGAAGCCGGACAAGCTCACCGATGAAAAGCTGGCCGTTATCGAGCAGGCTGCGATGGAAGTAAGCTCCGGGCAGCTGGATGACCATTTCCCGCTTGTCGTGTGGCAGACCGGCTCTGGCACTCAGTCCAACATGAACGCCAACGAAGTCATTGCCCACCGCGCCAACGAACTGGCTGGAGAAGAACTCTGCCATCCCAATGATGATATCAACATGAGCCAGTCTTCCAATGATACCTTCCCGACGGCCCTTCATGTCGCTGCGGTCACCATCATCGAAGACAGGGTCATCCCCGCTGCCACTACACTGGTTGAAACGCTTAAGAGGCTGGAGGAAGAGAACGAGGGGATTGTAAAGACCGGACGTACCCATCTGCAGGATGCCGTGCCCATCGCCTTCTCTCAGGAAATCAGCGGTTGGAGAGCGTCTCTCGAACGTGATATCCAGATGCTCACCCTGAGCCTTGATCCGCTTCGCGAGTTAGCCCTTGGAGGAACGGCGGTAGGAACTGGCCTTAACGCTCCTGAAGGCTTTGACAAGCTCGTTGCCGAGGAGCTTTCCACTCTCACCGGAAAGAGCTTTGTGACCGCGGAGAACAAGTACCATGCTCTGACATCCAAGGATGAGCTGGTCTTCGCTCACGGCGCATTGAAGGCACTGGCCGCCGATATGATGAAGATTGCGAACGACGTGCGCTGGCTTGCCAGCGGTCCTCGTTGCGGCCTTGGTGAGATCAGGATTCCCGAAAACGAGCCCGGAAGCTCCATCATGCCCGGCAAGGTAAATCCGACCCAGTGCGAGCAGGCAACGATGGTGGCCGTACAGGTCATGGGAAATGACGCGGCTATAGGCATTGCCGCCTCCCAGGGTAACTTCGAGCTGAATGTATTCATGCCGGTCATCGCCTACAACTTCTTCCAGTCCGGAAGGCTTCTGGCAGAATCCATCATCTCCTTCAACGATAACTGTGCTGTCGGCATTACGGCAAACACGGAAAAGATGAAGGAAAACCTGGATCGCTCCCTGATGACGGTTACCGCCCTTAACCCCTATATCGGCTATGAGAACGCCGCTGCAACAGCGAAGAAGGCCTATAAGGAAAACATCTCCCTGAAGGAAGCCTGCGTAGAGCTTGGATTCCTGACCGAAGAAGAGTTTGATGAAATTTATGACCCGGCAGGTATGGCTAACCCCTATGAGTAAACCAGGCGTGTCTGGATCGCTGGAGTTTGAAATCCTTTATCACTAAGGGCTTATAGCCTTTCCGGAAAATCGATGTTCGTAGTTTGTCTGAGAAAAAATGGAGGAGACATATGAAGAAACAAATCCGCCTGGCTCTGGCCATGTTGGCTGGCGTAACAATGATAGCTTCCTCTGCCATGGCAGAAGAGGCAGTGACTGCTACTGGAGTAGGCACGGGTATCGATGGCGATGTCGTCGTCGAGGTCACGGCCACTCAGGATGAAATTCTTTCCGTTACTGTCACCGAGCAGAATGAGACTGTCGGGATCGGCAGCGTTGCTGTCGAGACTCTTCCCGAAGAGATTGTACAGAACCAGACACTGGATGTCGATGACATATCAGGCGCAACTGTCACTTCTACTGCCATCAAGGATGCGGTCAGGGAGGCTCTTGAGTCCTCCGGCATTGATCCCGAAGCCTTTACCGGTGCTCCGGAAGGGGATGAGGAAGCCGCTCCCGCAGAAGACCTGACCCTGGATACCGATATCGTGGTCATCGGTGCCGGTGGAGCAGGCATGGCAGCTGCCATCGTGGCCAAGGATGCCGGCAAGGATGTCGTGATCCTTGAAAGCCAGGCCATGGTGGGCGGCAACTCCGTCCGTTCTACCGGCGGCATGAACGCTGCCAAGACAGCCCTTCAGGATGAGAACGCCTTTGATGAAGGCGCCGGCGTAGAGAAGCAGCTGGGCGTCGCTGCCGATACCTATGCCGACAACGAGGTCATCACCTCTCTGGCTGCTACCGTAGCCGAGCAGTGGGCAGCCTATCAGGAAAATCCCGAGGGATATTTTGACAGTGTCGAGCTCTTTGAGCTGGATACTATGATCGGCGGCAAAGCCCTCAATGATCCAGAGCTTGTTGCGACCCTGTGCGAAAACAGTGCAGATGCCATTGACTGGCTGGCTTCCATCGAAGCTCCGCTCACCAGTGTATCCAGCTTTGGCGGTGCTTCCGTCAAGCGTATCCATCGTCCGGTCGGCGAGGATGGCAAGACCGTTTCCGTCGGTTCCTATCTGATTCCGATCTTCCAGAGCAACCTGGAGGAGAGAGGCATCGACCTGCACCTTAATACTACCGCTACCAAGCTTCTGGTCGAAGACGGCGCTGTCGTCGGAGTAGAAGCTGAAGGGCCGGATGGGCAGAAGGTCACCGTCAATGCCAAGTCCGTTGTTTTGGCAACCGGCGGCTTCGGGGCCAACCTGGAGAAGGTTGCCGAGCTGAAGCCTGAACTGGAAGGCTTCATGACCACCAACGCTCCTGGCATCCTTGGACAGGGCATTGCGATGGCAGAGGAAGTGGGCGCTGCTACCGTAGATATGGATCAGATTCAGATTCATCCGACTGTGCAGGCTGATACCGCTGCCCTGATCACGGAAGGCCTCCGTGGCGACGGAGCTATCCTTGTCAATGAGGAAGGCCTGCGTTTTATCGACGAGGTCGGAACCCGTGACGTTGTCTCCGCAGCTGAGATTGCCCAGACCGGCAGCCATTCCTGGCTGATCGTGGACCAGGCCATGGTCGATGCTTCCAGCGTTATCGGCGGATACATCACCAAGGGCTACACCGTCAGCGGTGAGACCTATGAAGAGCTTGCCGAGGCAATGGGCGTCGATGCTGCTGCCTTTGCCGAGACCATGGAGAAGTGGAATGGTTATGTTGAGAATAAGGAAGATCCCGACTTTGGCAGGACCAGCTTTGCTTCTCCGCTGAATGTTGCTCCCTACTATGGGATCAATGTGACAGCAGGCATCCATCATACCATGGGCGGTCTGAAGATCAACCCCGCCGCTCAAGTCCTGAACACTGACGGCGAAGTTATCCCGAACCTGTTTGCAGCCGGTGAGGTCACCGGTGGCGTACATGGCGGCAACCGTCTGGGCGGCAACGCCGTTGCTGACTTCGTCGTCTTCGGTCGTATCGCTGGTGACAGTGCTGTAGCTAATGCTCAGTAAGAAAAGGGATTTGCCTACAGAATGAATAAGGTCATGAAGAAGGGCTATGGATAACCATAGCCCTTCTTTTGATGGCATGGTAGCGGTGAATCAAGATGTTTGCCTTTGGCGAAGACCTTTCCAAGATTCTTGGAAATATTCATATGGACTGACATGTGTTTATGCTCAGACTATCAACGATAGTGATCCGACATGTTGTCGGGCTCACAGAGAATTTGCGATATAGAACGGAGACCGATTATGCAATTATTCAGCCGTATTCCTGACCGCTTTTTCAGCATATTGTCCTCGCAGAAAAAAGAACTATATGTCCAGACCCTTTTTGTGCTTCGTCAGGCCTTTAAGACGGAGCTGATCATCCGGCGGGAGGAACTGGTGGGAATGCTGATCGATGCGCTGGAGGAAGAGATAGCCGATGCTGATTTCAGTGACGAGGCAGATCTGGAACCTGGAACACAGGAGAATAATCTGTCTGCAAAGGCTCATCTGCTGTTGAGAAAGCTGAAGGAGACCGGGTGGATTGAGACAGAATTTGAAGCCCGGTCCTTCGATGAACATATTACGATACCGGATTATGCCGTGGCTGTTATAAATCTGCTTTATGAGCTGTCAGAGGAGCGGGTAAAGGAATACAACAGCTATGTGTATGCGACTTATGCTGCTCTGGCCAATGCAAAGGAAAACCAGGATTTTGTGTATCAGGCACTGCAGGCAGCCTGGCAGAATACAGTCCGTCTGATTGATGAACTGAAGTCTCTGTTTAATAATATTCGCAGGTATTATGCCAGGATTCCGGTTGAGAATGATGTGAATGTACTGCTAAGTGAGCATTTCGACGAATATAAGGCGAAAATCGTGGATATGGTTTACTATCCGCTCAAAACCATTGACTCCGTTCCACGGTTTAAGCATGCGATTATTGCCATGCTGAATGGGTGGCTTCTGGATGGGGAAATTCAAAACCGGATTGTGGAGCAGGGAGTGACCCGGCATGTCTGGGAAAATAAGGAGGAAGGCGGGGAGAAGATGCTCTCCATGATCAGCTATATCGTGGATACATATGAAGGCATTGAGGAAATGCTGGATGCCATCGACCGGAAGCATACGGAATATATCAATGCTTCAGTGGAGCATATACGGTATCTCATGAATGCGGATCAGGGGGTCAGAGGAAATCTGGTTCAGTTGCTGAAGCATTCCCGGGATCCTGATACAACGGGGCTTATGAGCAGGAATATTATGCTGTATCAGCATCAGTACTATGACGAAAAAGCACTCTATGCCCAGGCAAAGCGTACCAAGAGGGAAATGGGCCCACCCAAGGCCATCATGGAAACGGAAAAGCCGGTGAAGGTGGTGGACGATTTTCTGTCCGGCGTACGCAAACAATATACCAATAAAAAGATCGATGATTATGTACAAGGTTGTTTTGGAGATTCTGATTCTTATTCCACACAGCAGGTACCGATGAATCATACAGAGGATTTTATTCTTTTCCTTCTGAGCACGATCCGTGGAAGGGAGAAAAGTGCGGATTATACGGTCATATTTGGTGACGGTAACTGTATACGAAATGGATATAGCCTGCCGGAAGCTACTTTCAGACGGAAACAGATAAGAACACAGGTGAAGAAATGATTGATGAGGCGTATAACAGGCTTTCCATGACAGAACGGGAGAGCTTTTCCAGAATCATAAACCAGCTGCTGGCCAGTACTTTTCTGCTGGTGGATGAATATGATCCGGTAGAGGGTCTGACACGGGTAAATAAGGATTATCTTTTTGTCGAACGCAATTTCGAACTGTGCAGCGAGTATCTGCGCCTTTGTGGTTTCCAGCTGGAGAGGGATACGGGATATGGGGTTATCTATCTGACCAGCAGCTATGATGGAAACCGAATTCATTTTGACAAGCTGACGACCGTGACGCTCTATTCCCTTCGTCTGATCTACGAAGAGGAGAGGCAGAAGCTGAAGCTTTCCAAAGAGGTGATCATCACAACAGCGGATCTGGTGCAGAAAATGCTTACAGTTGGTGCGGTCCGAAAGAAACCGTCTAACGTCCTGCTGCATACTGCGCTTCGGAGGCTGAACCGGTTCCGGCTGCTGCAGAAGCTGGAGGGTTCCTGGGAAGCGCCGGAAACCCGTCTGCTGATTCTTCCATCGATTCTGTTTGTTGTATCCAATGAACAGATCTCCAATATGAAAAAGCTGGTGGATGAAAAGGAAAACAGTCCGGAGTTGCCGAACGAGTATCCGGATGAGATGGAGATGAATGAGGAGGATGAATATGAAGAGATTGAATAGAATGCTTCTCATTCACTGGTACACCTATGAACAGGAGGTCGTTGAGTTTGGCAATATCAACTTCCTGACAGGCAAAACAGCTTCCGGAAAATCGACAATCATTGATGCCCTCCAGCTGGTTTTGCTGGGAGATACCAATGGAAATTTCTTTAATAAAGCAGCCAATGAAAAATCTGTCCGGACACTGAAAAGCTACCTGTTTGGCGAAAACGGAGATGACGGGGAAACCGGCTTTCGGTATTTGCGGCCCTGTACCTTTACCAGTTATGTAATTCTGGAATTTGAGGATACCCAAAAGCACAGTTCTTTTCTTACAGGAATCGTGTGTGACTGTTTTGAGGATCTTCATTTTGAGTATAAATGGCTGATCGTCGACCGGATGAGGATCCCGGAAGATCTGTTTACGGATGTAAAGACGAGGACACCTTATACAATTGTCCAGTTCAGGAGCTATCTGCGCAGACAGGGAACGAAAAGCTTTGATTTGATTGATACGAACCGGCGGTATCAGGAGCTGCTTCTGGCCAAATTCGGGGCTTTGAAAAGGAAATATCTGGTATTGCTTAAGAAAGCAGTTCCGTTTTCTCCCATTTCAGACATCGAACAGTTTATCACGGAATCAATCTGCGACATCCGGAACAATATCCAGGTTGAGCAGATGCAAAGCGATATCCGGCAATACAAGGATCTTGAGGCGGAAGCGATACGGACACAGGCGAAGGTAAAGGATCTGACGGAGATAGCGAAAGCGTCCAGGGCTTATGAGGCGGATCAGGATCGCTATCATCAGCAAAGCTATATTATTCTGCGGGCCGATCAAGAGGAACGAAGAGAGAAGGGACTTCGGCTGCGGCAGCAGGAGGGACAGTATCAGAAAGAGATACAGATTTTTACGGAGAAGCTTGCCAGGCTGGAAGCGGATAGGAAGCGACTGGAGACGGAGATTGATACCCTTCAGGAGGAATATAACACTTCTGATCTCGCAAAGAAACAAAAGGCACTGGAGCAGGGGATCCATGAGCTCAAGGAGCAGATCAACCGACTGACTGACGCGCTCCGAAAGGTAGAGAAGCAGCTTCAGGAATATGGACGGAACTGGACGAGACAGTTGGAACGTCTGGTGCCGGCTCCGGAGGGACTGGGTGAGGCTGAGCGGGAGTTTTTTCTCTCTTTGCAGGAGCTGACGCAGGACAGTCTTAAGAATTTTGATTTTGGGGCATCTGCCGACCGGATGGAGCAGATCCTGGATACGGTAAAGAAATACGAATATGAGCTTTACATGAGGGCAGGGCAGTTAAGGCAGACCATCGATGAGCTGAATGCGCGTATTGAGAATCTGAAAAAAGGAATCAAGCCGTATCCCCGGCAAGTTACAGCCCTGAAACACGCCCTGGAATCCAAGCTTTTTTCAAAATATAAAAGGACGGTGGAGATACCGATCTTTGCGGAGCTGCTGGAGATCCGTGATGCTTCCTGGCGGGACGCGATCGAGGGCTATCTGGATCAGCAGAGGTTTTACTTGCTGGTACCTGCCGAGTATTTTCGGGCTGCAAATGAAATTTATGATGCGGTCAAAAAAGAGGAACGGATATATGATGTCGGTATTGTAGATATCGCAAAGCTGCGAAAGGAATTCAGGAAAGCACCTATGCCTGGTTCCCTGGCGGAGGAGATAGAAACAGAGCATCCGGACGCAAGACTATATGCAGATTATCTTCTCGGAAATGTGATGAAATGTGAAGATGTACGGGAGCTGAACCGGTACCATACTGCGATTACGAAAAGCGTGATGCTGTATAAGGGGTATGTGAGCAGAAGACTGAATCCTGTCCGTTATGCAGATCCATTTATCGGACGTCGGTCGTTGGAAATCCTGTTGGCTAATCTGATGAAGGAAAGGGAATCGGCAAACCGGGAGTATGAGCAGACGGCTAATACACATCGGCTGGCCAAGGTGGCTGCAGCCTGCCCGATCATGAACCTGTATGAAGCCAAGCAGCACGAAAGCACGGTACGGGAAGCCGGGGCGATACCGGAAATGATGGATACTCTTGCGGTGCTTAACGCAGAATATGAAGGACTGGATTTTACCTGGCTGGAAAAGCTAAAAAGCCGGATTGCGGAAAAAAAGGAAGAACGCGACAATAATATTGCTGATCAGAAGAAGGCTTCCGGGGAGAAACAGAAGGCAGAATACCGTCTGGAGCAGCTGGTGACAAAAGAGCTTCCACTGCTTTTGCAAGAGCTGGCGGAGGTAGAAAAGGAAATCGGGGAGCAGTTTGAAGCAAGCTGGATCGAGGAAACCGGTGAGCCTCGTTTTCAGAAGGAGCTGCGACAGCGGGAACACAGGGATCAAGGCATGACGCTCAGGGAAAGCTTTACCCGTGCGCGAAATCAGACGCGGACTACCATGGAAAAGGATCGGGCAGAGCGGACAAGGAGACGGGCTCTGTACAACCAGGAATACCGGATGCCTTTTGATACCCTGCGGGAGGATAACCGGGAGTATGATGATGAACTCCATACCCTGGCGGATATCCGGCTTCCTGAATATATAGGGAAGATCCGTGATGCAAAGGAAAAGGCATATAATCAGTTCCGGGATGATTTTATTGCCAAGCTGAAATCAAATATCGAGTCTGTCCGGGAGCAGATCAATGAATTGAATCATTCTCTCAAGGACAGTGTGTTTGGTACGGATCGGTATAGGTTTGTCATGTCGCCCAGGGCAGAATACCGGAACTATTATGAAATGATCACAGATCCGATGTTGATGGATACGGGCGGATGGAATATTGCCTCGCAGCATTTCAATGAGAAATATCAGAAGGAGATCGATTCTCTCTTTCGCGCGCTGATCATCAATAATGAAGCGGAGCTATCGGCGGAACGCAGGGCGGAGTATGAGAGAAACATAAAGAAGTTTACCGATTATAAAACGTACCTTGTGTTTGATCTGATCGTTACCAATGACCAGGGAGAAGAGCAGCGGCTGTCTAAAACTTTGCTGAAGAAATCCGGGGGTGAAACGCAGATTCCGTTTTATATTGCTCTGCTGGCTTCCTTTTCACAGATCTGCCGTATCCGGGCCAGGACTAACAATAATACGGTCAGGATTATCATTCTGGATGAAGCCTTCAGCAAGATGGATGGGGAACGGATCAAGGAGGGAATCACCTTGCTGCGAAGATTTGGCCTGCAGGCTGTCTTTTCAGCTCCTCCGGAAAAGATACCGGATATAGCTCCTATGGTGGATACCAACATTGCCGTTTATAAGAGCGGTCATACATCCTTTACCAGACATTTTGATCCGGCTCAGATAGAAGAGATAGCGGGGGATATGGAGGAATAGAAAGCATATGCCGGGAATGATAAAGCTGATTTTGGACGAATTACTGGACCGATATGAGCGGAGCAAATTGTTTCGGGAGGGAAGCTCCACAAAACGGATCCTGCTCGATGTGTCGGACCATGGGAGATTTTCCGGCTTGCAGGAAAGGGCAGATGAAAAAAGAGAGTTTCTGGATGCGTTGGAGGAGCTTCAGGACAAGGGACTGATCGGCTATGATTGGGTTCGGTTTGAAAAGGGAAATCTGGTTGATAAAATCTGGCTTGTGACAGAACCGGGTGCACTTCTTGACAGCTACCGGCTGGCAGGCCGGATAAGCCGGAGAGAAAAGCTTTTTACGCTTGAAAAACAGCTGCGTGATACCTTGGACGGAATGGAGGGGAATTCTGAGAATGACGTGTTCCGCTTTCTGAAAAGGGAGTTGGAGACGATTCAGAGCAAAAAGAACATTTCGCGGTTCTTTTTTCAGGGTGACGGAAAAAAAGACACGGATGAGAAGAACCGAAATCTGCTGCTCTTTCTTAGCGAACTGCAGCATCGGGAAGATAACAGGCTCGAACGGGTCATGAGCATGGCGCTTTTCGGGGACAGCAAATACTTTGAACGCGAACTGAAGCAGAAGGTGCTTTCGATTCTAAGAACTCTGGCCAGGGAGGACGGCAGGGAAAATCTGACAGACGAAGAATTGCTGGAGGAACGGGGAATTTTCAGATGGCCGGAGATTATGGAGTTTTGTGGTCCTGTGTCAGTAACCTTGGATGACGGAACCATCATTCCTTATATGGGTCAGGTTTATGGAGCCTATATCAATGCAACGATGGTTCACCACGTCGTGAGGGTACAGCTTCACGAACCGCTGCGAATCATCAGTATTGAAAATAAAGCGAATTATACCTGGTATCTGACTAAGGCAAGAAAAAGCCGGGAACTGGTTCTGTACCATGGAGGATGTTTCAGTCCCATGAAAGGAAAATGGTTCAGACTGATCGCAGAGGCAGACGGAGCGGTCGATGTGGAGGTATTCCACTGGAGTGATATTGACCTGGGGGGCTTTCGTATTTTCCGAAGATTTCGGGATGAACTGTTTCCCTGGGCAGTTCCCTGGAGGATGGATATCAGGACGCTTGAAAGCTATAAGGATTATTGTATTCCTCTCGGAAGCGAATCATACAGATACCATCTGAGAGCTTTAACAGAGGATCCGGCGTATCGCTGTTTTTCGGATACAATCCGCTATATGCTTGACCAGAATGTTCGGCTGGAGCAGGAAGCGGAAATTTTATTTTTTTCGATTGCAAACAAAAATATTTTCTAATGATGAGAAGGGCCAAAACCGATGATCCAATATGAGAATACGGTTCCGGGCATATTTGTGCGCAGGGTAAACCGTTTTGTCGCCGAAGTAGTGATCGATGGAAATACAGAGCGGGTACACGTCAAGAATACCGGTCGGCTGCAGGAATTGCTGGTGCCAAAGGCCAGGATTACTCTTCAGAAAGCCTCGGATTCAAACCGGAAAACAGCCTATGACCTGATTTCCGTCTATAAGCCAAAGCTGAAATGGGTTAATATCGACAGCCTTGCACCGAATGAACTGATGAGGCAGCAGCTGATGGGCATGAACTATGATGTGGTGAAGCCTGAGTATACCTACAGGGATTCGCGATTCGATTTCTACATGGAGAGGCATGGAGAGAAATACCTGACGGAAGTAAAGGGGTGCACCCTGGCAGCAGATCTGAAACGTGGTATCGGTCTTTTTCCGGATGCACCGACCCAGCGCGGTGTGAAACATCTGGAAGAGCTGGCGGCCGCGGCGAAGGAAGGTTATCACTGTCAGATCGCCTTTGTTATTCAGATGAACGGGATCCATATGGTGTTCCCGAACAATGAAACACAGCCTGAATTTGGGCAGGCCCTGGTACACGCTGCGAAGGCCGGCGTGCAGGTTGCCTATTACGGATGTCATGTAGAGGCTGACAGCATCAAGATTACAGGCACAGTTGGAGATACCGGAAGATATACGCGCTGACGGCAAGTACAGGAATCGAGCCTGCCTGAACGAAACTTTGAACATGCGTGTGCATTCCTACCATCAACTGTACAAAAAGAAAAGAGGAGAAAATGACAATGAAAAAAATGGAGTGTACATTCTATCGTCCGGAGCAGGTAAACATCGGGGAGTTCCAAAGCATTATTGATAAGCTGACATCTGATTTCCACACAGCATGTAGCAAAGAGATGGATGCAGACAGCCTGCGGATTTACGCCAATGATTTGCTCAATTGCGTTGCACCTCTGGCTAAGAATCTGAAGATGTTTTTCCTTGGGCTGGATGAGCCGGAAAACATGCCGAGTGATGCTAGAGTAGATTACTTCTACATGCCGACATATATCGGAACGGCGATTGTGATCAGAGCAGTGCTTGTGTGCGCTAAGTTTATTAGAGAAGTTCAGGAAGATTCGTATAAGAGGATGGTATTCCGCGGATTACTTCTTGGATGCACAGGAAGAGGATTTCAAGGGCATGGGTATGATGGTTTGAAAGGTATGATTGATGCCCTGAGTATTTTCACGGAAGCTGGAGTAGAGAAGTTCATATGGTATTATCCGACCATTTGCGATGAATTCACAAAGCTTTTCAAGGAGTCTGTTTCCAAACTGACGAAGCTGTTGGAAACAGGAACTGTTCAAAACGAATGGGGAGAAGATTACAGCAAGGAAGCGGAAACAGTCATAAAGAGAATGAAGAGAAGCAAATTGTTGCAATTGATGTGACATTTTTTATATACTCCAGGGGAGGGGAGAGAAGTTGATGTATTTCCCGCAGTGCACTGACTTCGGGAATCGAATGGAATTATCGTTTCAGCAGCAGGAGAGATCCGGATAATTATGAGAAGTTTTTCCTGACATTTGAGGATCTTTTCGAAAATCATTCGGTTCGCATTGATGACGCTGAGTTAAAAAAATATTCGAAGAACTGGCATAGACCGGCTGCCGCTAAAGATCTTGATCGATATGATGAGAGCGCAGAAGACAGGGATCCGGACACAAAGGTCCGGATGTTGTTTGAACCCCGTGGTGCACAGATTGAAGCGCTTTGTGCATTGGAAAATGCCAGGGCAGAAGGAGCAGTGAAGGGTCTGGTACAGGCAGCTACAGGAGTAGGAAAAACATATCTTGCAGCATTTGATTCCAGGAGATATAAACGGGTTCTGTTTGTTGCTCATCGGGAGGAGATCCTGAAGCAGGCAGCAGTATCGTTTCGAAATGTACGACACTCAGACGAATACGGCTTCTTTGATGGAAAGATGAAGTGTACGGATAAGCCGGTAATCTTTGCATCCGTTGCCACGCTGGGGAGTAGACAGTACTTGAATGAGCGGTATTTTTCGCCGGATTATTTCCAGTATATCGTAGTGGATGAGTTTCATCATGCTGTTACGGATCAATACAGGCAAATCGTGGATTATTTTAAACCCGAATTTCTGCTGGGGCTGACAGCAACGCCGGAACGTATGGATGGCCGCAGTATTTATGAAATTTGTGATTACAATGTCCCGTATGAGATATCTCTGAAAGAGGCCATCAATAAGGGAATGCTGGTACCGTTCCATTATTACGGCATTTTCGATGATACGGATTACTCCTCCCTGCATGTGGTGCGGGGAAGATATGATGAGAAAGAACTGAACAGAACCTATATCGGCAATGCACACCGTCATGAACTTATTTATAAATATTATTGTAAATATGGATCCAGGCGGGCTTTGGGGTTTTGCTGCTCCAGAGAACATGCAGAGGAAATGGCAAGGGAGTTCTCGCTGCGCGGGATACCTGCTGCAGCTGTTTACAGCGGAGAACAGGGAAAATATGCACTGGAGAGATCTTCTTCCATTCAAAAACTGAATGAAGGGACGCTTCGGGTGGTATTTTCTGTGGACATGTTCAATGAAGGTGTTGATATTGCCTCTCTCGATATGGTGATGTTTCTGAGACCAACGGAGTCACCTGTGGTATTTCTTCAGCAGCTGGGACGAGGCCTCCGCACGTTTCGCGGAAAGCGATATCTGACCGTATTGGATTTCATTGGCAATTATGAAAAAGCCGGACGTGTCAGGTTCTATCTGACCGGACAGTTTGCGACCGCAGGAAGTATGGCCGGAATGCCGTCTGTTGTTGAGTATCCGGATGACTGTCTGGTTGACTTTGACATGCGCCTGATGGATCTGTTTGAACAGATAGAAAAAAAGAAAAGGCGTGTGCAGGATCTGCTGCGGGATGAATATTTCCGGATAAAGGAATTGCTGGGGCATCGGCCGACCCGGCTGGAACTGTTTACCTATATGGATGCGGACCTCTATCAGATGGTGATCAGCCGGGCGAATAACAATCCATTTAAGCGATATCTTGAATATCTGCGTGATCTGAATGAACTGACAACGGAAGAGATGGAGCTCTTCAATACTATCGGCAGAGAATTCATTGGAGTAATTGAGAAAACGAATATGTCAAAAGTTTATAAGATGCCGGTTCTGATGGCATTTTATAATAAAGGGCAGATGCGGATGGCTCTGACGGAAGAGGAACTGCTGGTAAGCTGGAAAGAATTTTTTGGAAACGGGACGAACTGGAAGGATCTGGACCGCAGCTTAACCCATGAAGAATATCAGGCGATCCCGGATCGTGATCATGTAAAAAAGATAATGCAGATGCCGGTTCATTTCCTGCAGGAATCAGGGAAGGGATTCTTTATAAAGAAAGAAGGATATGCTTTGGCTCTTAGAGATGAGCTTGAGACAGTCATACGTGATCCTGATTTTGTCGCTCATGTGAAAGATGTCATTGATTACAGGACAATGGATTACTATCAAAGAAGATATGTGGAACAGAGGTAATTCGACGAAGAACGGGAGATTCGGTAATGGACGCGAAGCGAGGGTTTGTGCCGGAGGATGAGCGTAACTTCTCACAGGAAGCCGTATCTACATTAAAAATCGCATCCCGGCACATCTTATATCTTTTGAATGAAGGATACGATCTGAAGCAGGCGACAGTTTTTGTCGGGAATCATTATCTGCTTTCCGAGCGGCAGCGTTTGGCTGTCATGAGAAGCGTGGCCTCCAGGCAGCAGCTTACAGACCGAAGGAAGAAACAGGTTTTACTTGATGATCTGGCCGACCGGGAAGTCTGGATTGACGGTTTCAATACCGTTATCACGCTGGAAGTACTTCTCAGTGATTCCCTGTTGTTTTGCTGCATGGATGGAACGATCCGCGATCTTGCCGCCCTGCGGGGGACATACCGGCTGATTCCGGAGACATCAGAAGCAGTACGCCTGATGCTTGATGTGCTGCGGGATTCTGCTGTGGGGAAAGTGAATATCCTGCTGGATGAACCCGTGTCCAATTCCGGCAGATTGAAGGCGCTCATTGCGGATATCATGGAAACCGGAGATTATCCCCTGGCTCTGGATATTCAGATACTACGGGATGTAGATCGGGCGCTGTATGGAAAAGATTTCGTGATTACGTCAGATTCCATCATCCTGGATCATTGTGCCAGCTGGGTAAACCTGACAGCAGAATGTATGGAACGCAAAGGAAAACAGGGGATCCGGGTATGGAGTGAAGAATGAATAACTTCGCTGTTATCATCGGTATGATCGTGTCGGTATGGATTGCAAATTCTTATGTTCTGAAGAATCTTATGACGATCGGTGTGCTCTCCAAGGTTCATGCTATGACAGATGAAAAGAACAAGAAGAAAGTAAGTTATGAAATCACAGACGGCATGTATCGTTTTTGGTATCGCTTGTCCCGATGGCGAGAGCAGCAATAGAAATGGATTTGTACATCCTGGAGTACGTCACAGATGAGGCAAAGGAAACGGAGAAAAGATCATGAGCTTGCATGCATATTATTTATTTGTACATTTTCGGGAAAAAACATCTCCGGATGGAGAGCAGGTTTATTTTGCAGTAAGTCGAGATGGATTTCACTGGGAAGCGTTGAATGGTGGTAATCCGATTCTTTGGGCATACTATGGAGACTTTGGTGTTCGTGATATGACAATCTTTCGTGATAAGAATACCGGGATCTGTCATATCTTTGCGACGGATCTTTCTCTTTCTTATGGTATGAGGGGGAAATATAACCATAGCTGGGACAACATTCGAAAATATGGAAGTAAATTCCTGGCACACTGGCAGTCTGAAGATCTGATCCATTGGGGAGAAGAAGAACTGGTGCAGGTGGCAGATGAGAGATTCGGATGTGTGTGGGCTCCTGATGTAATCTATGACACAGAGACAAAGGAGTATGTGCTTCATTGGTCCTCCTGTTTCATGGGAAAACCGCATATGGGCATATATTGCTGCCGGACAAGGGATTTCAAAGTTTTTTCTTCACCTGAGCTTCTGTACGAGATGAAGGAAGGATCGATAATTGACTCAGCCATGTATGAAGAAAACGGGAAGTATTACCTGTTTGTAAAGGGGGAGGAAAATCCCAGACGGGTCATGTTGCTTGAAGGTAATCATGTCCATGGGCCTTTCCTAAGGAATAATCGGCTTGATGAAGCTATGCTTCAGATCGAAGAGGGAAAATACGAAGCGCCTGCAGCTGTGCAGTTGGAGGATGGACGTTGGTGCCTCTTTTTGGATTATTATGGAGTTGCCGGAGCAGGACAAGGATATGTACCATTCATCGCCCCAAGTCTCAAGAGCGGAGAGTTCACTCGTAGTGATTCTGATTTTTCTTTTCCCTATGGCTTTAAACATGGGACAATACTACAGATCAGCGAGGATGAGTATACTCAGATGAAAATGCATGAGTGGGAGCAGGTTCCTGATGGCAGATGGTCTTGATACGAATGACCGCCGCCCTCCATCAAACCTCCTGTAAAGGCTGCATATATTGACAGAAAAAACACCGTTTGCTTTGAAACAATATCAAAGCAAACGGTGTTTTTTCATTATCCGCGCGAGATTTTCATTTCTGCAAGATTCTCATAGTAGCAGTAAAACCCGCTGAAACTTATCAATGCCCTGTCTCGGGCGATTTCATTTCTACGGATTAAGGGCTCAAGAAACATGAACGCATTTGTTGTGTCAATGCCCTGTCTCGGGCAATTTCATTTCTACAGCCGACGGCAAGTTGGTACCAGCTGTATTATCACTGTGTCAATGCCCTGTCTCGGGCGATTTCATTTCTACCCTTAGGTCTGGGAACCCGCTCCACAGGCGGCTTCTGAGACTCAAAAAGGGGGGTAATTGTCTGAATTGTTTCTGAAAGGCCTTTTTCGAGAAACAATTGGGAGTTTTAATAACTCTGTAACAATTTTCTTCTCTATCATCATATCATGCTTTGGGCTGACAGACAAGCCCCATTTTTGAAAGATTAAGAAAGCTCACCACAATCCTCAGGGTTTTTGCATATATGTCCGGATATGATGAATATGTCTATCGTTGAAATGCTTGAGATAAGCAGCTGCTATACTGCCTTGTTTGAACGCAAAATGAAGATTCACTTTACCTTCAGGTGAAGCCGGTTTGGCTCTTCTGCTCCTTCATCAAAGCTATACTCTGTCACCTCTGTCATACCCTTCAGCACAGTGATGGAAAGATCGTCGCCCTCCGTCATTAAATTCATGCGCGGGCTGTCATAGCAGAACGTCCATTCCGCACTTTCCAGCTGTCCGGAATACTCGCTGGCAGCCTGGATACGCGAAACCATCGCTGTGTCCCGCATCGGCAGCTCCACCGCTTCTTCAAAGACAAGCAGGATACGGTTGGACTTCCTGTGTGGAATCTGATTCTTATTGGAGTAGGCTTCGATTGGATATTCTTTACACGTTTTCTCTAAAAACCAGGCACGCTCAGAAAGAAATCCTTGATACGCGACCATACGTTCACTATAATGAGAGAGGTCACTTACGGTGGATACAGATGCACAGGTGTGTAATTGATTATCAGGAGCGGTAGAGTATGGATAAGGGTTGGTCAGATAATAATAAAGAGATTCAGAAACTGCTCACAAAGGAAGTGACCTTCGAAGAGGCGATTCAAAAACTTGTGGCCTTCCGGGAGGAAATGTTTGACCAGATTACCCAGATTGTGAACGGATATCCTGAGAAGGCTTTTGCCGAGATGCCTTTTGCAGGTGAAGACGGATATCATGGTAAAACGCTTGCGTATTCAATCTGGCATATATTCCGGATTGAAGATATCGTGACTCATGAGATGATCGCCAGAGACGATCAAATTATTTTCTCACAGAGCTTTCAGAGCCGAATCGGATCACCGATTATTACCACAGGCAACGAACTGCAGGGAAACGGCATTGTTGAGTTCTCAAAGCAATTGAATATCAAGGAACTTTACCTATATGCAAAGGCTGTAAAGGAATCCACGGATCAAACTCTAAGAAATCTGACATATAAAGAATTAAAGCAAAAATTCGGTGATGATATAAAGGAAAAACTGATCCGCTGTGAATGTGTCAGTGAGGACGGGAATGCTTTCTGGCTGATCGATTACTGGTGTGGCAAGAATATTAAAGGACTGGTTCAGATGCCGCTTTGCCGCCATTGGATCATGCATATCGAGGCCATGCGCCGTATCAAAAATAAACTTTGCAAGATTGCCAGAAAAGGTGTTGACCCGGTTGCTTATTGTGGTTTTTCCTGCAATCACTGCTTTTTGGCTGAGTGGTGTGGCTCCTGCAGAACCGAGCATAATACCTGTTCCTTTGCAACCTGTTCGGAAGGACGGATATGCCCGAATGTAAAGTGCTGTAAGGAAAAGACACTGGACGGGTGTTATGAGTGTGACGAGCTGGAAGCTTGTGAGAAGGGATTCTATGTGCCTTCAAATGACGGAGCAAATGCGGCAAAAGCCCAGGCTTTGTACATAAGAAAGCATGGAAAGAAGGACTTTCTGAGGGCTCTTGACAGATTGCATGAGAAGTATGATTTTCAGAAAACGCAGGAAATTCTGGGGCAAGATTATAAAGAAGGATTGCAGATTCTGGAGGAATGCTGATTCAGATAATGTTATGATACGAGAAATCAAGCTCGAAGATGCAGCGATTGCTTTGAAGCGAATTTTATCAGGAGGAAGCACATGGATGTTTTACAGGCAATTTCTAATCGCAGATCACACAGATCCTATAAGGAAGAGCAGCTGACAGAGGAGAGACTTTCTGCAATTCTTAGGGCAGGGCTGGAATCTCCGAGTGCAAGAAATCATCAGCCATGGCATTTTTCCGTGGTGCAGGATAAGGCATTAATCAGTCGTTTTCATCTTTGGTGAGAAGCAGTTCCCATGGACTCAGGTGGACTGTGGTATTGCCGTCCAGAACATGGCACTTGCTGCTGAGGGTCTTGGAATCGGCAGTGTGATTCTCGGTTTGCCGAAGCCTGCGTTCACGGGAGATAAGGCAGATGAGCTGAGAGCAAGGCTGCAGTGTCCGGAAGGATATGATTTTGTCATCGCGTTGTCATTGGGATATGCGACCGATATGAAGGAAGCCCATGACTTGCGAGAAGAAAAGATCAGCAGGATCTGAAGGAAGTGGCAATGCGTATATCACACTTGCATAGCCTGATGCCATACTGAAATACCTGGATATTGAACCAGGTGCGGTCAGGAAATTTTTATCAAAAACAGAAAGGCGGGAACAAACGTATGTCAGCCAGAGTATATGAGTGTCTCAAATATATTGGAGAGAAAATCATTGAGAACCGCGAATATCTCACAAACCTTGATAGAGAGATCGGCGACGCGGACCACGGTGTAAACATGGCTCGGGGATATACGGCAGTCATTGAGAAAGCAGACACAGATAATCCTGATATCGGGGGTATACTAAAAAAAGCCGGGATGACATTGCTCTCCACGGTTGGCGGCGCTTCTGGTCCATTGTATGGAACCGCCTATATGGAAGCGGCGAAGGTGCTGGCAGGCAAGGAAAGTATTACTGAGGAAGATTTTGGAAAAGCACTTGAATCTGCCATTGCCGGAATACAAAAGAGAGGCAAATCAGTAAAGGGCGAAAAAACGATGCTTGACGCTTTGATCCCTGCTTTTGATGCTTATACACAGAGGATTGCTGAAGGAGGAGGGCTTACGGACGGGCTCGAGTGTGCGTGTAAAGCGGCTGAAGAAGGCGTTGAATATACAAAGACCATAGCAGCAACAAAAGGCAGGGCGAGCTATCTTGGAGAGCGAAGCATTGGGCATCAGGATCCTGGAGCAACCTCTGCTATGATAACTCTAAAAGCAATACGGGATTTTATCAAGGGGTAAAGCATTATGGTAGGAATAGTCGTTGTTTCCCACAGCCGGAAAATAGCCGAAGGGATTCACGAACTCGCAGTTCAGGTTGCGGGAACAGCTGCAGGACGGATTATTGCCGCCGGAGGCATGATGGATGGAGGCATCGGAACGGATGCAATCATGATATCGGAGAGAATCAGGACAGCGAATGATGGGGAAGGCGTTGTCGTACTTGCCGATATTGGAAGCGGTATCATGAGCGCCGAGATGGCTATAGAACTCCTGGAAGAAGAAAAGATAGACGTGCGGCTGGCAGATGCACCGATTGTGGAAGGAGCCATCGCCGCCTCGGTGGAAGCAGCTTGCGGGAGCAGTATTGATAATGTGATTCAGGCAGCCGAAGAAACGCGTTCTATGAGCAAACGATATTAAGGAAAAGGAGTCTGTCATGAAAAAGCTGATCAACCAGGAAGATAAGATTGTCGATGAGATGCTCGATGGGATGGTACGCGCTTACCCCCAGTTCATCCGGAGGGTCGAAGGATTTGATGTGATCGTCAGAGCAGGTGGATCCAAAGGCAAGGTCGCTCTGGTAACCGGTGGCGGAAGCGGACATGAACCCGCGCATGGAGGTTATGTGGGAAAAGGAATGCTTGACGGTGCGGTAGCCGGCGCTGTTTTTACATCCCCAACACCGGATCAGGTCTATGAAGCAATCAAGGAAGCAGATGGAGGAAGGGGTGTTCTTCTGATCATCAAGAATTACACCGGAGACGTGATGAATTTCGAGATGGCTGCCGATATGGCCAGGGATGACGGCATAGAAGTTGAACAGGTTATTACGGCCGATGACGTGGCTGTTGAGAACAGTACCTGGACGATCGGCAGAAGAGGAATTGCCGGAACCATCTTTGTACATAAGATTGCCGGTGCCTGTGCGGAGGCAGGCAGAGATCTTGCCGAGGTGAAACGGGTCGCTGGGAAGGTCATTGAGAATACCAGATCTATGGGGATGGCGTTGGATGCCTGTACGCTTCCTGCATTAGGAAAACCCAGCTTTGAATTGGCCGGGGATGAAGTTGAGATCGGCATTGGCATTCATGGCGAACCGGGGGTCTGCCGTGAGAAGATTACTCCGGTAAACGCCATCGTTGACAAGCTCCTGGGTAAAATTCTTGCGGAAGGAATATATAATTCCGGAGACGAGGTTGCCGTGCTCGTAAACGGCATGGGCGCAACACCGCTTATGGAACTGTTTGTTGCGAACCGGCACTTGAACGAAGCACTGGACTCAAAGAGGATCAAAGTATACAGGACAATGGTTGGAAACTATATGACATCCCTGGATATGGCAGGCTTTTCCATTACACTGTTAAAGCTTGATGAGGAGCTGAAGACATATCTTGATGCTCCGTGCAGTACACCCGCACTGGTACAGGCATGATTTCTTGCCCATTACATCCAGGACGAAGATGAAATTGTAGAAGAATACTGTGTGTATCCTTGTTTTATCGATGAGGTCGGAACCCGTGACGGTGCCTCCACAGCTGAACAGCTGAGATTGCCCAGACTGGCAGTCATTCCTGGCTGATCGTGGATCAGGCCATGGCAGGTGCTTCCAGCGTTATCGGCGGATACATCGCCAAGGGCTATGAATAACCATAGCCCTTCATTCTGTTTGACCGCGAGGAAGTGAAATGAACGAAGTTATCTTATTGGAAAATCGAGCCTACTGGATGCAGCGCGCGCCGAGCTATTCCGAGGTAAACCGCGAGGAACTGACGACAAAGCAGCGCAAGGTCTGGAAACAGGTTCTGACCGAGCGTATCTCCACCCACTTTTCGGGCAGGACGCCCGATCAGGTCCATGTGCTGGAGATCGGCACCGGCCCAGGCTTCTTCGCCATACTGCTTGCCAAAGCAGGTTATCGGATCACCGCCATCGACCTGACGCCGTCGATGTTGGATGAAGCACGACGCAATGCGGGCGAGCTGTGCGACTGTATTGATTTCAGGGAGATGAACGCACAGGCGCTGGATTTTGACGATGGCACTTTTGATGTGATCCTGTCGCGCAATGTGACCTGGAATCTCCCCGAACCGGAGAAAGCCTATGCGGAATGGGTGCGGGTATTGAAGCCCGGCGGTCTTCTGATGAACTTCGATGCCAATTGGTATGTCTACCTCTACGATGATGTTGCTCGAATCGCCTGGCAGAAGGACCGCGAAATCAGCATGGAAGAAGAACTTGAGGATTACAATGTTGGCGATAACTTTGATCACATGGAGGAGATTGCCCGTCAATTGCCTCTGACGCACTCGAAACGCCCCGCCTGGGATATCGAGACGCTGATGAAGCTTGGTATGTCCGTACAAGCCGATCCCAGAATCTGGGAACGAGTGTGGTCACACCAGGAGAAGGTCAATTTTTCCTCAACACCGATGTTTTTGGTATGTGGGGAAAAGCCGGATGCCTGCTTTGCTTCTGATGAATACAGACGAATCATGCATGAGCGTGCGGACAGTGTGGATGCAAGGGCACTGATTGCAGAAGAATAGCATGGGAGAGGAGCCAATGGGAACCCAGGTAATTTCGCTGTCTGGATCGTCTGTGCGTGCACCCGGTTTAGCCGTAAACTGCGGAACCTGATAAATCTACCGAAAGGGCAGAAGGCTGTAACCTGTCTGGTCATAGCTTATCCGGCTATGAAGTAGAGGAGAATTGTTATGAAGGTACAATACAGAAAAATGAATGAAACAGATCTTGATTCTTTCATACAGATGCGGATCAGCCAACTCAGGGAAGAAGGCGCGATGGAGACAATCGACCTGACTCCGGCATTGAAAGATTATTACGAGCGCCACATGGCTGATGGAACCTTTGTGTCCTGGCTTGCTGTAAATGAAGATAGAATCATCGGTACCAGTGGGATGTCTTTTGTCGAAAAGCCGTCATATTACGGATGCCCGAATGGCAGGATCGGTCTGCTGTCAAGTATGTTTACGGCTCCGGAGTATCGCCGGCAGGGAATTGCGAAAGAACTGTTACGCCGTGTGGTGGATGAAGCACGAACTTATGGCTGTGGGACGGTGCAGATCACCGCTTCGGATATGGGTGTCCTGTTGTATACAGACTTTGGCTTTGTGAAAAACGGTAATTTTATGCAGTATAAGTTGTAGATAAATCGATACCTGCCGCATGTACAATGATATTGTGCGTGTAATCTGCTTTCGGTATGTAGCAGATTTTTTTGTGCCATCAGAAATGACGGAGGTGATGGGTATGGCACAGATACAAGTGACTGATCAGTGAACCCGCCCAATGATTAAGAAGGAGGATCATAGTTATGAACAAGATTTATACGGAGAAAGCACCTGCTGCGGTTGGCCCATATTCTCAGGCTGTAGTGATCAACGGACTGGTCTATACATCTGGTCAGATTGCGCTTGACCCTGCAACAGGAGAACTGGTAGGAAAGACCATTGAAGAACAGGCA
>JAFWGA010000050.1 GCA_017515325.1 Blautia sp.
GGATTTCTCCGGTGAGGTGAATGTGACAACGGATGCGGATGAGATGGAGGATCTTTATAACCGCGCAAAGAATCTGCCGGACGGGGATGACAAGATCATTCTGCTGAAGAAGGCCTTTGAGCTGTATCGTGGCAGACTGTTTATCCAGGGAGAGGATGGCATCGGAACATGGCTCTATACATATACGACGCATTACAATCAGGTTTATGTTGATCTGACATCCGCGCTGCTGACGACGCTGGGTCATATCAAAGACTATCGATGCATCATGGATTACGGACCGAGAGCGCTGGAGATTGAGCCAGGGATCCTCACAGCCTACTACTGGATCATCATAGCGGCGGATGAAACAGGCAACAGCACGGCAAGGGAAAAGTTCCTCCAGAAAGCGGCTGAGGATCTGATCGATGAGGAAAATGAGAAGCTGAAGAAGCTGCTGGCTCTACAGAACCATATGAGCTGATTTCCTCATAAAAGTGCCGAGTAACAGGAAAGTAACAGACTGTGTAACGGCAAAGTAACAGGCAGAAAAGATTATTTTTAAAGTAACAGAATAGTAATGGCCTCTGTAGCAGGTCAAGTAACACCCGCTCGTTAGGGTAGCCAAGGCAAAAACAAAATGCTTTGGAAGCCTTAGAACGGACGGGTGATTTTTTTTGGAAGAAACATCGCAGCAGGAGGCGGTTGTTTTTGCAGGAAACTGTGAAAGCAGCCGCCTCTTATTTTTATGCAAACAGATCGATGTTCGATGCCGGTCGCCTCCGGTTTCAGGAATTTGCAGCTGAAACACAAATCTCAAACGAAATCGGAGGAACTGACATGAGAACAACAAAATTCAATATGAAAGACTTCGGCCTGAGACTGCGCAAGCTGAGACAGGCCTGCGGATTGACACAGGAAGAGTTCTGCGACGTGATCGGGATCAGCGATACCCATTACCGGAAGATCGAAGCCGGTACCAGGACCGGATCTCTGGAGCTGATCGTGGAGATGGCGGAATACTTCCATGTAAGCCTGGATTATCTGCTGCTGGGAGAGACTGAATCCAACAGCAAGGCAAAAAGAGACATCCTGACTGTCATTGAGAACCTGACGAGGATTGCGCGTGAGCTGTAAACCGGTCTTAAAAAGGACGGTGACCGGTCGCTTCAGGCGCTAAAATTCAGCTTTCACTGACCCTAAAATTGGAACCGTAGGAGGGGCTTCCCCTCCTGCGGCGACATGGATCTTTGAAAACTGAATATCATTCATCAGATACATCCCCGTACGGGTGTGAAAATGCCAGCCGGTTGAACCATACGCAATGAATCCGGAAGGATGAGCGAGAACTATGCCGTTCATATATGCAGGACAGCTACCTGCAAGGCGATGAAACGTACGGGCACAATGGTACTTCTGTCCAGCCACAGCCCCGGGTGGAACCGGGATCACGCAATGGGGGCAGCTGCGGGAGATCCCCGCGGGGGTGAGAGGCCCATGGAGCTGAAAGCATTCAGCCGTCTGATGACTTCCCGGTCACTGGGGTGTCGAGGACAAATAAGTGAAAAGGAAATGAACGTTACGCCGCCGGCCTTATTACGA
>JAFWGA010000051.1 GCA_017515325.1 Blautia sp.
CGAACCGGACGAAAGCAGGCTGGACGAGAGTGTGCCGGATGATAGTAAAGGAAAAGAAAACACGATGGTGATGATGGTAGGTGATATGCCCGTGACAGTGGATTGGGAGGACAATGAATCCGTAGAAGCACTGAAGGAGCTGGCGGCAGAAGACCTGACAATTGAAATGTCCATGTATGGCGGATTCGAACAGGTTGGTGCTATCGGACAGGGCCTGCCTTGTAATGATACGCAGACGACTACCGCTTCCGGCGACATCGTACTCTATTCCGGTGACCAGCTGGTGGTGTTCTACGGCAGTAATTCATGGGCGTATACCAGGCTGGGAAAGATTGTCGACAAAACTCCAGAAGAGATGGAAGAACTGTTAGGCAACGGCGATGTGACAATCACGCTGTCGAAGAACTGAAGAAGGGATATATGATCGTACAAGATCATCGGGATAGAGATTGATCAGTAGTGAATATCAAATGAGAAAATAACCGGCAGAAAACCCGGAAAGGCAGTTATCACAGCCACATACAAAGGAAAACAATATAAATACAAAGTGACGGTAAAGGCATTGAAGAAGTAAGAAGCTTAATAAATGGAGGATCAAATGAAAAAGGTCGTGGTTATTTCGAGCAGCCCGAGGAAACACAGCAATTCAGAATCTCTTGCCAGGGCTTTTGCGGAAGGTTCAGCAGAGGCTGGAAATGAAGTGAAGTTTATTACACTTAGCGGAAAAACAATCGGCTTCTGTCAGGACAGCTCAAGACATTGCTGGATCGTCTGAATCCGCTTTTTCCAAGCGATTATGCGTTCAGAGATGTATATTTTCTTTCATCTGCTGCTGAGGACGAGGCTTATGTTCCTCAAAGGGCTGTAGCTGGGGTGGAAGGATGGATTGCGTGCTTTGAGAAAGCACATCTTGCAGGAACTGTGTTTATGGGTGGCGTTACAGCTGCCGGTGAGAAGCCTGATCATCCCGCTCTTTCAGAAGCAAAAGAGATGGGTAAAAACAGCTGATATCTGGTCTTATGCTTTGTAATGAGATTTCATCTGATATAAAAGGTAATCCAGGCAGGCAATCCTGGCTTCGCCGTTATGAACCTGTTCAAGAAGGTTCCGGCGGTGATCTTTCAACAATTGGATGGCGTCAGTCTCTCGGTTGTCTTCGCAGGCTGTCAGGAAGGCATGGATCACCTTCTGTGGACAACCTGCGTCTTTCAGGTTCTGGAGAGTATCCGGGGTGGGAGTCACTTTATGTCCTCCTTTTTCTGTACTCGGGATGCAGGCAGTTTTCACGCCAGGGTAAAGGCCATTCGGCCCTGCCCTGCCCTGGCTTATTTATTATGGCAGGGGCGCCGAAAGGAATTTTGTCACCTGAAGGTGACCGACGCCCCACCGGGGGTAGAGGATGCGGCTTTACCTTCCTCTACCCTATTATGAGGAAAGAGTGGAGAAAAATCAAATACAAGTTGGAAATGGTTTCCCATGAGAAAGGCTGATGGATGCTTAAGGACAGACGCCGATGAGAACGATTCTCAAAGGGGACGGAGGGGAGGATTTTTATGGCTCCGGCGGGGCGGCAAGAAGCCGTATTTTTTCGAGAAAAGCCCTGGCCTGGTGACTCATGATCTGATACTTTTTCCACACCACGTTCATGCGGCCTGTGACCGGCGGGTCAAGAGACCGAAAACATAAGGGACTTTGTTCACACAGTTCCAGGATCTGGTCAAGACCGACAACGTAGCCGATTCCGTCTGCAGCCATCAGAGAGGCATTGAAGATCAGATTGTAGGTGGCCTGGATGTTGAGCTCCCTGGCTGAGAGGCCAAGGATTCTGCTGCCAGTGTTGGCATAGTCGCCGCCCCGTGGCAGGATCAGGGGCTTCCCGATCAGGTCCCGGGGGTGGACAGTGTCCTGTGAGGCCAGAGGAGCATCCTTTCGCATGAGGATTCCCCATCGTTCTTCGTAAGGAAGGAGCAGGTGGTCATACCGGGTCCCATCTATGGGAGAGAGCAGAAGGCCGAAGTCAATCATACCCTTTTCCAGTTCCTCTGTAACATCGGTACGGTCTCCACTGGAAATGTGGAACCGGACCTTAGGATGCTCCTGCAGGAGTGCCTTGGCGGCTCTTGTCAGATAATGCAGCCCTCTGGTCTCTCCTGCACACAGGAAGATATCTCCCTCTATCACAGTATCCGGGCTTGCGATCTCATTTCGGGTCCGCTCGGCCAGAGATAAAAGCTCCTGGGCCCGACGGCGCAGGATCATACCCTCTTCCGTCAAGGAGATACTTCGGTTTCCACGGATGACCAGCTGCTTGCCCAGTTCCTCTTCGAGGGTCTTCAGGCTTCTTGTGATCCCCGGCTGGGAAAGATGCAGGATCCTGGCAGCTCCTGTCAGGCTTCCTTCCCGGGCGATGGCCAGAAAATACTCCAGATCTCTTAGTTCCATGGCGGTCTCCTTTTGCTGTTTGAAGTTGGGGAATAACAGAATTCCTTTTGCTCTATACGTGAGAATAGCATATTTTTCCATGAGAATCAATTATGGGAAAGCATTAGTTATTGGTATTTGTAATCCTTATGTTTTTTTGATACAGTGAATTCACTGACAATCTGTTTATTCTCAGATAAGGAGGAAGGAAAATGCTAGGATGGCTGACCAGGGTTTTGACCCCCATATTCGAGAGCATGGGCGTGAGCGCCGTGGATGTAGAGACCTACGTAAACATGCTTTCGGGATATATCTATGGCATTGCGGCTGTGATTGCGGCTATGATCGTTATGATGTTCCTGGCACACCGTTGGAAAAAGGGAACCCGGCACGTCGTTCGCTGGACCAGCCTGATATGCGGCCTGGTCGTTATTGCTCTTCTGGCCAATGCCATCTGCTTTGGTCCGATGCGTGACAACCTGGCTGCCTTGATGAGCGGCCTGGGAACTGTCTCGGAGGAGAGCGCGGCTCATTCTCTGGAGGTGATTGAGAAGGTCGGCGATGAGGGCATCGTCCTGGCACAGAACGACGGTTTGCTGCCTCTTTCAGATACCACAAAGATCAATGTGTTTGGCTGGGCGTCCACGAACCCCATCTATGGTGGTACCGGCTCCGGTTCCAGCTCCAATGAAGGCAACGTCGATATCCTGTCTTCTCTGGAAGAAGCCGGCTTCGAAGTCAACCAGACCCTCGTCGATATGTATCGGACATACAGCCCGACCCGCGACCTTGGCGGGAATGTCGTCAGTGTCAGCTTTACCAACTGGTCTCTGCCCGAAGCCCCTAAGGATCATTACACAGAGGATCTGATGTCCGAGGCAAAGGGATTTTCCGATACGGCTGTCATCGTCCTGGCCCGTTCCGGCGGCGAAGGACAGGATCTTCCGGCAGACATGAGCAAGGTCATCAATGGCACCTATGACGATGTCCGCCAGGAAAAGGCAAACGGCAACCCGCAGTATAATTATTATGCTTCCTCCTACACCAACAACGGCGATTATGACGACTATGCAGAGGGAGAGAGCTATCTGCAGCTTTCCAGGACAGAGAGGGACATGGTCGAGACCGTGGCGGGAAGCTTTGAAAATGTCATCCTGGTCGTTAACGCCAACAATCCGATGGAACTTGGTTTCGTCAATGATTATCCGTCCATCCGAAGCGTTCTGCTGGTTCCCGGCACCGGTCGGACCGGCATGAAAGGTCTGGGCAGGATTCTCAGAGGTGAGGTGAATCCGTCCGGCCGAACCATCGAGACTTATGTGTATGACCAGAAGGCAACGCCGGCTTATAACAATTATGGGAACTTTACGTATGACAACGTGGACGACCTACTGGCGGAATACACTGAAGCGGATCCCGGCTTCCAGGGTGTCCTTTCCTTTGTGAACTACGTAGAAGGCATCTACGTGGGCTATCGCTTCTATGAAACGGCCTTTGCCGAAGCAGAAGCGGGAAACATGGATTTTGACTATGATGCCGTCGTCCAATATCCTTTTGGCCACGGTCTGAGCTACAGCACCTTTACCCAGAAGATGGCGGATCCTGTGGATAACGGGGATACCGTCACAGTCAGCGTAGAGGTGGAAAACACTGGAGATGTGGCGGGTAAAGAGGTGGTGGAGCTTTACTATACCCCGCCTTATGATAACGGCGGCATTGAAAAGTCAGCCGTGAATCTGATCGACTTTGCCAAAACAGCTGTTCTTGAACCCGGAGCTGCCGAGACCGTAACCTTTGAGGTAAAGAAGGAGGACATGGCCTCCTATGATTCCTCCTGTATCAAGACTGAAAACGGCGGCTATGTCCTGGAAGCAGGAGAATATAATCTTTCTGTACGGGCTGATGCCCACACCGTGCTCGATGAAAAGAGCTTCAATGTGGAGGCCGATGTGGATTACAGCGTTTCCGGCCGTTCTTCTGACCGGGATGCTGCCACGAACCGCTTTGAGGAATACTCCGCCGGGTCTGTCACCTATCTGTCCCGCAAGGATGGGTTTGCCAACTATGCCGAGGCAACCGCTGCCCCGACAGACTTTGCGATGCCGGATGAGGTAAGAGAGTATCTGGATGCTCATTCTGTCGCACATTATGTGCCGGCCGATCACGATGTGGAAGGCGATGAGATGCCTGCCACCGGGGCAAAGAATGGGCTGAGCCTGTACGATATGGTCGGCAGGAGCTATGATGATCCCCAGTGGGAGACCCTGCTCGATCAGCTCACGGTCGAGGAGATGAGCCAGATGGTGCAGGTCGGAGGCTTCTCTACCATTGCCATAAAGTCTGTGGATAAGATTGCCACGGCTGATTCCGATGGTACCGCGGGCCTGAATGACTGGTACGCCGGCGTGTACGGGACACCTTATCCCACTGAGACTCTTCTTGCCCAGACCTGGAACAAGGAGCTGGCTTATGAGGTCGGTGAGGCAATCGGCCAGGAATATGCTGACTGCCACATCTACGGCTGGTATGGCCCCGCTATGAATATGCACCGGACCGCATTTAACGGTCGGAATTTTGAGTACTACTCCGAAGACGGACTGCTGGCAGGGATGATTGCCGCCCAGGAGGTGAACGCGGCCGGTTCCAAGGGTGTCTACGCTTACATCAAGCACTTTGTGGTCAATGACCAGGAGATCAACCGATGCACCGCACAGCAGATCTACCTGCCTGAGCAGGCTCTGCGTGAGATTTACATGAAGCCCTTTGAAATTGTCGTGAAGCAGTATGACTTCGATGCCAATCCGCTGGCTGTCATGTCTTCCTTCACCCTGATCGGTCCACACTACACCGGTGCCAACAGCGACCTGCTGAACGGAGTCCTCAGAGGAGAATGGGGCTTTAAGGGCATGGTGCTGACCGATTGGTACGGATCCTATGGCTATCAGATGACGATGGATTCTGTTTTGAACGGCAATGATCTGATGCTGGGATTTGGGTCGAACATCCGCACGCAGATTGAGAACCCGGATTCCCCGACCATGGTCAAAGCTCTTCGGCAGGCC
>JAFWGA010000001.1 GCA_017515325.1 Blautia sp.
CTGCCCCATTATTCCACGGTCCCCCTTGACAGGCTTGCCTTCCTGCGTATGGAGATCGTGCCGATAACGGGGAGCCAGACATAGCCATAGGTTGTTCCGTTATCGTTACTTTATTGTACGCAGGAAGGCCGCTCCACTACGTACCTGCCCAGTTTTCGGTTTATGCGGGGCTCTGCCCCTGCACCCCGGCCTCCTCCAAAGAGCCAGTTATGTATACCACAGCTTTACTTCTTTAATGGAAGCAGGGCCAGTTGCCTTTACAGGCTTCCTGCACTTTGATATGATGCTCCCGGAATTCCATCGGATCTCCGCCACCATACATGATGAATTTGAATAGCTCATATGCCGGTTCTCCGGAATGACTGGCAGTCAGGTTGGACAGAATGTCCATCCGTAGGAGTTCACCCTCTTCATCATCCATGTACTGGCTGAGAAGATGTCGAGTACTGATGACCTCAAGTTCCAGGAATTCGATATCAGCAACCAGCTTGTCCACAAGTTCGCAGAGGGCTATAACAGCCTCACAGGAATCAGCGCAGTTTACTTCATCCAGAAGATCATAATACAGGTTGTCATCCATTACCGCACACCCCGCTTTCTTCTGATTCTACGAAAGCATGGCGTTTGCGCATGGAGATACGTCCCTTGACCTCAATGGAGTACTTGTTGTGTATGATCCTGTCCAGGATACCCTCGGCCACAGCACTGCCTTCCTCTTCCGCACGGTCACAGTCTATCCGGTAATACCATTCATCTGTGTCATACTGTGTACACAGGATCATGGCCCCCTCCCGGCTGCAGACCTCGATGATCTCCAGCAGGTCATATGACTCTGATTCCGGAAGTGGCCTCAGCAGCCATTCATCAATGATCAGCAGGTCATATTTCGCATAGGCGGCCTTGACTTTATTCTGCGTGTTAAGCGCCTTGGCGACAGCGAATTCATTCAGCAAGTCCGTAAGACGGACATAGCGCACCTTGAAAAGCTTCCTGCATGCCGCTACACCGAGCGCATTGGCGATGTATGACTTCCCGGCGCCGGTAGCGCCTTTCAGGACAACATGGTGATTTTCCCGGATATAGGCACATGTGGCCAGTTTTTTGATCAGGCTTTTATCCAGTTCACGGTCTTCCTTGTATTCGATCGCTTCAATGCTTGCGGTCGGTTCGCTGAACCGGGCATCTGTGATCCGGCGCTTTACCGTATTGTTCCTTCTGGAGACACTCTCAGCATCCACAAGAAGACCGAGGCGTTCTTCAAACGAAAGATCCCGGTAGCGCTGCGGTTCTTCAAGCTGTGATTCCAGTTCCCTGGCCATCCCGGGGAGTCGAAGGGCGCGAAGGGTTTTTACTGTAGCAAGGTCGATCACTGCCAGTCACCCCCTTCCCGGAACTGATCCGCACCGCGCGTGATCCCATGGCTGCGGCGGGCAGGTTTTGAAGAAGGCGTATCTTTAACGGAAAGCTTTTCCGTAACCGGCGATTTCAGCAGAACGCTTAGCCCCCGGATTGACGGTTCGCCGCTGAAGGTAAGTATCTGACGGCAGGCCTCTTCGATACGCTCCTTCTTGTACTGGTCACCGTATTTCTTAAGACTGACGCAGGACTTGAACCCCTGCTCCGGAGCCCTTCCGGATTCCAGGAAGAACCTTACGACCTTTTCCGTGTGCGGGCCGATGCCGGCAGCCCAGGACAGGAAGTCGTCCTTTGTATAAGTCAGATACTGCCTGTGGTTCTCCGGCATATGTGCCGTATTGGTGATCGGATCCCTCTTGCGGCTGTGTTCCCTCGGATGTACCGCAATCCTGTTCCCGTGGAAGAATACTTCCACGGCATTCCGGGTGGTACGGACGCTGACCTCCTCACCGATCAGGTCATATGGGACGGAGTACTTGTTTAATCCGTCAGTAACGGTATAATCAAGGAGGACCTTCTGATCTGACCAAACGGACGGTTCATATGGATTGGTGGGAAGCGGCTGCATGAATTCTTTCTCTTCCAGGAGGTAGGCCTCACGACGGTTCCCTTCCCGCTTTTTAAAGGGATAACCGTTCAGCTCCTCCAGCTTCTTTGCTACGGCCTCTTTGGCCTCGGAAAGAGAGAAGAAGGTTTCATTGCGTAATGCCGCCAGGATCCAGGTGGAAGCATAAGAAACAGATCCCTCAGCATGGGATTTGTCCCGTGGTGCCTCTACCCTGGTCGGGACGACCGCCGTGTTATAGTGGTCAGCAAGTTCCGTATAACTGCGGTTGATGATCGTGTCAAGCCTTGTGTTCTTTGTAACCCCTGTACGGAGATTGTCCGGGATCAGGAGCCTTGGGACACCACCGAAATACTCATAGGCATGCACATGGCAGCGCAGCCAGTTCTCAGACTTCATGTCACTGCAAAGCTCGACGTAAGTATAACAGCTGCATGGCAGTACGGAAACGAACAGGAAGGCTGGTTCCTCATTGCCCGTTGCCGGATCGGTTATGGGCAAGGTGCCACCTGCCCAGTCAACCTCCATGGCAGCTCCGGGCTTATGGTGGATCCTCATGGTAGCCTTGGATTTCATTGCCCACGAACGATACTTATCACAAAACTGTGTATACTGATAGGGAACACGACCGGCGTTGGCACATTTCACCTGGTACTCCTTATGCAGCAATGTCAGGTTTACGCCCTTTTTGGCCAATTCGGAGTGGATGTAAACATAGTCCGGCTCCATGTATACGTTAGCTTTTTTCATGCGCTCCGGGTAAAGTAACCCATGGAGCTTTGGGTTGGTCAGTTCTGCGTCGAGAGGCCACCGAATGCCTTCTTTCTTAGCCCGTATCTCGACATCCCGGATTGTATTGCGGGAGCTGTGAAGCGTCTCTGCAATCTGGGTAATTGGGGTTCCGAGGCTGCGAAGCCTAAGAATTTCGCGATAATCTACCATGATCATCGTCCTCCTATAATGATAGTCACACTTTCGTGTGCCTTACTCATTATAGAAGAAGTAACCGAAAATTGATCCCCTATCCGTGACAAGTGATCTATTTCACCGTGAAGGGTGGTCTATTTTGCCGTGAAGGGTGGTCTAATCGGCCGTGCAACATGGTTTTTCTGCCCGAAATATACACAGGACTGTCTAAAGTTATTAACGCTATATTTAGGATAGGTTCGCTGATATTCATAGAACACGTAGATTTTCCAATGGCGTTTACGCACGGACACCAGTCAGAAACGTATGTTATCTGGTTGAATTCCATGTATTATGGGTATAAGAGTTGGAACAGAGGGATAATCGAAAACGTTGATTTGACAAAAGCAGGAGCAATAATTGGTACAGGATGCTTTTGTAATTCTAAAGGATTAAATGAAATTATTATTCCTGACAATATAAGGTATATATGTAATAATGCTTTTC
>JAFWGA010000008.1 GCA_017515325.1 Blautia sp.
AACTTAGCCATATGACGCAGTATTCGTGAGCATATGCAAGGCGGAGGAAGGCGGCGATGCGGGCATCGCCAACTGACGACAACGCGGCAGATGCTTGCGAAGACAAGTCAGAGGGCGGAGGAATTTAATTACAGGGCCTTATCGTTTGCGCATGAATTTACAGGTGAATCATACCGCTTGCAGCGGCGTAAATTCGGCACAGTAAAGCGAATCAAAATGAGGGCATTTTCCTCGTTTACTGCAATAACTTCGATCTGTTCCGGGTCAGACCTTCACTCCAGCAGGAAACAGCTGGTATAGGAGATTGTACCGGAGCCATAATAATATTTCATTCCGGAAATCTGGCATACCTGAGTGACCAACATACCATAGGCTTCCATCGATGAAAATCTCTTCTCCGGAAAACGGCAGGGCAGATCCGGGTAACTGCAGACACTGCATCTGGTACAGGTTCCTGCCCCCAGAGAAAGCAGACCGGGATATAATGGCTGCAGAGCATCATGCAGCTGCAGGAAATGTTCCTTATGTGCCGCCTCTGTTTCCATCATGGTCTCAACATCAAACTCGTCCTCCAGCTCTCCCACGGTCTGAACCAGAATACCTGTTTGAAAAGCCATCACTCTCTCCCTGCACTCCTCGATCGTACCACAGGCCGGCGGGCAGCTCCAGTTTTTTCCATACATCCCGCAGGAATTCTTGGCGCACATGTCACGGACATCCTTCATCAGAACAATATCCTGTGCTCTCAGATCGGCAACATGCGTAAAGCCTGCTGCCAAAGCCATCTGTTCTATCTTTCCGTCCATCTCAGACTCCTCACAAAAGCACTGAGCAGCAGCCGTCAAAAAGGTAAAAAGAAACAGGGTAGAGGAAGGCTCAGCCGACTCTCTACCCTCTACGTTACATTTTAACATTTATAGTAAACGAACAAAATGCCTGCATTTTGATTCGTTTACTGCGCCGAATTTACGCCGCTGCAAATGGCATGCCTCCGCAGTAAATTCGTGCGCATACTATATGCCTCCGCACAGGAACCTGCGGGAAAATCAGGCAACTAGCTTCTTTGCCATCTCAGCGGCAGAAGCAGCATCCTCTGTATAGGCATCAGCACCGATCTCTTTTGCAAACTCAGCATTGATCGGAGCACCGCCGACCATGACCTTGATCTTATCACGGAACTCAGCTGCGTTCAGAGCTTCTACCGTTGCCTTCATCGCAGGCATAGTAGTGGTCAGAAGGGCGGAAACACCGACAATCTTGGTATCCGGATTCTCGCGGACAGCTTCCACAAATTTCTCAGCCGGTACATCAACGCCAAGATCGATGACTTCGAAGCCGGCGCTCTCGATCATCATAACAACAAGGTTCTTGCCGATGTCATGAAGGTCACCTGCGACAGTCCCGATGATAGCCTTGCCTGCAGAGCCGCTGGCACCCTCTGCCAGATGGGGCTTCAGAACCTCGACACCCTTCTTCATGGCCTTGGCAGCAATCAGCATCTCAGGAACAAAAATCTCATTATTCTTGAATTTTTCACCGACAACGCCCATTGCAGCGATCATGGTGTTAAGAATCTTTAAGGCCTCCTCGCCTTCGTCAAGAGCGCCCTGTACGGCTGCGCCGATCAGCTTTGCCTTACCCTTAATTGTCAGTTCGGAAACTTCTTCAATCTTTGACATAATTTTTTCCTCCGCTAAAAAATATTTGATGATAAATAACGATAACCCTTTTCCTCCGGGTTAAAACAACCAAAGAACCGCTTCCGCAAACGATTCCCGGCCAGGATACCGCGATGCCCGCAGGCTGCCCCTCATCGACCGGTGATCCCTTCCTCCGGACGGCTAAGCGGCAAAACCGGCATCGCCTATAGCTAAACTATGGAAGCTCTTCTACCTGCCTGCCATAGGATAGACAACATGATTATTTTTTGATCGGTCCGATCAGGCCATCACGATAAGCGCCGATATATTCCATGCAGTAATCATCCATGCCCAGAAGAGCCTCTGTCGCATAGATCAGGCCAAGCATATCGCGGTTTGTCGGATCCAGAATCCCACTGTCAAGTCCGTAATTCATGGCCAGCACCATAAAGCCGGAATTTACCAGCTTCCTGACCGGAAGGTTGAAGGAAATATTGCTGATGGCTGCCGTGATATGGATGGTGGGATATTTCTCACGGACTGTCTTGATGACCTCAACATTGGTGGCAATGCCATCCTCTGAAGTACAGAGCATTTCAACCAGAGGATCAATATGAATACGGCTCGGGTCAATATTGTATTCCTTCGCCTTTGCCATAATCTTATCGAAAACCTTAAGCCTGTCAGCAGCATTCTTGGGAATACCGGTATCGTCACTTAAAAGAGCGATCACCTCCCAGGCCTTGTTCTCCGGCTGAGCCATGATCGGGAATATGGTATCGATCTTATTTCCCTCTCCGGAAACCGAGTTAAAGAGGCCGGGACGGCTGCAGAACTTGTAGGCCTCGGCAAGAACGTCTGTGCTGGGGCTGTCTACACTGATCGGGACATCGGTGACCTCTTCAATGCAGCCGATCATCCATTTCAGGGTCTCTACCTCGATCTCTTCCGGTACGGAGGCACAGCAGTCGATAAAGGTGGCATTTGCCTCTGCCTGCTTGATCGCGCGGTCCTTGATCGCCTGAGCATCTCTGTTCGCGATAGCTTCTGCCACAGAAGGAATGGAGCCATTAATCTTCTCGCCAATAATAATCATCGTATAAATCCTCCGATATATAGAATCATTCTTGTCAGAGTATTTTCTGTCATAACGGCTCAGTCATGATCTTCGCCTCAGCGGGGTGCTGACTGAACAATGATATTTTAGCAAATAACAAAGGAAAAGAAAATACTCGTTATGATGGATTGTTTTTCTCTTCTTCCTACACTTTGTAGGAAAAGGAGAGTCGCCTGCCAATATGGTAGAGGAAGGCTCTGCCGCACCTCTACCCCCGGCGGGGCGCCGGTCACCGTCAGGTGACATCCTCCTTTCGGCGCCCCTGCCATAAAACACACGGGCTGTCCATCATTCGGAACAGCCCGCGCTTTCAATCACTTCATTTCAGAAAAACAGTGCCGCTGCAGTTTATTCCGCCGCAGCCCTCTTTTTCTTGTTTTTCCCATGGACTGCCAGCAGGATGATCTCCAGAAGCAGCAGAGCCGCCGCGATAGCGCCGTCCGCGATCAGGAAGGTCTTTGTCATGTTATCCATGCCGCCGGCAGAAGAGACATCCTCATAAGCGCCGGAATTCACCTGCGTGTACATAATGTTCCTGACAGCACGGCGAAGAGCCTTGACTGTCGTCGGATTTGTGGTATCTACACTGTTGGTGCTGGCTCTGCCGAAACCGAGCATCAGATCGCCGCCATTGCGGATGCAGGCCTCGGTGATCATGTAGCCATAGGAGCCGTCATAGTCGGTCTCTACCAGGCCAATGAAGCCCCACTCATCGCGAAGGACATTGTTCAGCAGATAGGGGTTCGAGCAGCTCGGAAGACTTCCGATCCAGTTGAAGGAACTCATGACTGCGATGGAAGTTCCTTCAAAATTCTTGACAGCCAGCTCAAAGGGCTTCAGATAAATCTCACGGATCGCCTGCTCATCCGCCCATGTCATCAGCACTGACAGACGGTTGATCTCCATATCATTCAGAGCAAAGTGCTTGATATAGGGATAGATGCCGTTCCTGGTGGCGCCATTGATCTCTGCGGCAGCAAGATAACCGCCAAGCACGCCATCCTCAGAGAAATACTCGAAGTTGCGGCCTGCGAAAGCGCTGCGGTGAGTATTCATGGCGGGTCCATACCAGCCAAAGTTATTGGCCTCCTTGTATTCCATGGACATCGCTTCGCCCATCTCCTCAAGGAGTTCTTTATTCCAGGTCTGAGCCATCAGAAGCTCTGCCGGATAAGCGGTTCCGTAGACACCGGTGATAAAGTTGCTCAGGCCGGCAGGTCCGTCACAGTCAGAGGTCGCCAGCTTGCCCACAGAATCCGCCGCAATGGTCTGCCAGCCGCCAAGGTTGACAACGTTTGCCATCTCCTCCACGCTCATCTGATTGATCAGGCTCTCCCACTTCTCATCGTCATAAGAAGCCCCTCTGAGCTCAGCCAGCTTCATGCTGCCTTCCGCGCCCTGGGTAGGCATCTCATCGCCCTCGTCTTTCGTAGGCCTGTAGGCAACGACGGTATTATTGGCGATAACCTGCTTGAGCTCCTCAGGAACTGCGTAGCTTTCCTCCTTCAGCGGGCCACAGGCTTCTTCATAGTTCTTGAACTGATCCGCTCTGGACAGCTGGACAAAGTTCCCTCTGGAATAATCCTGGAACTGGTTGACAGCCGGGACCTGATCAGAGGATCTGCCCTCAGCATAGCTGATGTCCGCATCCACGGTAAAGGTCTCTGCCGCCAGCTCCGTATGGGAATCAGAACGAAGGGAAATGCTGTAATCACCTGCCTCAAGAATATATCCGCCGCCGGCGACCTTGAGTCCGGCGGAATCATAGGATGCCATATTCTCCTTGGGGATGGAGAAGGAAAGGGTCTCGGAGCTGCCCGGTTCAATAGCGCCGGTCTTGGCAAAATCGACCAGGTTAACAGAAGCCTTTTCAATGCCTCCGTTGGTGTAGGGCGGTGTAAAGTAAACCTCCACCACGTCCTTACCGGCTGTATCCCCGGTATTGGTTACGGTCACATCGAAGGTCACGGCATCGCCTTCTGCACTGAAGTTCTCGATTTTCTGTTCAAAGCTGGTATAGCTTAAGCCATAGCCGAAGGGATATTGTACATAGTCTTCGTAATTGATGAGGCCTTCGGCAGCTGCCGTCTCATAGAACTTATAGCCTACGTAGATTCCCTCTACATAGGAGGTGAAGCAGATATTGCCGATGGCCGCCGCGTCATACTGCGTGATCAGAGCGTTCAGGTCATCCACATTGGTGTATCGGCGGTTGCCGATGGTATTGTAATACGGGGTCTTGGTCAGATCCTTGACAAAGGTATCCGCCGTGCGCCCGCTGGGATTAACGCTTCCGTTCAGGATCTCGCCGAGAGCCGCAAAGCCCGTATTGCCGGCGCCGGGTGCCAGAAGGACAGCTCCGATCTGCTCGTACTCATCCACCCAGCCAAGCTCCATGGCATTGTTGGCATTGATCACCACAATAACCTTGTCAAATTCGGAGCAGACCTTTTCCACCATCTGTTCTTCTGTCACAGACAGTTCCAGGTAGGACTCACCGGCTTCAAAATCATCATAGGAGCCATTGTTGGTATAGCTGGAGTTCATATAGGTGAAGTTCGCCGGCGCGGCAGCCAGACCAGCCTGATTGTAGGTGCCTGCAATAACAGCCGCCATATCGGTCGGAAGGTCCGCGTTCTCACCGCCGGAACGGGAGATCACAATGACTGCTGTATCGGAAAACTCCTTGGCAGATGCCATAAGATCATCAGTGTAAACATCCACAGTGGGCTCCGGGAGAGTCCAGTCCTGCTCGTTCATGCTGATGGTAGGACGGTCGGTACGGTAATCGGTATAGATCTTCGAGAGTTCCTCATTGGTGGTATATCCGGCATCCTTCAGGGAGCCAAGAATACCGACAGCGCTTGAGGCGTCAGAGGAGCCCGACCCGGTTCCGCCGAAAATGGGGTTGGTGGATGCCCAGCCAAATACATTCAGGTTCTTGACATCCGAGGCGACAGGAAGCAGGCCATTGTTCTTCAGGAGAACAATGCCTTCCTCTCCGACTTTTTTGATTACTTCCTTACTTTTTGTGATGGTTTCTTCCGTAAGCTCTACCTTGGATCCGTTCAGGAAGGTAGCTACGTTCGTCTTCATCGGTCCCCAGCAGATCGCGTTGACCACAATGGCAACGGTGGCTATAAAAGCGATCAGAGTCTGAAGACGGAGGAAAGCACGACTTCCTTTCTTGGCCATCAGTCCGGCGAAAAGCAAGACCAGGATCAGTATCGCAGCCGCTGCCAGGATAATATAGACATAGGTGGACAGCTGCTGCAGGTACGAGGTCAGGTCTGCCTCGCTGACTCCCATATTATACAGGAATGGCCCAACGAGCTTCTGAATCATTTCCAGCATACGTTTTCCTCTGCTTTCTGTAAAACTCCCGGCCGGGGCACCAGGCTGAATCCCCTCCGGGGCCATTATGTGACGGTGTCCGATCCCCTCCGCCCAACAGTACCTGGCTGGTTTCCGGACAAACAGCATACGCACGGATCTACTGCGGACAGTCAGTGGCTGAGAGCAGATTTCCGGGCAATGCCGGCCTACCGCTATTAAAAGTAACATACCAGTCTCAGGATGTCAATATGCATTCCCGTCACAAATCCGGTCAGGCATGGCTTGACAAGGAATGCAATGTACATTATACTTAAAAAACCAATTGGGGTTTTGTTGTGTTTTGTGTAATTTGTTTATCTTTCAACCGTAAATCACTAAAAGCAAGGGTATCCTGACCGGGCCGGGTCTCCCCTCCTGGTCAGAGAGAAAGGAGAGAAAATGAAAGCACGCAGATATGGCGCGATTTTGTTGTCTGCTGTTATGGTCACCATGTCCATAGCCTCTGTCAGCGTACTGGCGGAAGATAACCCCTATGCTAATCCTTATGCGGAGCCTGCTGCCGAGAGTGCAGACGCGGACAATCCCTATGCCAATCCTTATGCAGAGCCCGCAGGCGACAGCGCGGATTCCGACAATCCCTATGCCAACCCCTATGCAGAACCCGCAGGCGACAGCGCGGATTCCGACAATCCCTACGCCAACCCCTATGCGGAGCCTGCCGGAGATGACAATCCCTATGCCAATCCCTACGCGGCACCTGCCGAAGGAGAGGATGCGGACAATCCCTATGCCAACCCCTACGCAGCTCCTGCCGAGGGTGAGGATGCGGACAATCCTTATGCCAACCCCTACGCAGCTCCTGCCGAGGGCGAGGGAGAAGCCACCGACAATCCCTATGCCAACCCCTATGCCGATCCTAATGCTGAAGCCGCAGAAGGAGCAGAGGCTGAAGCTGCAGCTTCAGAGGAATATATGCCTGAGCCAGGCGAGGATGCAAAATATACCGTCACCAAGACAGATGACGGCTGGCTCCTCATCGAGAACGAGGATGGCGATACTCTGGGGCTTTCCACCTACTCCGGCATAAAGATCATAGAGGACGAGGGCTATGCCTTCAAGGATCTGAACGGCAACGGTGAGCTGGATGCCTATGAGGATTGGCGCCTTTCCAGTGAAGAACGTGCGACCGACCTGGTGGATCAGATGAGCGGCGCCGAACTGGCCGCTGTTCTTTCCCATGGCGGCTGGGGCGACTTCACCACAGAGCCTCTGGCTGAGGATGACGGCTCCTATACCTTCCTGAAAAATGGCGGCCGCGGCGGTGTCACCCGCCAGATCCGCCAGGGCGGCGGCGCCCATGCCAAGTGGGCCAATGCCATCCAGGCTGCAGCCGAGAGCTGCTTCTATGGTATTCCTGCCATGATCTCCATCGACCCGGCCAACATCTCAGGCCTGATCGAAAGCCTTTCCCTGGCATCTACCATGAATCCGGAGCTGGCTGCCGAGATCGGCAAGGAAACCGCCAAACAGTACCGTGCTGCCGGCGTTACCGCCCTGCTTGGACCGCAGGTCGACATCGCTTCTCCTGTCATGAACCGTGCAGGCGGCACCTACGGCGAGGATCCCAAGCTGACTCTGGATATCGCGACAGCTTATGTCAACGCCATGCAGTCCTCCTACGGGGAAGACGGCACTGACCTTGGCTGGGGCGATGAGTCTGTATTCTGCTTTACCAAGCATTTTGCAGGCGCAGGCGCTACCGAAGCAGGACGTGACGACCACAGCAAGGGCGGACGTTATGCCATTTTCCCGGGCGACAATTTCGAAGCCCATCTCATCACCTATTTTGACGGCGTCTTCAACCTTCCCGGCGAGACCAAATCCTCCGGTATTATGACCGAATACGCAGTCAACGTCGACGGCGAAGGTGCCCCCACCTATGGTGGAGAATGGGCCGGCGCTTACAATCCCTATCTCTATGGTATGCTGAACGAGGCCGGCTATGACAGCCTCATCATCACCGACTGGGGTACCCAGGGCGACTTTGGCGCAGGTGATGCCACCGGTACCTGGGGCAGCGAGGGCATGACGGTCGGTGAACGCATGGCTCTTCAGTGGAAGCAGGGTGCAAACCTCCTCGGCGGAAACGGCAACTTTGATGCCATTGCCGAGGCCTATGGCCTTCTTTCGGACGAGCTGGGCGAGGATGGTGCCAAGGAGCTTCTTGGCAAAGCGGCTAAGCGCTTCTTCCTGGTTATGCTGGATCTGAACATGTTCGATCAGCCCTATTGTGATTCCGCATATGCAGATGAGATCGTATTCAGCGAGTCCTCTGAGGCTTATGGCCTTGAGACCCAGAAGCAGTCCGTCGTCATGATCAAGAACGATGGTGCCCTTACCGGTGAAGCTGCTGCCGAGAAGCCTACGGTCTACATCCCCTATGTATACAGCACCGGCTTCAGCGTAGCCTGGATGAACGGTATCAATCAGGGCGAGCCCAGCTGGAAGCCTGGCATGGATCTGGATATCATGGGCAAGTATTTCAATGTCGTGACAGATACTCCTACGGATGACGGCGTCGAAAGAGCCTCCGAAGAAGATATCGCGGCCTGCGATTACATCCTGGTCGGCATGACAGCGCCCTACAGCATCTCCTACGATTCTCACACCACATCTGTCTGGACCACCTACGAAGCCGAGGTCGCTTCAGGCGCAATGGAAGAGTGCGATGAGGTCTGGTATCCTGTTTCCCTGCAGTATCCGGAATACACAGCAGAAGCCGCCAGAGAGGTATCCATCTCCGGTCTTACCCTCGAGGACGGCACCAAGGAAAATCGTTCCTACAAGGGCAATGTGGCTCCCGCCGATGCCAACTATGGCCATCTGGAAGCTCTCGAGTATGCCGCTTCTGTAGCAGGAGATGTTCCCGTCGTTGTTTCCATGGTTATGGCCCGTCCGATGATCTGGACTGAGGTTGAGCCTCTGGCTGATGCCATCCTGGTCTGCTATAACAACCAGTACAATGATGTCGTCGCCCAGATCCTCACTGGCGAGACAGAGCCCTCCGGCCTGCTTGTTTTCCAGCAGCCCGCCAGCATGGAAGTGGTAGAAGGACAGCTTGAGGACCTGCCGCGTGATATGGAATGCTACGTCGATGCCGCCGGCAATGCCTATGATTTTGCCTTCGGCATGAACTTCTCGGGCGTGATCGATGATGAGCGTACCGCCACCTACTCTGCGGATCCGATCAGCAAGGTAGAGACCTTTGACTACGCCGCCTATGCAGAGGCCAACAGATAATCACTCTGCCATAATAAAACCCCAATGTCAGAAGCGCCCGGCAGGAAAAGCCTTTTTCCTGCCGGGCGCATTTTGTTCGTAACCTATCAGTCGCCTGATCCCCCATGGCTGCCTTTTTTTCTGAATTCCTGCGGAATTTTTATTTCCGTCCCCCTTGTCGGATCACCATACATGATAGCACCGCAGCGAACGCATTTCATACAGAAACGGCAGTTCTCCATCTTCCAGACCGGCCGTTCTGCCACCATGCTGATAGCGTCATAGTCACAGCGTTCCTTACATACTCCACAGCCGATACAGGTATCGATGACGTAATAATGATTTTGGGGATGACTCTCGTAATCCAGCGAGATCACGCTGTTGACAAGAAAAGCTTTTTCCATGTCATTTCTCCTCCCATGAGTTGTATTTGCAGTACCTGTTCAGTCATTTCAACCGTCCATCCATCCGATAGGAAAGGGGTCTGCACAGCTACCTGGCGCAAAACGCCGAGTCGCTATGGTTCTACAACCGGGCCATGGCCGGGGCAGATCGTATATCCCCGGAATTTATCCAGGACCAGACTTCTGGTGGCTCTGGCCAGGGAAGAATCCTCATCCACCCGGGTCATCAGATAAGGCGCCAGTATATTAAAGGCTCTCTGTTCCTCAGAAAATCCCTTGATATTGACATAGATATCTCCGGTAAAGACCAGCTTCAGTTCCGGACAGGCTATAACCGTTTCCCCACGGACATGTCCGCCGGAGCCTTCATAAACCTTCCATTCCTTCTCTGCAAAGTGCAAAGTACCGATCCTGGACAAAAGCTTTTCATCCTTTTTCACCCCTACCACCGTACATCTCGAAAGATCCGGCGGACTATACCTGGTAATGATTTTACTGATCAGGCAATAGGGCTGATGCATGACATTTTGTTCCCGGTAATTTGGCTTTTTTCGCCACTCATCATAGAAATTATCCAGGCAGCTCTGGCTCATGTAGGCTGCGTCGGTCAACTCCATCAGGCCCGTGTGGTCAATATCGGCATGGGTGAGCATGATGCTTTTCTTCCTGCTGTCAAAATCCGGGAACAGATCCCACAGAATGAAGAGCATCTCATTCTTATAACAGGAAAAACCACTGTCAATCAACAAGAGCTCATCCTGGTATTCCAGAATATAGGTGTTGCTCCCACAGGGAGGTTCAATGATATGAAGCCGGACCTCCTCGTCCAGCTGTCGGCAGGAAAGGCTGACTTTGAAATTCTCACCCTTGTGATCCTGGATAAACTGAGCAAAACGCCGGATATAGTCGAAGGTTTTCAGATAAGAATCATTACCTTCATCCAGCATCTGCATGATTCGGTTTGACTGCACCAGGATCTGTTCTGTTTCCTCCTGATTCAATCCCAAAAGCTTCCTCATCTCATGGGCAAAGGTCTCGTAAAAAACAGTCCCGTCAAAGGAGCGGTCTGTCACCTCATAATCGGCTATATGTACTGTGCAAAAGGCGGACAGCTCAGCCATCAGCTCATCCAGAAGCTCCTGCCGGCTGATAAACAGGCCAAGGCGTATGCGTTGGATGAAGGAAGTGCGCTGTCGGTAGTTGACAAAGGAAATATTGACATGGTGGCAGCTGATCACATCAAGAACAGGCATCAATGCGCCAACTCCATCATCCAGCTCCAGATCTAAAAGAACCACCTGGGTCTCTTCATCCTTCCAGCCGAGATAACCGGAGCTCTCGAAATCACATCGGATTCTGTCCAGCTGCTCCTTGTCCCCGGACACCTCAAAAAAGACCGTATTGTCGTCTATTCCCTTGTTGTAATTCAATCTGCTGATGCTCCCGCCATTCACGGCGATGATCTCACAGGCCTTTTTCAATGAGCCCTCCTGATTGGGCAGGCGGGTAATATAGTTTTCTCTCATGTCCCTTTTTCTCATTCGGATAATCTACCAGCCACTGCGTTCTTCCTGACCAGGCTTTGACTTTAGGCCCTGTAATTAAATTCCTCCGCCCTCTGACTTGTCTTCGCAAGCATCTGCCGCGTTGGTCTCGTCTTCCGACTCGGTCGGCGCTAAACGAGTGCCACCGGCACTCAGCGCCGTCAGTTGGCGATGCCCGCATCGCCGCCTTCCTCCGCCTTGCATATGCTTACGAATACTGCGTCATATGGCTAAGTTATTTAATTACAGTGCCTTAGCGTCAGTTCATCTCTATATTTTCAATTTCAGCATACCAGTTATAGAATGTGGTGATATCCGGAGTCACAGTATCAATGTTGACTCTCTCCGTGCTGAAAATGATAGCGTTCTGCCTCTGGTAAACAGGGATCTCACAGGCCCAGTCGATAATAATATCCAGGCAGGCCTTGTACATCGCCTTACGGAATTCCTGATCTGTAGACATCCTGGCCTCCAGGATCATTTCATCAAGTTCTTCATCCTCGATCTGATAATGGTAAGCAGATCCGCCAGGCTCTGCTCCTCCGTTCGCTATATCAGAATAATAGACCTGATACATATCCGGGTCGACTGTTGCCTGCCATGCGGCACACCACATATCAACCTGATGAGCCTCCAGTCCTGTCCACAGGTCAGAGGAATTGGTCAGGTCAGTAACGATCAGGTTGATCCCAAGCCCGGCCAGAGCCTCCTTTGCCAGGGTAAGTATCATAAAGGACGGGTGGTCGCCGGTGCCGTCTCCGGGAATCTGGACCTCGTACTCAAGCTTCGCACCATCAGGAGCCTCGGTCACCTTACCATCCTCTACGGTATAGCCTGCGGCTTCAAAGAAGCCAAGAGCAGCCTCCTTTGCAGCAACATATCTGTCATCTGCGCTCATGTCAGAGGTATAGATCGGATTTCCATCTACATCTGTAGAGAAGGCGATCTCATAGTCATCATCAGTGGGCTGAGGCGCAGCCCAGGAGGTATTGGAAATAGGATAATTTATGACTGATGCTCTTTCCCCATAATACGAATCAATTGCCACGTCACGGTAAACTGAGAAAATCGTCGCAAAAGCACGGCGCAGGCATTTGGAAGCGTCAGAGGAAGGGTCTCCTCCCACACATACATTATGGGAATTGATACCGATATATCCATAGCCAAGATTATCCACGGTACTCGTGGTTATCACATCACCATCCAGCTCTCCGCCATTAGCCTGCTCTACCGCGTCTACGGTATCAGAGCTGAAGGAAGGGTCTGTAATGTCTATTGTGCCTGTTATTACATTATTCAGTTTATCTGTATCCTGTACTTCGCGGAAATTCAGATACCTGGTTTTCGGTTCACCAAGGAAATAATTTTCGTTTGCTTCATAATTGATAACGCCATTTTCATACTTGACGAATTTATAGGGGCCGGCACCAAGAGGCCTGGTCGTTTTGGCACGTATTCCTGAAAGGTCTCCCTTTACAAATCCGAAGGAATCATTCTCATAATCGAACAATGACGGGTCGCCATAGTAATGCAGCGGGGCAATCTCAAAGGTCAGCTGATATATCATAGTAGCATCTACCTGTGTAGCGACAACGCGGAGTTTGTTGTCATCCAGCTTCTGGATACCGGAAATACTGGAGGCAGAATCTCCTGTCTCTATACCTACCGTGTAAGCATCATAATCCTCCATCAGGTCTGCAAGGCTCGAGCCTGCCGACTCCGTAGAGACCAGTGTGCTGATATCTCCCTCATAGGCTTCCACCATCGTGTTCCAGAAATCCATTGCAGTAGCTTCCGCAGGAAGATCAAACCCCCAGTTGGCAGCACAGGCAGCGACCGTATCATCAGCTTCGTTGTATCCTGCGCCCTTGCAGTAGTCAACTATTTCCTGGGCAAAGGCTTCTGCAGCAGTATTGAGGTCTGTCCAGAAGGCTGACTGCTGATCCTCGGTCCATAATGAAAAATCTGTATTATCTTCCCCGGCTGCCACCAGAAGGTTGAACAGCGTATCCATACCTGAACGATATTCCTCAAGACCTTCGATAGGCTGTGAGAAGAGTGTGGCAGATCCGTCATAAGTCGGGTCACACAGAACATACATGTTAAAAATAACATCATCAATGGTCATCGGTTCACCATCAGAGAATACAATGTCATCGCGGAGGGTAAAATCATAGTACACGGTTCCGTCTTCATTCTCAGTCACTTCACAGTCTGCCGGACCATAATATGTATAATCCGTCCCGTTGTAATTGATCGTTTCTCCTTCAATTCCCTTGTAGATGATCGCACCGACACGGTCACTGTTAAGCAGCGTGGTCTGCGTCATAAGCTCTGCTTCCCTGTCATAAGCAGTCTCCGCAAAAAACGGCGAAAATTTGCTGTTGAACGGGGAATAGCCGACCACCAAAGGTGTATCCCCGGCGCTCTTGCTCTGTGCATAAGCAGGAGCCGCTGCTCCTGTACTCACCGTCATTACCGCCGTAAGCAGCAGTGCCAACCATTTTTGTCTTTTTTTCATGTCGAACCTCCAGACTTTGTGTTGTGTAATGAAATCATTAAAAAATCATAAGCAATTCCAGTATACATAATAAATGCAAAAAAGACAAATCTATTCTTTTTTCCAGGACAGCTTCCTGTCCAGGATCAGGCTGACCAGAAAGCAGGCAAATCCCGCCATAAACGAAAGCCTCAGTATCACGCCTCCGGTCCCTTTCACACTTCCTGATCCATGCAGGCAGGAAAGAATCCAGCTCAGGCTTCCGGCAGCTGTTCCAAGCAGAGCTCCTGTCATTTTGCGTTTTGCCGCATAGACGGTTTTTTCATACTGGTACTTCCGAAGTCTGGGGCCGTATCGCAGCATCGATACCAGAGACCAGCATAGAAGAAGTCCCTCGATCAATGACAAGGCATAAGGGATCAGCAGGAAAGCATTCCCCTCCATCCCGGTGTCGGAAAAGCAGCCCGCAACGACCAGCAGCGCGGAGGCCAGAGCAGAAGCCAGAAGCATGCTCATACAATTTCTGCGATATTCGGCAGCAGACACGCTGCATACCATATACTCTCCACGATAGACATATTCTCTCTCATTTTGCAGGGTAAAATTATCCAGATGCTTCCATTTTCGGGGAGCCTGCCTGTTTTTTTCGTTATCCGAATGGTTCATAATTCTTGTCCGTCTGTCAGAGATTCTTTTCCAGTCCGGCTGTCACGTGTCTGATGCATCCGTCCTCAAATGGATTATTAAGGCCGGCATCTTCGATCAAGGCGGTAAAAAACTTCGAGGCTGACAGCCTGCAAAGCTTCATGTAGCTTTCCCATGCCCCCTTGTAGTCCCGATCCATCCAGCTTTTATACTGCAGGGCATCCACCGAAGCGATACAATAATCAATATAATACAGAGGAAGATTAAATATGTGATGCTGCTTCTGCCAGAATCTACCCTGTTCAAAACAGGAATTACCGGAATAATCCATATGGGGCCTGTACTGCCGCTCAAGGTCGCGCCATACTTCATTTCTGGCTGCAGGTGAAAGTCCCGGATTACTGTAGATAATATCCTGAAATTCGTCGACCATAGTACCATATGGCACAAAGATCACCGAATCCTCAAAGTGCATCTTCACATAGTCATCCGCCCGGTCGCCGAAAAAATAATCCATCCATGGTTCGGTGAAAAACTCCATGGACATTGAGTGGGTTTCCGCTGTCTCCATCGTAATGTCCGAATGCTCCCTTATGGGATCCTGCCCTGACAGGTATCCCTGAAATGCATGTCCGCACTCATGAGTGATCACGTCCACATCGCCGTTGGTTCCGTTGAAATTCGCAAAAATGAACGGAGCATGGTAATCCGGAAGATAAGTCATATAACCGCCGGTCTTTTTCTTTTTCCTTCCCAATACATCAAAGAGCTCATTCTCGCACATGAAGTCCATGAATTCACCGGTCTGTACGGAGAGCTCCCGGTACATCCTCCGACCCGCGTCCAGAATATCAGACGGTGTTCCCAAAGGAACCGGATTCCCCTGTGCAAAGAAAACTCCTTCATCATAGTAATGGAGCGACGAAAGACCGAGGCGGGTCCGACGGCGCTCATGCAGCATTTCGGCAAAGGGAACCAGGTCACGTCTGACCTGTCCGCGAAAGCTCTCGATCATATCCCTGTCGTAATCGTTCCGCCGCATCCTGTCATAACCCAGTGGCAGATAATTGTCATACCCTATCTTCTCCGCCTGCCTCGTCCGGTTTTTGACCAGTCTGTCATAGATATCTTCAATCTCTTCCTGGTTTTCCACAAAAAATGCGGTATATTTTTCCCAGGCTGCTTTGCGGACATCCCGCTCTCTATGACAGAGATAAGGAGACATCAGTGACAGATTCAGTATCTCGCCATCCCAGGGAATCTGTGCTGATGCAAGTATCTTGTTATAGCGGGTAGTGAGAGTATTTTCTTCCTGCATCAGATCGACCAGCTCAGGTTTTACGGAACGCATGGCCAGTTCCATGTTTTTAAAGGCGACAGGACCGATTTTCGCTTCAAGCCAGGGACGGAATCTGGAATGAAACAGTTTTTTCTGATATTCTACTACGAGATTCTCATATACCGGCATGTATTTATCATAATAATCTTTTTCCCTGCTATAGAATTCATCAGTCACATCGATATTCTGCCGGATCTCTGCTATGGTAAAAAGTGTCGAAACATGATCCGTAAGCTTATAGTATTTCTGGTGGACAGCGAACTGCTCTTCTCCACTTTCTGCCGCATCGAATTCCTGCATAAGCCTGTCAAAGTCTTCAGACAGTTTCTCTATATCCACACGGGTGTAAGGCATTTCCGAGAATTTCATATTTTTCGTTTTATTCTCCTTCCATAAACTCAAAGCTCCTCTCCGTTGCTGGCAATCACTTTTTTATACCAGTCAAAGGATTTTTTGCGATATCTTTTTCCTGTCCCGCTTCCGTCATCATTGAGATCCACATAGATAAATCCATATCTCTTAGCCAGTTCACCTGTGGTAAAGGATACCACGTCAATGCAGCCCCAGGGGGTATATCCCATCAGCTCCACTCCGTCATGCTCCACTGCCTTTTTCATCTGCTCAATATGTGCCCGCAGATAAGCGATCCGGTAGCTGTCGTCACAGGTCTGGTCAGCTTCAAGCCGATCATAGGCTCCCAGCCCGTTCTCAACAATGAAAAGAGGCTTCTCGTAGCGCTCGTAGAGTATGTTCAGGGCATAGCGAAGCCCAACCGGATCGATGGCCCATCCCCAGTCGGAAGCCTTCACATAAGGATTCGGCACAGAATGCTCGTTGCTGCCGACCGCATTCTGCCCCAAACCCTGGACATCAGCCTTCACCGTATTGGTCATGTAATAGCTGAAACCGATGTAGTCCACCTTGCCTTCTGCCAGAATCTGAGCGTCCTCATCTGCCATTTCAGGGGCTGTTCCCTCCCGTTCCCATTCCTTGTAGGCATAGGCACCATAATGACCCCGGCACATGACATCGGAGAAAAGATATCTTTCATGCATGGATTCCACCGCAGTCATGATATCATCCGGGTTGCAGGAATAGGGATAAAAGGGGATAAAACCAATCATGCAGCCGATCTGAAAATCGGGATTGATCCGGTGTCCTTCCTTTACCACGATGGCAGAGGCCACCATTTCATTGTGGGCTGCCTGGTACAGTGCCTTTTTGGGGTTTTCCATCTGGGAAAACCTGACACCGGAATTTGTCCAGCCAAAAATGTCTGTATACTGGTTTGTCTGGTTGTTGATCTCATTAAATGTCATCCAGTATCTGACCTTGTCTTTATAGCGCTCCATGACACATAGCGCGTAGCGCACAAAGAAATCAATCAGCTTCCGGTTCACCCAGCCGCCGTATTTCCGGGTCAGGTAATAAGGCATCTCAAAATGACTCAGGGTGATCACCGGCTCGATGCCATAGCGCAAAAGCTCGTCGAAAAGCTGATCATAAAACCGAAGTCCTGCCTCGTTGGGTTGTGTCTCATCGCCGCAGGGGAAGATCCGGCTCCAGGAAATAGAGGTTCGAAAGCATTTAAAGCCAAGCTCCGCGAACAGTCTGATGTCATCCTTATAGCTGTGGTAAAAATCGATTCCCCTGTGATTGGGGTAATTCTCTCCGGCGATCACACCATCCGTGATACGTCGGCTTACTTTGCTGGAGCCCCCTGTCATTACATCGCTCACACTCGGGCCTCTGCCGTCCACATCCCAGGCCCCCTCCAGCTGATGGGCGGCCACTGCGCCGCCCCACAGAAAATCATGTGAAAATGCCATACATCCTTTCCTCCCTTCGTCTTTGTCGCAAAGCCTTCACGATATGCGGCGTTTTTCCATTCCGCATGAAACGCATCAAAATGCAAGCATTTTGTTCGTTTCCTGTCATTGTATCGTATCCCATGCACAATGGCTAATCTTTTTTTATCAGATCACTGATGTGTCTGCTGTAGAAAAAATCATGGGTAAGTTTATCATACTCTGCCCACAAAGGAAGGGTTTCGCATTCTTCTGCCCTCGGACAGGGCGCCGCGCCCTGGGCGAGGCAGGCGACTGTTGCCAGGGATCCTTCCATCAGCTCGATGATCTCCCCAACGCTATATTCCTCCGGCTTCCGGCAGAGCTTATAACCTCCGCCTTTGCCACTGGCTCCCATGAGCAGGCCTCCTGCAACCATATCCTTCACGATAATCTCAAGATATTTTTTTGAAAGCCCTTGCCTGGCAGCCACATCCTTCAAGGGAATGTAGCCTCCGTTGTCATGTTCTGCAAGGTCAATCATGACGCGGACCGCATATCGTCCTTTTGTTGAAATCATAGCTACGCCGCCTTTCTCTCTTTTTGCCTATTATATAGTAGGTGAGTAGGCATATCAAGCTATTTCTGTTTTTTTTCGACCTGTGCAGTGGCTGTAAGTATCGGTCGCTGCACAGGTCGAGTTTTCTCATATACGCAGTGCACTTAGAGGATCCATGCTGAAAGCGCAGGATCAGGTTGGCGTAGCACCGTATAAACTACGAAAAATAAATTTAAAAACCTATTGACACGATAGGTTAATGGTATTATAATCCCTGTCAACAAACAGAAAGGAAATGACTGTTCGGTCAGTATTCCTGTCAGGCTGCGAAAGGATAAACTTTATGATATATGCAGATAACGCCGCCACAACCAAAATGAGTGAATCGGCCATCCATACAATGACAACCCTGTTAAACGAAAGCTGGGGAAATCCCTCCAGTCTGTACCTGCACGGGCAAAAGGCCAAAGAGGTCCTTGAAAAAGCCCGGGAGGAGATTGCCGCTGTCATCGGCGCCCAGCCCCGTGAGATCACCTTCACCTCCGGCGGCAGCGAAGCTGACAATCAGGCGATTCTTTCTGCCGCAGAGTCAGGCCGGCTAAAAGGGAAAAGGCATATCATATCCACTGCCTTTGAACATCATGCGGTTTTGCACACTCTGAATAAGCTGAAAAAACAGGGCTTTGATATCACCCTGCTTGATGTTCATGAAAATGGAATCATTCTTCCTTCCGAGGTGAAGGAAGCGATCCGGGAGGATACCTGTCTGGTAACCATCATGTATGCCAATAATGAGATCGGTACCATTCAACCTATCAGGGAGATCGGAGCGATCTGCCGGGAGAGAAATGTACTGTTTCACACCGATGCTGTCCAGGCCATCGGGCATATCCCGGTAAATGTCGGGGAAGACAATATTGACATGCTGTCTTCCTCCGCCCATAAATTTCACGGACCCAAGGGGGTCGGTTTCCTCTACAGTAGAAAAGGAATCCGGCTTTCCAACCTGATTGAAGGCGGCGCGCAGGAGCGCGGAAAACGCGCCGGAACAGAGAATGTTCCTGGCATCGGCGCGATGGCGGCAGCACTGAAGGAGGCCAATGCGAATATGGCCGAAAACGCTGCCCATATGATTCAGATGCGGGACAAGCTGATCGAAGGTCTCAGGCAAATCCCACATTCAGCCCTCAACGGAGATGAACATCAAAGGCTGCCAGGGAATGTGAACTTCTGCTTCGAAGGCATTGAGGGCGAGTCCCTGCTGCTTCTTCTGGACGACAAGGGTATCCAGGCATCTTCCGGAAGTGCATGTACGTCAGGGTCTCTGGATCCAAGCCATGTTCTTCTGGCTATCGGCAGAGTCCATGATGTTGCCCATGGTTCCCTCCGTTTAAGCATCGGGGAGGATATCACCCAGGCTGAGGTGGATGAGATCATCCGGTCGGTAACAGAGGTAGTAACCTATCTGCGCAGCTTCTCCCCCATCTGGCGGGACCTGATGGCTGGGAAAAAGGAATTTATTCTATAAGAGGTGAGTATTATGGCGTTATATAGTGAAAAGGTAATGGATCATTTCCGCAATCCCCGAAATGTAGGGGTGATAGAGGATGCCAACGGGATTGGGGAGGTTGGCAATGCCAAGTGTGGAGATATCATGAAAATGTACCTGAAAATCGAGGACGATATCATACGGGACGTAAAATTTGAGACCTTTGGCTGCGGCAGCGCAATCGCCTCCAGTTCAATGGCAACAGAGCTGATCAAGGGAAAGCCCGTCGCAGACGCCATGAAGCTGACCAACAAGGCCGTTGCCGAAGCTCTTGACGGACTGCCGGATTACAAGATGCATTGCAGTGTTCTGGCGGAAGAAGCGATTCAGTCTGCCCTGGAGGATTATGAAAAAAGGAAAGCCCGGTCAGCCGGTGCCGGCAGCAGCAATTCCTGAAGGCTCTGCCGTTTTATGCTGACAATGACTGAAGGATAGAATATACGATAAGGAGAGTATGAAAATGAACGAATTCAGATTTGAGACCCTGCAGCTCCATGTTGGCCAGGAAGAAGCCGATCCGGCTACAGATGCCCGTGCCGTTCCCATCTACCAGACGACATCCTACGTCTTTCACAACAGCCGGCACGCAGCAGACCGATTCGGCCTTGCCGATGCGGGCAATATCTATGGCCGGCTGACCAATTCCACACAGGATGTGCTGGAGAAGCGGCTGGCAGCTCTGGAAGGCGGCAGCGCCGCTCTGGCTTTAGCCTCCGGCGCGGCAGCGATCACCTACACCATTGAGGCGCTGGCGGCAAACGGCGGTCACATCGTTGCCCAGAAAACCATCTATGGCGGCAGCTACAATCTGCTCTCCCACACCCTTCCCCAATATGGTATCACAACTACCTTCGTCGATGCTCATGATCTTCAGGAGGTGGAGGCGGCCATTCAGGAAAACACCCGGGCGATCTATCTGGAAACTCTTGGAAATCCTAACAGTGACATCCCGGACATCGACGCCATTGCGCAGATTGCTCATAAGCATGGACTGCCTTTGGTCATTGACAATACCTTCGGCACTCCGTTTCTCATTCGCCCGATTGAGCATGGGGCGGACATTGTCGTTCACTCGGCTACGAAATTTATCGGTGGACATGGTACAACACTTGGTGGTATTATAGTGGAGTCCGGTCGATTCGACTGGAAAGCCAGCGGAAAATATCCGAATATTGCAGAACCCAATCCAAGCTATCACGGGATTTCATTCTATGACGCTGTTGGCCCCGCTGCCTTTGTGACCTATATCCGGGCAATCCTGCTTCGGGATACCGGCGCAACGATCTCTCCCTTTAATGCCTTCCTGCTTCTGCAGGGTGTGGAGACTCTCTCCCTTCGTCTGGAAAGGCATGCTTTTAACACCCAAAAGGTTGTAGAATATCTGGCAAAGCATCCACAGGTTGATAAGGTCAATCATCCGTCTCTTCCGGACCATCCCGATCATGCCCTGTATCAGAAATATTTCCCGCATGGCGGTGCATCTATCTTCACCTTTGAGATCAAAGGCGGCCAGGCAGAGGCCTGGAAATTCATTGATAATCTGAAGATCTTCTCTCTGCTCGCCAATGTGGCGGATGTCAAGAGTCTGGTGATCCATCCGGCCTCCACGACTCATTCCCAGCTGTCTGAAGAAGAACTCCTGGATCAGGGCATCAAGCCAAATACCATCCGTCTCTCGATCGGCACGGAGCATATCGATGACATTCTGGCAGACCTTGAAAACGGATTCAGCAATTCCGGCAGATAATCCGGCCTTTTGCCCATTTCCTGTCAGAGATGCCTGGATTATCATTCGCTTGCTGTGTCGGCTTTACCGTTGCAAAAGCGGCATGATTCCGCAGTAAAATATACAGAAAGAAGGATATACCATCATGTCAGCAATCTATAAGGGAACCTGTGATCTGATCGGAAACACACCTCTGGTCGAGGTGGTAAACATCGAAAAGGAGCTTGGGCTTGAAGCGACGGTCCTTGTGAAGCTGGAATATTTTAACCCTGCCGGAAGTGTCAAGGATCGTATTGCCAAAGCCATGATAGAAGATGCGGAAGAGAAAGGGCTGCTGAAGGAGGGATCTGTCATCATTGAACCGACCTCCGGCAATACCGGTATCGGTCTTGCTTCCATCGCGGCTTCAAAGGGCTACCGTATTATTCTGACCATGCCTGAGACGATGAGTGTCGAACGGCGGAATATCCTGAAGGCCTATGGTGCCGAGCTGGTTCTGACGGAGGGAGCCAAAGGTATGAAGGGGGCGATCGCCAAGGCGGAGGAGCTTTCCAAAGAGATTCCGAACAGCTTTATCCCCGGCCAGTTCGTAAATCCCGCCAACCCGGCATGCCACAAGGCAACGACAGGTCCTGAAATCTGGAGAGATACGGACGGAAAGGTTGACATCTTTATAGCCGGAGTCGGCACCGGCGGTACCTTAACCGGAGTGGGAGAATACCTCAAGGAACAGAATCCCCAGATCAGGATAGTGGCTCTTGAGCCGGAGGATTCCCCCGTTCTCTCTGAAGGCAGAAGCGGCGCCCACAAGATTCAAGGCATCGGAGCGGGCTTTGTCCCGGATGTTCTGAATACCAAGGTCTACGACGAGGTATTTAAGGCTTCCGGCCAGGATGCCTTCGCCGCATCAAAGCTTCTCGCCAAAAAGGAGGGGATATCGACCGGCATTTCCTCCGGAGCCGCCCTTCACGGAGCGATTACCCTCGCCAAACGCCCGGAGAATAAAGGCAAGGTTATCGTTGCACTGCTGCCGGACAGCGGCGACAGATACTATTCAACGGCACTGTTTACCGAGTAAAGAAGCTTTTTCTGTTCTGCAGGACATAGAATAAACTTGACAAAAGCTTTCAATTGAGTAGAATATCACATAGAAAGACAAGGACGTCTTGGAAGTTATTTCCAGGCGTCCTTGTCTTTTTTTATGGCAGGGGCACCGTCTACCCTATTGGCATGGCAGGGGCGCCATCCGGAACGGCAACGGTTCCGTTACGGGACTCGGTCAGGGTCCTGCCCTGTGTTCTGGGGGATATTGTACCGGATATTTCTGACTGCTGGGAGGACATTCATGGAGAAAATACTGGTTCTGGATTTCGGTGGACAGTATAATCAGCTGATCGCACGAAGGGTGAGGGAGCACCACGTCTATGCCGAGATCAGATCATACAATCGGATTGCACCGGACGAGATCAAGGATGAGGGGTATAAAGGGATTATTTTTACAGGCGGACCAAACAGTGTCTTTGATCCTGCTTCCCCGCATTATGATCCTCTTGTACTGGATCTGGGAATACCGATTCTGGGGATCTGCTACGGAGATCAGCTTATGGCGTTCATGGCTGGTGGAAAAGTGTCTTCTGCTGAAAGCGCCAGCGAGTATGGCAAGACCGTCCTGACGGTCCTGGAACATACGCTTTTTGATGGAGTTCCGAAAGAGAGTATCTGTTGGATGAGTCATACGGACCATGTCAGCGAGGTACCATCCGGATTCGGAACGATTGCTGTTACATCGCACTGCCCCTGCGCCGCAATGGGGGACGATAAGAGGAAACTGTACGGCGTACAGTTCCATCCGGAGGTAACGCATACGGAATATGGAAAGCGTATCATCGGAAATTTCCTTTTTTCTGTATGTGGATGTAGGGGGGACTGGAAGATGGAAGACTATGCGGACCGCATGATCGCGCGGTATCGGGAACAGCTTTCCGGAAAAACTGTGCTGCTGGCACTTTCCGGAGGAGTGGATTCCGCCGTGGCCGGCCTTCTTCTGCACCGGGCAATCGGACAAAACCTGGTCTGTGTTTTTGTCGATCACGGTCTCCTGCGGAAAGGCGAGGGAGATTATGTGGAGCAGACTTTTCGGAAAAAACTGGGTGTCAACATGATACGGGTGAATGCAGGAGAGCGCTTTCTGCGAAAGCTGGCGGGAGTGACTGACCCGGAGGGGAAGCGCAGGATCATCGGCGAGGAGTTTATCCGTGTCTTTGAAGAAGAAGCCGGTCGGATTGGCCATGTCTATACATTGGCACAGGGAACCATCTATCCGGATGTGATTGAGAGCGGCAGCGGCAATTCGGCTGTTATCAAGAGCCATCACAATGTCGGAGGGCTGCCCGATGTGGTTTCCTTTGAGGCCATCGTCGAACCTCTGAGGGATCTTTTCAAGGATGAGGTCCGCCATATGGGAATGTCGTTGGGGCTTCCGGAGGAGCTGGTGTGGCGTCAGCCCTTCCCTGGTCCGGGGCTTGCCGTCCGTGTGATCGGAGAAGTCACAGAGGAGAAACTGTCTATTCTCCGGGAAGCCGATGCTGTATTCAGCGAAGAGGTGACAGCGGGAACCAGGACAGGCTACAGACCGGATCAGTATTTTGCGGTACTGACAGATACCCGTAGTGTCGGTGTCAAGGGGGATGCCCGGACCTACGGATATACTGTTGCGCTCCGGGCTGTTTCCACAGATGATTTCATGACGGCGGAATGGACCAGACTGTCATTTGATATCCTTGAAAAAGCAGGAAGCCGCATCACCAATGAGGTATCAGGTGTATCCAGGGTTGTGTATGATATCACATCAAAACCGCCCGGAACAGTGGAGTGGGAATGATATGACAAAATATATTTTTGTGACCGGAGGCGTGGTCTCCGGCCTGGGAAAAGGTGTCACGGCTGCTTCCCTCGGAAGACTGTTAAAGGCCAGAGGCCTGAGGGTGACGGCTCAGAAGCTTGATCCGTATATCAATATCGATCCCGGGACGATGAGCCCGTATCAGCACGGGGAAGTGTACGTGACTGAGGACGGGGCAGAGACGGACCTGGATCTTGGGCACTATGAGCGGTTCATAGATGAGGATCTGACAAAGTATTCCAATCTCACGTCCGGAAAGGTATATTGGAATGTGCTGAACAAAGAACGGCAGGGCGCTTATTTAGGCTCGACAGTGCAGGTCATACCGCATATTACGAATGAGATTAAGGACTTTATCTATGGAGCCGGAAAGGCATCAGGCGCCGATGTGGTTATTACTGAGATCGGCGGAACCATCGGAGACATTGAGTCACAGCCCTTTTTAGAGGCTGTCAGACAGATTTCGCTTGAGATTGGCAGGGAGAACAGCCTGTTTATCCATGTGACGCTGGTGCCATATCTTTACGGCTCCAATGAACACAAATCCAAACCGACTCAGCACTCGGTGAAGGAACTGCAGGGGATGGGTATCGTGCCGAACATCATCGTGCTCAGATGCAATGAACCGCTGGAGGAGAGTATTTTCCGGAAGATTTCCATGTTCTGCAATGTCAAGGAAGACTGCGTGATCGAGAACCGGACACTGGAAAACCTTTATGAAGCTCCGTTGATGTTGGAGAAATCAAATTTTTCCGGCGTTGTCTGCCGTGAACTGGGCATTGATGCCGCACTGCCTGATCTTTCGGAGTGGAGACGGCTGGTCGGGGCAATTTCTTCCCGCAACAAGGAAGTAACCATCGGACTTGTCGGCAAATATGTCCAGCTGCACGACGCTTATCTCTCCGTTGTGGAAGCCCTGACACACGCCGGATTTGTGCACGGTACGCATATCCGGATTGAGTGGATTGATTCCGAAGAGCTGGACGAGAATCACTGTGACGAGAAACTGTCCGGAGTTTCCGGGATCATTGTGCCCGGCGGTTTCGGGGACAGGGGGATAGACGGGATGATCCTGGCCGCGGAATATGCAAGGAAAAATGGGATTCCTTTCTTCGGCATCTGCCTGGGCATGCAGATCGCGGTGATTGAATTTGCCAGGAACGTGGCCGGCATAGCGGATGCCTGTTCCGGAGAGCTCCAACATGCGGTCGGACATAAAGTCATTGATTTTATGCCTGGTCAGTCTGAAAAAACAGACAAGGGCGGGACGCTCAGGCTGGGAAGCTATCCCTGCTGCATTCTTCCCGGAAGTCTGATGGAAGCATGCTACGGTGTGCTCAGGGTCAACGAACGGCACAGACACAGGTATGAGTTCAACAATGATTACAGACAGGTTCTGACTGACGCAGGACTGACAATCTCAGGGACCTCTCCCGACAATCTGCTCGTGGAGACGGTTGAGATCGAGGAACATCCCTTTTACCTTGGAGTACAGTATCATCCCGAGTTCAAATCCCGGCCGAACAGGCCTCATCCCATCTTCAGGGAATTCGTCAGGGCGGCACTTGAAAACAGGGAAGGGCACAGGAAATGAAGGCAGGCTCTTTCTGCTGTCTGCTTTGTGGGCAAACTGATGGAAATATTGTCTTTATCTAAGTTGCCTATTTGCATTAACATGTGTATAATCATACATATCGGGATTTCCTTTCTGATAGGTTCTTTCATCTGGATGGATGTAAGCCTGATCATATTGGAAATCCTTTTTTTGCAATGGGAAAATGAAACGTCGGCACCAGGGGGAGTCTCGGGAACTCACGGGAGAACTCATCGCAGCAGGAAGAACGAACAGGGGAGGACGAGCATGCCATTCCAGATTATCCGAAATGACATAACGAAGGTGAAAGCAGATGCGATTGTGAATACGGCGAATCCGCATCCGATCATCGGCAGCGGTACTGACAGTGCCATCCATAAGGCGGCAGGGCTCGAACTTCTTAATGCACGAAAGAAGATTGGTGATATTCCCCCAGGGTCTGCTGTCAGTACGCCTGCATTCAATCTGCCTGCGAGGTATGTTATCCATACGGTTGGTCCTTCATGGGTAGATGGAAAACATGGGGAGGAAAGGGTGCTGCGCAGGGCTTATGATTCTGCACTGAACCTGGCGGATCAGCTTGGATGCAGGTCGGTGGCATTTCCGCTTATGGCCGCGGGGAGCTACGGATTCCCCCGTGACCTGGCGCTTTCCATTGCCATATCTGCATTCACGGACTTTCTGATGGATCATGACATGACCGTCTACCTTGTCCTGTTTAATGGGAAGGCCTTCTCGCTGGCGTCCTCCCTGTTTTCTGACCTGAAAAGCTACATTGACGACAATTATGTTGAGGAACAGACTCAGAAGGAGTATGGCTCCAGCTCTAAACAGCGTTGGTGGCAGAAGAGCCTTGCATCACCGAAAGAATATGATCTTTACAAAGAAGGTCCCTCTTGTGGGAATGCCAGTAAAGCACCTCGGAGGCCTGCAGCTTCAGCTAAACCGTTACTGGCCGGGAGCCTTAAGGAGCTGCTTGGGCAGAGCGAGAGCACCTTCTCTGAATATCTTCTGGACATCCTGAAGGAGCGCAGCGGGAAGGACTCTGAGGTGTATAAACGTGCTGAGATCAGTAAGCAGCTTTTCAGCAAGATGCTTTCAAACAAATATTATCAGCCGACTAAGAACACGGTGATCCAGTTGGCAATCGGCCTGCAGCTGGATGTGAACCAGACCCAGAGGCTGCTGGAGAAAGCTGGCTATACCCTGACACGCAGCAGCAAGGTGGATCTTGTGGTACAGTATTACATTGAGCGGAAGGTGTACAATGTCAAGTTCATAAATCTGGCTTTGGAGGACTGCGGTCTTCCGCTTTTGAAGACCGGCATGCCGAGGCCGTGAGCTGAAAAAAGTCAACGGCCAGTTGACCGAATCTCCTTCTGAGTTTGTTACACTCCAGGTAACAAATTCGAAAGGGGATTTTATTATGAACGGAAATCTTACGGAAATCGTATTTATCCTTGACAGGAGCGGATCCATGGCGGGACTGGAGGACGATACGATCGGGGGCTTCAACGCCATGGTGGAAAAGCAGAAGAAGGAACCGGGGGAGGCAGTTCTCTCCGCCGTGCTGTTCAGCGATGACAATACTGTAATTTATGACCGGGCGGATATCCGGAAGGTGGAGCCGCTGACGGACAGACAGTATTTCGTGGGAGGCTGCACGGCACTCCTGGATGCTATCGGAGGTGCGGTTCACCACATCGGAAACGTTCACAAGTACGCCAGGAAGGAAGACAGGCCGGCGAAGACGGTTTTTGTTATCACAACAGACGGCATGGAGAATGCCAGCCGCCGTTACAGCTATTCCAAGGTACAGCGGATGGTAAAGCGGCAGCAGGAAAAATATGGCTGGGAGTTCCTTTTCCTTGGTGCGAACATGGACGCAATCTCTGTGGCGAGGAGTTTTGGCATCCGGAAAGACCGCGCTGTAAGGTATGCATGTGACAGTGCAGGGACAAGCCTGAATTTTGAGGTCGCCGGCAAGGCTATCGCAAGGGTGCGAAGCGGACAGGAAATCAAAGAAGACTGGTGCGCGGAAATCAAAGAAGACTACAGAAAGAGGGGGTAAGTGGTATTGTTCCGCGTAAGCGGTCTCGTCGTCCGGGTCTCGCCTCCGGCTTGGTCGGTTCTAAACGATGCCCACCGGGCATCAGAACCGGTCGTTGCTAAACGCCTGCCACTGGCACGCAGCAACCCACATCATGCTCATATAGGGGTGTACAATAAAGCCTCGTCCCCACTGGCAAGCAGGCTTGCCGTGGGAACAGGCTTTTTGCACTGGAATCATATAGTTACGATTAGAGGAGACGAGGAAAGCAACATTCATGCGCGGCACTTGTATGAGCGTTTAGGGTTTACGCAACTCGGCACCATTCCTGGAGGCTTTCGTATGAAGGATGGACATTATGAAAATATCTGCCCTTATTATCATGAACTGTAGTTCAATCCCAGGTTGTCAATTTGAGTAAAAATACTTGACAGAACAAAAGCACTGTTATAGAATGCTATCCTATAAAGGCAAGGGCGTCTTGGAAGCAATTCCAAGGCGCTTTTTCTTTTTCAGGGCTGCCGTAAGGAGAGTTCACCTGACGGTGACCGGCAGCCCGCCAGGGGTAGAGGCATTACCCTGTTTAAAGTCATTCCACAATGGCGTGGTTAGCTGGTGTGGAATGGCTTTTTTTGTTACCTGCTGGCAATGGGTTTGAAAGAAAGGGAGGAACAGTTATGACACAGGAAATAATGAAAGCATTGGATGGTGAGATTTTTGCGGTATGGTTCCTGATCGGTGCCGCATTTGTTTTCTGGATGCAGGCGGGCTTTGCCATGTGCGAGGCCGGATTTACCAGAGCGAAAAATGCGGGCAACATCATCATGAAGAACCTGATGGACTTCTGTATCGGAACGGTGATGTGGTTTATCTGTGGCGCTTCTCTGATGCTCGGCCCGAACATCATGAAGGGCTTTGCGGGAGGCTTCAGTTTTGACGTGTTTACCAACTATGGAAGCTTCAATTACTCTGCCTTTGTATTCAATCTGGTGTTTTGCGCCACGACGGCAACGATCGTATCTGGCTCCATGGCGGAGCGGACGAAGTTCTCCAGCTACTGTATCTATTCTGCGGTCATTTCTGCTGTGATTTATCCGATCGAGGCTCACTGGACCTGGGGCGGCGGGTTTCTGGCACAGTGGGGCTTCCATGATTATGCAGGTTCCAACTGTATCCACATGGTCGGAGGCATCTGTGCTTTTATCGGAGCCTGGATGCTTGGACCCAGGATTGGAAAGTTTGAGAAAGACAGGATGGGAAAGATCAGTAAGGTAAATGCATTCCCTGGCCATAACCTGGTTATCGCCGCGCTGGGCGTATTCATTCTCTGGCTTGGCTGGTATGGATTTAACGGGGCAGCCGCGACAGATGTGCCCACGATGGGATCTGTCTTCCTGACGACTACGGTAGCACCATCAGTAGCAACGGTCGTATGTATGATTTTTACCTGGATCAGATATGGAAAACCGGATGTTTCCCTGTGCCTGAACGCTTCCCTTGCAGGGCTCGTTGCCATTACAGCCCCCTGTGATGTGGCGGACTGTGCAGGAGCGGCCGTCATAGGCGCTGTTTCCGGTTTGCTGGTTGTGTTTGGGGTGTGGTTCAACGATCATGTCACTCATGTGGATGACCCTGTTGGCGCGGTAGCTGTCCATATGCTTAACGGGATCTGGGGAACGATTGCCGTCGGTCTGTTCGCGACATCGAGCGCGCCTGGCTTTGCTGTCGCTGGTATCCGTGAAGGACTGTTTTATGGCGGAGGTGTTCAGCAGCTGGGCATGCAGCTTGGCGGCATGCTTATCACTGCGGCCTGGACAGTCGTCACAATCTGGATCGCATTTACGATTATCCGTGTCACCATAGGACTCAGGGTAACGGAGGAAGAGGAACTGATGGGACTCGATTCAACAGAACATGGGCTTCCGTCTGCGTATGCTGGTTTCTCCATTATGGATATTTCGACTACGATGATGATGAGTGTCAACGAAAATACGAACCTGGGAACAGACCGTTATGAAGAAGCTTCTGAGGCAAAGCGCAACGCTGCCGTTCCGGTAATCCGTACCGACGGGGCAGGCATTCCGGTTTTAGATACGGGTATCTCGAAGGTGGTCATTATTGCGAAGCTTTCCAGATATGATGCTCTTAAACGGGCCATGAACGATCTGGGTGTTACCGGCATGACGGTGACACAGGTGATGGGATGCGGCATTGAGAAGGGCGCCGGCGAGCGGTACCGTGGTGTTGAGATTGATGCCACACTTTTGCCTAAAGTCAAGCTTGAGGTTGTTGTCAGCTCTATTCCTGTGGATGATGTGATAGCCGCTGCGAAGAAGACATTGTATACGGGACATATTGGAGACGGGAAGATATTTGTTTATCCAGTGAACCGGGTTGTGAAAATCCGTACAGGAGAAGAAGGCTTTGCCGCTTTGCAGGATGTAGAGTAACCTTGAGGTTTGCACCTGCCTGATGGCATTGGAAGTAACTTAGAAAACAGGAGCAGGGATCATGAAGAAAAGGAGGCCGACATGGCGGCGTTTGAACGAATTCTGTCCGGGATTCCGGAAATGGATAAGGCTCTTGATAATATAAGGCTGGGGGATAACGTCGTATGGCGTGTCTCCAGCCTTGATGAATTTCACCTCTTTGTCGACCCGTATCTGGAGCAGGCCATAAAGGATCACCGCAATATCATCTATGTCCGTTTTGCGTCCCACCCTCCCATCACGGAGGAACGTCCGGAGATCAAGACGGTACACATTGAACTGTCTCACAGGTTCGAGACATTCTCGGTGGCCATTCACAATCTGATCGCTGAGGAAGGATTTGACGCATTCTATGTTTTCGACTGTCTTTCCGAACTGCCGACAGCCTGGGCTACGGATCTTATGATGGGTAATTTTTTCCGTGTGACCTGCCCATTCCTGTTCCGGTTGGACACAGTCGCTTTCTTTCCGCTGATCAGGGGCAGGCACTCATTGGCTTCGACAGCGAGAATTCAGGATACGACCCAGCTTTTCCTGGATGTCTATTCGGAGGGAAAAGCAGTTTATGTGCGTCCGGAAAAGGTGTGGAACCGAGAATCTGAGACCATGTTCCTGCCGCATCTGTATAATCCGGAGAATGGTTCGTTCAAACCGCTGTTGGATGGGATTCGCGCGAGCCGGTTCTACCAGGTGATGAATCGACAGCAGCGGCCAGGCAGTGAGCAGAGCACAGATTCCTGGGACAGGTTTTTCAACCTGACGAGGCAGCTGCATGAGGCCGGGATGGATGTGTCTGATTCCTGCGACCGGATGTGCAGGATCATGATGACCCGTGATGAGAAGATGCGGGCGATGATCCGGGAACAGTTTAAACCGGAGGATTATTTCTACGTACGTGACCACATGATCGGAACCGGAATGATCGGAGGAAAAGCCTGTGGAATGCTTCTTGCCCGCAAGATTATCGAAAATACCCGGCCGGATCTGTACGACGTGATGGAGCCGCATGATTCCTGGTTCATCGGTTCAGACGTCTATTACTCATACATTGTTGAGAACGGATTCTGGGATCTTCGGGTACGCCAGCGCACGGAGGAAGAGTATTTTTCCCTGGCAGAAACCTTTTCGCAGAAACTCCTTTCAGGAAGATTTTCTGGTAATATGGAAAAACGGTTCAGCTTTCTTCTGGAATACTATGGGCAGGATCCGATCATCGTCAGGTCCAGCAGTATCCTGGAGGATGGGTTTGGCAATGCGTTCGCGGGAAAATACGAGTCCGTATTCTGTGCGAATACTGGAACATTCGAAGAAAGGCTACAGGAATTTGAAGATGCCATCCGCAAGGTATATGCCAGTTCGATGAGTCTTTCCGCACTGGATTACCGGAAGCGCCGGAATCTGGCAGGCCGTGACGAGCAGATGGCGCTTCTGGTGCAGCGTGTGTCCGGTTCCCACTATGATCAGTATTACATGCCATGTGCGGCAGGCGTCGGTTACTCCTACAGCCCTTACCGCTTCCTGAAAAGTCTGGATCCGGAAGCCGGGATGCTTCGTCTCGTTATGGGGCTTGGCACCTGTGCCGTCGACAGAACAGAGGGCTCCTATCCCCGCCTGGTGAATCTTGACAGACCTGAAGCCATGACGGCAACCACAATTGCTGAAAAGCACGAATTTTCCCAACGGAAGCTGGAGGTCATTAATAAAGAAAAGAAAGGACTTGAACAGATCACCCTGGATCAGATCGAAGACAGGCTGCCCGGTTTTCTGGGCAAAGCGCTGCTGGAGCACGATTATGAGGTGGAGCAGCGGCTTCGTGAACTGGGCAGAAACCAATCTGTCAGATTTATATCATGCAAAGGCCTGGTCAGTAACCGGCATATGATGGAACAGTTTAAAGAGATGATGCAGGTGATCCAGAATGCTTATCAGCAGCCGGTTGATATCGAATTTACCCTGAACCTGGATGGGACAGGGGAGTACATGATTAATCTGCTGCAATGCCGTCCGCTGCAGGTCTTTCTGGATACAGGGGAGGTCTTCCTTCGGATGCGCTGCCCACTGAGCGGATTCTGATGTCATTGGAAGGCGCTTCTATGGGACTGTCGAGGGAAGTACCGCTGGATCTGATCGTATATGTGGATCCGGTTGCCTACTATAATCTGCCCTACAACGAAAAGAACAGTATAGCGAAAGCGGTGGGAAGCGTTAACTGGAAATTCCGCGGATCCGGGAAGCACATGATGCTGATTGTTCCTGGAAGAATCGGCACCTCTTCACAGGAACTTGGCGTTCCGACTACCTTTGCCGACATCAGTGAATTTGAGGTCATCTGCGAAGTGGCCGAATCCAGTGCAGGCTATAACCCGGAACTGTCCTACGGCAGTCACATCTTTCAGGATCTTGTAGAGGCTCAGATTCTCTACACGGCTGTATTTGAGGGGAAACAGACAAAGGAATATCATCCGGAAAAACTGACAAAACTCCCAAACCTGTTAACGGAATTGTTTCCTGAGCTTGAAAAGCTGCATGAGGTGATCCGGATTCTGGATGTAAGCGGAAAGGAATGTACAGTGTATCATGATCTGAAGCATGAGCGGCTCCTTGTCACGATTTGATTTTCAAAGGGGATGGAGCGAATGGGAAGCTGGCTGGAGAAATCCGGCTGGCTTTTTTTTACTCTGTTCAGATGCTGCCGTATTTGTTATACTGGACTAAGGATAAATCTGTCTGAGTCATTTGCAGGTTCCTGTATTGTGTATAACCTGGAAAAATGAAGAGGGTGTTGAAAGGAGAAGGCCATGTTACATGAATTCAGTTTTAAGTCGTTTAATGAGCAGGATGAGGTTCAGGGATGGGTTTATGAAATGAGTGGACACTTTTGTGATACATCAGTCCAAAGGCATTGTCTTTTGGTTTTCCAATGTTTATTCCATTTTCTGATGTGGGAAATATGATCTTATTACGAGGAGATCAAAAGAGTATGACTATATTGATTTATGATCAGGACACTACGCTTAGTGATCCCATAAAAGGAAAATATGATCGGGTTATATATGCCGATGGCAGGTATGCTCCCTGTCAGGGCTGCTTTAAGTGCTGGACAAAAAATCCTGCGACATGTGTAATGACGGATTCCCTGCACGAGATGTGCAGGATACTGGGACAGGCTGATGATCTGGTGATAGTAACGGAGAACTGGTATGGTGGTTACAGCCCGGCTGTAAAAAATCTGTTGGATCGTTCAATCGGATTGTCAACTCCGATGAGCACTTACAGAGGGAAACAGATGCACCATACGCTTCGTTATGGTAAACATGACAGCTTAAGGGTTCATGTCATCGGGGACGTGAGTGACAGGGAAAAAGAAACATGGAAGCTCATGGTACAAAGAAATGCCATCAATTGGGGTTATTCTGCCTATGAGGTGAGTTTTAAGACCATCTGAATGACAGGGAGGAAATTGGCTTATGAAAACGGTATTTATAGATTGCAGTCCTAAAAAAAAGCTGAGTGCCTCCGGATTCATTATGGGCGTTACCAGCGTATTTGTTCGGGGGATAAAAAAGAAGGAAAAACTGATAACCATTGCGGATCATGAACGGATTACAGGTGAGATTTCAGATGCAGATACGGTGGTTTTTTCCATGCCGCTTTATGTGGATGGAGTTCCGTCACATCTGCTTCCTTTTCTCAAGAAGATGGAAAGGTTCTGTCATGATCATAACAAAGACATTAATGTTTATGTTATAGCAAACAACGGCTTTATAGAAGGAAAGCAGAATGAACCCTTGATGCAGGTTATGGAGAATTTCTGCGAACGGAGCGGGATAAAATGGTGTGGCGGTCTCGGCATCGGCGGCGGAGTAATGATGAATGTTATGCGTATTCTCCTTGTGGTGTTTCTGGGAATTGCATTATTGCGTACACTTCTGTCCGGGATAAGCGAAGGAACATTTTTTCAGGCATGGCCTTGGGTCATATATGGAAAACAGATTCTGGAGATTCTGGTTCTGGGATGCGGCGTAATCATATTCGATATATGGCTTGCGGTCTGTATCAACAGAAAAAAAGAATATGGCAAGCATTATACACGGATCATGCTGCCATCGTTTCTATTCATTATCTGTACAGATATTTTTTTTACAGTAATATCAGTGATCCAGGGCGGTATATTCAAAGGCTGGTTATCAAAGAAAGAACCGACATTGTGAAAGACCATATCTTCATTATGGCTTATTAGGCCCCATCCCAGATACCATTGAAACAATAATATCTTCCGGGATAAAGCACAATGGAGTATTATAATATGAAAGCATTGATTATTAATTGCAGTCCTGTCCGTACCGGAGCAGCCGCTGAAATAGTTCAGCTGGTTTCAGAACAGTTATCAAACAGGTATAGTGTTAAAAGTATCTGCATAGACGATTATTCGTTTGCGTTCTGTAGAGGGTGTCGCTTATGTCACAATACAGCGAAGTGTGTAATGAGGGATGCAAAAGTCATCGAAAATATAATAGACGAATATGATCAGGCGAATATTATTGTATCTGTCTCTCCGTCATATTGGGCTGATATACCCGGGCAGTTTAAAGCATTTATCGATAGATGTACTCCATGGTGTAATACACATGAGCCACATGCAGCGATTAAGCCTGGAAAGAAGGGGTATGCTATTGCTTTGAGAACCGGACCGAATATGCCGGAATGTGAGAGAATTATCGGAAGTATTGAGCATTTTTACGGACATTTGGAGAAACAACCACTGCTTCAACGTGGTCGGTGACTGTGTGTTTGACTTCTGTTTTTATTTTGTCCGCGTTGAACGTGATGACGAATTTGGAAGGATGATAGCATGGGTTTGAAAATAGCTTTGCTTCAATTGCTGCCGAAAGGCACTCTTTCAGGACAGCTGAAAAAAGGAAAAGCCGCTTGCATGCAGGCAAAGGAAATGGGGGCTGACATTGCACTGTTTCCGGAAATGTGGAGTGATGGGTATACTTTGCCACAGGATCACCTGGAGCTGGAGGCACTATCGATAGATGTTGACAGCCAATTTGTACAATCCTTCAGAAACATCGCCTGCCAACTTCAGATGGCCATTGGAATTACTTTCCTTGAGAAACATGATCCCAAACCGTTCAATTCTATAATATTATTTGACAGGAATGGTATGGAACGGCTGCACTACTCAAAAGTCCATACCTGTGATTTTGATGCGGAGAAGGTTCTTTCTTCCGGGGATGATTTTTATGTTGTGGATCTGGATATCGGAAGAGATACGGTTAAGGTCGGCTCAATGATTTGCTTTGATCGGGAGTTTCCGGAGAGCGCACGGATTTTGATGCTCAAAGGGGCAGAAGTGATTCTGGCACCCAACGCCTGTCCCATGGAAATCAACAGGCTGTCAGCCCTTCGTACCAGAGCGTATGAGAACATGCTTGCCATAGCCACTTGCAACTATCCGAAGGGGCAACCAGACTGCAACGGCCATTCCACTGTTTTCGACGGGGTTGCATGGCTTGAAGATGAACCGGGAGTACGGGATATGTGTATTTTTGAAGCGCCGGAGGAAGAAGGCGTTTATCTGGCAGAGATTGACATGGATTTGTTGCGAAACTATCGAGAACATGAGGTTATGGGGAACAAGTACCGTCACCCTGACAAATACGGAATTCTGATCGGTTATGCTAAAAGAGCTGAAGGACATGAAAAACGGTAAAAATACCAGACCCGAATATAATCCATCCAATTGCTGTAAACGGCCAGAATGTATGGGATATTCTGAAACTGACCGTAGAGGAGGTGCAGGGCAACAGGCGCTGAACATGAAGATATGTTTGTGCGCAGCGACGGGTACTTGACAGCATGGATGATGTATCAGTTGAGAGGTGACGAAGTGGCCGTGAAGGTTTTTATCGGGGAGGATGCCGAGATCCTTCATAACGAGAACTGGCAGGATGTATTTCATCAGTTACAATAAAACACAGCTCCCGGTCACCGGAAATCATAATCCGATGATCGGGAGCGTTGCGTTTACCCGGCTCAGTCCTCAAAGGTGGAGCCGTTTTTGAAGGTGAAGGTCAGGCGACCATCCGAGTAGGCCGTGGCATAGTCCGGCAGGCCGCACCAGAGCTTTTCGCTGATGGTTGTGACCTCGCCGTCCTGTTGTTTCAGTTACCGGAGGAAGTCCTCCATCGTACTGCGCGGTCCCGGATATCGCTGATCTGCTGTGTTACCGCATCCTTCTTGGCCTCGGCTTCCTTGAACTTCTGGCTGAGGGAATCGAAGCGTTGATTGTTCTCGAAAGCCTTATTTGATATCAGGTTTATCCTTCTACGACAGAGAGGATGCGCTCTGTGAACTGTGCGATATCACCGGTCATCTGCTCATCCAGCGCGGTACGATTTTCCTGCTGTCTGGCGAGAGCGGCCTCAAGTTCGGAGATCTCAGCGGCAAAATCGTCATCCTCAGTTTTTTCCATGAGGCCATGCATGAGAGTCCACAGGTTTTCGCCGTCAAAACGGATCATATCTTCACCCCAGGTGCCCACAGCCTTATTGAACATCTTGTCCAGCATGTAGTCGTAGGTTTCCCGGCTGAAGCTGTATGCATACCAGTTATAATCCACGGAGGTCAGGCAATCTTCCAGTGCCGTAATCACATTGCCTTCCCTGAGCGCCGCGATAGCTGCCTCCAATGCTTCGATATTGACGTTTGTCTGCTCAAAGGGGAACACGGTGTTGTCCTCCCAATCGAAGGCTGTGGTAGCGGCGACGATATCCTTAAAGAGCGGCTGGGTGGCGGCGTCCAGCGCAAGACCCTCCTCACGGAGAGAGGCAGCGGCTTCGACGTCGTTGTTTTCCAGGGCGGAGGCATAATCCGAGTTCAGAGCGGCGATTTTCCCGTCGAGAGCAGCTGCAGCCTGCAGGTAAGAGTCAATATCCGCGCTGCCTTCATAGATTTCACTCATCACCTGAAAGCGGTTGGAGAAGTTCATCGGCCGGGCTGCCAGTGAATCCAGGCTCAGCGCATATTGTCTGAACAACTCGATGGTCTTCGCCCAGGCGGCTTCGTCCACGCCAAGAATCACATTGTCCATGGTGGAGTGATAGGCAGGACCATGATAGATGGATTCAGGCTCGGCATGGGAAGCGACGATGGCGGGAACGCCCGCGCGAACATAGCCGAAGTCCTCTGTCCAGCAAGTGGTGGGAGATTTGGCCTCGAAGCCGTAGGAACCGTCGGCATAGACTGGTGTCCCGATCATGGCAGCGAAATCCTCAACCTCATAGGTCGCGGCGGCGGCAAAAGCGGTGTGCCCCTGCACGGGATACATGCCGTCGATATTCAACACCACAAAGCCGGTGTCAGCCCACTCGGGATGAGTCTGGGTGATCTCGGCGTAAGCGCCGGCAGACCAGTCATATTCCGTGTCTGCGTGACCCCATTCCTCTGCGCCATGGGCGACAAAACGGATCGTCTTATCCGGCGTATAGCCGCTGTTGACCAGCTCGCGGGCAATCGAGAGCATCGTGCCGACGCCTGAGGCATCGTCAAAGAATGAGTGGTAATAGCCGTCATAGTGGGCAAAGAAGTAGATGACCTCGTCCGTCGCACCGGGGATTTCACCCCAGATGTTCTGGCTCTGGCCGTCGTGGGTGACCACGCTGTCCACATCGAGAATCACCTTCGCCTCGCCGCCGTTTTCCTCCGCGAGCCTGCGCAGGATGGCTGCGCTGTTCTGACTCAGGGCAAAGGCCGGAACGTCGTCCGGGCCACAGTAATCCTGGGAACCGATGGTGTCTGCGTCATAGTAAGCGTAGCCGGATACATTGCAGACCAGGGAACACAAAGCCCCATGAAGGTGGGCTTCATATGCGGGAATCTCCACCCACCAGTCCTCTGCCTGGTCAATGTCAAAAAGTACGACCTTGCCCTCGACGTCGAGCCCCTCGTACTCCTCGGCAGTGCCTCTGCCTACGTAAACCACAGAGACTTCCTGCATGTCGCAGGTCAGATTCGTTGCGAATCCGCCAAGGGGGAAAAACTGCTGCTCGCCATCGGCGTCGGTGTAATATACGCGGGCGCGGTTGAAGGTCCAGTTGTCCACGGTAAAGGGATCGACTGTCACGTTCTGCAGGCCGATGTCTTTCATGGTCTGTTCGATGAACGCGGCTGCCTGCTTCTCGGCAGGAGAGCCACTGGAGCGGTTGCCGACATCCGAGTTATCACCCATGTCGGCGATGGTCTGGGTCACGGTGCGGGCAAAGTCGACAGCATCGGGAGACACGGCGTTCCCGGCAAAAGCGACGCTATTTGTGCCGACCAGAAGAAAAAGAAACAGGGTAAGGAATTTTTTCATGGGATTCCACCTCCTAATTTTAATCTGTCGCAGGCTGGCTGGGTAAACAAAATGGGATAAAAAAAAGAGTGATGCACACGCATCACCCCGCTCTTTCAAAAGATATCCGAATGATATCTATTAAACAGATATTGAGATAAGGATCAGAGTCTATACAGTAAAGGACTTACTTTTACTACTCTTATTGACCATCTCACCAGGATGTGCGTCTAAACACGGTGAAACTGAGCTTTTAACTCAATCAATAAAATGCAGCGAAAGCTGCGTGCGAGTTTATACCCCGCATCGGCATTTGACCCCGGCTGTCCGTTCGGCCTTTGCTCATTGCGCACGGTCGTGTGCTGAATCGTCACGACTGCTCTTAGAGGAGGGGGTCTGTCATTTACCCGGAATGACTCTCTATTCATTCCTTATCTGCGACGAATGGGATTATATAGCGAATCGATATGCTTGTCAAGTAAGGATTGCCACGTAAATAAATAACTCCAGTGCAAAAAGCATGTTCCCACGGCGAGCTTGCTCGCCGGTGGGGTCAATGCTTGAATGCATGCCTCAATATGAGCATGGAATGGTGCGGCAGCACCATGGGAATGCGAATATGGGGGAGGATTGTGGAAACGCGCAGCGCGAAACAATCCGTAACCGTGAAGCGCGCCTTCACCGATGCCTCATCGTGGTAAGGCTATGTGCAGCGGACCTCGTTTTTGTATTTTTGGTTGCACTGCCAGACGGTCCGCGCGGCGGATGTGACTGTCTGGCAGGTTGTTTTTGTGCATGTTTACAGATAGTATCTTGAAAAAGCGAGCCGTGATGAGTACAATATTAGACGGCGACTTTGCCAACGCTTCTGGAAGTTTTCCGATCATTGATCGGTAACGGTGCTACTGTTGTTGTGATAGAACATGACCTTGATGTGATCAGGAATGCAGATTATGTCATCGATATGGGTCCTGGCGGTGGTGAGGAAGGCGGAAGGATAGTAGCCGGCGGAACGCCTGACGAGATAAAAGAATGCAGCGATAGCGTTACGGGAAAGTTTCTATGATCAGCAGGATCTGAAGGGAGTGAAAATGCGTCTATATCATACTGGACCGGAGATCATAATGGATCCGGACATCACGATTGGAAGGAAGAATGCTGATTTTGGACAGGGCTTTTACCTGACTGATGATCTGGACTTTACCAGACGCTGGGCCCGGGAACGAACCCCGTATGTGAATATCTACGAGCTGGATGAGGATGACCTGGTTATTCGCAGGTTTTTCCGTAATACGGATTGGTTCAGGTACATCTTTCAGAACCGTCGTGGCCTGGCGGACAGGATTACTGCTGATGTAATCATAGGCCCGATTGCCAACGATACGATCTACGATACCTTCGGGATTATTACAAGCGGCCTGCTGAAGGATGAGGATGCGATAAAGCTTCTGCTGATAGGGCCACAGTATACGCAGATCGTGTTGAAGACAGAGCGGGCTGTGAAAAACCTCCGATGGATTTCGGCAGAAGTTCTGAACGCTGGCGAAATCATCAAATATCGAGAAATTGTTACAGCTGAAGAGGAAGCATATCAGAAGCTGTTTTCTGAAGAAGTGGAACGGTTACAGCCGTAAGATCTTCTGTAAACAAACCGATGCATCGGCCACATGACAGGGAAACCGGTTAATGAATCATAACGGAATGTGTCTGGATGGTACATGATGGCAGCCGGATTGAACCCTGATCTGCCCTTACAGAAATCTGATCGTGGGAACGGAGAAAACGGAAAAATTCTAGATCTTCTGTATCACGGGCCGAGAAATGACCTTCCGGAAGGATACGCTCCAAAGGGTGTTATCAAGCTGCTGAACGATCACGCGGATGAACTACTCTGCGTGCGGGGCAACTGTGAGGCGGAAGTGGATCAGATGGTACTGCGTTTTCCTGTAATGGCTGAATATGCCTTGCTGTCTCTCGGATATCACATGATCTATATGACGCATGGACATCACGCCAATGAGCAGAATCCGCCACTGCTAAAACCAGGAGATTATCTTTTGTGTGGCCATACGCATGTTCCAAAATGCATGGAGCATGATTATTTCACATACCTGAACCCGGGATCGATCTCCATTCCGAAAGAAGATTCACCACGCAGCGATATGATTTTTGATGAAAAGAGCTTTGGCGTCTCTTCCCTGTGAGGAAGAGGCGCCTTTTTTTGGAATTTGGATGACTGAGGCAGTCAGAGAGCTCTATGCTGCTGAAATATGTGTTGAAAAATCCAGATGATCGAATATAATCTGATATGTATCATTGTGTCCAGGAACGGGAGCTGTATATGGATCTGAAATCACGGAACAACTCTGGATAAGGAGGATGTACTACCGTTGAACCTGACTATGAACCGTTTCCCTGGCGGGAATTACACATCAACCTTCCGATGGGAGGACTCTGTGGGACCAAAGGACAGACGCCCCCGGCGGGCGGAAGTTGCCTGGCAATGCATTGAAACGAATCAGTTCGGACTGAATGAATTCGCAGACTGGTCGAGGCTGAACGGTTCAGATGTCATGATGACCGTGAACCTGGCAACCCGCGGCGTGCTGGAGGCTATGGACTGTGTCGAGTACTGCAACCTGGAGGGGGGAACTTACTGGTCCGATCTGCGCCGCAGCCACGGTTATGAAAAGCCTCACGATTACAAATACTGGTGCCTGTCCAACGAGATCGACGGGCCTTGGCAGGTAGGGCAGAATACCGGCGCGGTTTCAAGGATAAATATGCCGTGAAAGAGGCTGTCATTCTCTCTCATCCGGATCCTAAAGCCACGAACACGGAAGACGAGCCGGATCATGTCCGGCCTTACGCCGGTGAAGCATCCCTGGAGGATGGTCTTTTGTGCGCCAGACTGAAACCTCTTTCCTGGAATGTCCTCCGTTTTAAACCGTGCTGACCGGCTTTGTCTGATAAAGAGTAAGATGGGTGATAGAAATGAAAACACTCTGACGTCTTGGCCGCGGCAAAAGCGGCAGATATTCACGGGGATATTCTCACGATGCCGGAGGGGTATGATTCAAACGAAGTGGAAGGAGAAGCCGAATGAAAATGGATACAAATACCGCAGATATCATCGCATCTTGTGGAGCACAGGTGATTCCAATGAATGAGGACACCTGGAGGATCGAAGATGGTGAGGTGCGTTTTTTTCTGCTGAAAGGAACGGAAAAAGCACTTTTGATCGATACAGGGATGACGATCCGGCAGCCGAAAGAGATCGCCTCCGCACTGACCGACCTTCCGGTTATGCTGCTGAACACCCACGCCGATCGGGATCATATAGGCGGCAATGATCAGTTTGAATCCTTTTATATGAACCCTGCAGATGAAGCGCAATACAGTGCTTCCGGGAAGGGCGGCCGGATAATCCCTGTCCGGGACGGTGATGAAATCGACCTTGGTAATCGGAAGCTGAGGATCATTCATCTTCCCGGGCATACTCCCGGGAGCATAGCAGTGCTGGATGTCAGCCGCCGTGTGCTGCTCAGCGGCGATCCAATCCAGGAGCATGGCAGGATCTTCATGTTCGGGGAACACCGGAACCTGGAGGATTATATCAGAAGCCTCGAGAAGCTGGAAACGATGGTTGGCAGCTTCGATGAAATCTGGCCTTCCCATGCGGATCTTCCGATTTTCCCTGACTGTATCTCGAGACTTTGTGAAGCGGCTGAAAGGATTCTGGGTAAGGAAGTCCAGGGGCATGAAGCAGAGCTCTTTGGGAAGAAGATCCTGGTCTATGATATGGGATTCACGACCTTCCTGTGTGACGAATGAAGGGCAGGAATATCAGTCAGACGTGTGGGCGAGGTGTTTTATGGGCCCCCCGTAACTGGCGGATGATACATGCAAGAGGTGGAGCCGGCTGCAGACCGGTCAGGACTGATGGAAAGAAGGGGTATGTGGAAGATGGACAGAAAAGGGAACCGAAAACTGATAAACTGGCTCGGCCTGACAGGCGTTATTGCATTTCTGTCTTACCTGGCAGCGGTAGTCTTCTCACCGATGGCATATCCGGGGTATAACTGGATGGCGCAGGCAGTCAGCGACCTTTCCGCTGAAAGCGCACCGTCAAGGATGCTTTGGAATCAGCTGGCGGCGCTGTATGGAAAATGCAGCCTGGTGAGTGTAACCTGTGTTTCCGTTTTCGTTTCCGAGAAGATGATATCCACCAGGCTGTTCCGAATTGGTGTATACTTGTTTGCGGTTATGAACTGGATTTCAGGAGTGGGATATACGATGTTTCCACTCGTTGACAGTGGGAAGGAAATCGCCTCATTTCAGGAAGTGATGCATATGCTTGTTACTCTGCTTGTGGTTCTGCTGTCGATCATCTCTTTGATTCTTCTGATTATTGCCGGCTTCAGAAAAGGAGGTCTGCGGGGGATTGGATTTCTGGCTGCAGCAGCCCTGTGCATGATGATGGTTGGCGCAATAGGACAGGGTGCTGCTCCTCCCCGGTATTTTGGCATTGTGGAGCGGTTCAGTGTATTTGCTGCCGTTGGTTTCAATGCAGTACTTGGCATTTGTCTGTTTGACGGATTTGGTGAGGCGAAGGATCAGGCGTAGACGGATCAGGAAATGAGGGCTACGAAGGAAAATTCAGGTCGAGGATGAGAGGTAAAGAGGCTGAAAATGAATAAAGAGATCGAATACAGTGCGCAGGCCAGAACAAATCCGGTTTTTCTGACTGCGAAAACGGCGGTTTGCCTGATGGCTGAGATTATTTCCGGGATGTGTCATAACGGAATCATAGTTACCGGACTGCAGGAGTTTGATTACGATCTTAGTGGCAATTTTTCCGGGTTGGATCATAGCGGCTTTCCTCTTTCCATGATCATACAAGGGCAAAAGCTGGCATAAAAAGATGCAAGCTGCCGGATTCCGGACGGCCGTTTTTCAGAGCGACAGTCTGCAGCTAAGAAGAAATGCAATTTCTATTTTTTCTCTTGACAGATGTGGTCCCCGCGTGTACAATGAAGTTTACTTTAACGCCACCGTTTCTTTCTTTGAACATGATGAAGGCTATCGTCTTTTTGATCAGGTTTTGTGAGAGGAGGATGGTACGATGTACGCGCAAACTGCATATCCAGTTATTAATTTGGCGGAGACCGGACGTTGCATTGAGCAGCAGCGCCGGCAGGCCGGACTGACTGTGCGGGACCTGCAAGCCTATTTCGGGTTTGAGCACCCGCAGGCCATATACAAGTGGCAGCATGGCGAGTGCCTGCCCACAGTGGACAACCTGCTTGCCCTGGCCAGGCTTCTGCGGGTATCCATGGAAGACCTCCTGGTATATGAGGACCAGGGGGTCTCTCTTTTTTTATGGGGATTTTTAAAGCAGTTTATTGACTATAATTACGGTGCCTTACGATTTTTTCTTGTTAAAGATGGAGGATATTGACCTTTACAATGGTAAAAGAATACAAGAGAACAGAGATGAATCCAGTAAGAAGAGTAAGATTTAAACACATTTATAATTTCAGAGATCTTGGGGGATATCAGGCAGAGGCAGAAAGGATCACTGCGTGGAACCGACTTTACCGATGCGACTGTCCCAATAATCTGGATGCAGATGAATGGCAGATCTTTCGTGATCTGGGTATTAAAACACTGATAGATCTTCGGAGCACTTATGAAGTTTCCGAAAATCCTGTCCATAATCCGGATGATTTTCGTTATGTCGACTGTCATTTTTTCCATGAGGAGGAAAGCGTGGATCTGACCGGAGAGGCAGGAAAGAGTTTTCTTCAGAGCTTAAGTATAGATTACCGGGTGATGGCGCAAAACGCGCAGCATCGAATTGCGCTTATTTTTCAGGCGATCCTTGAAAGCCTTAAGGAGGGGAATATTGTGTTCTTCTGTACGGCAGGAAAGGATCGAACAGGCATCATCGCGGCAGAAATCCTGCGGATATGCGGCGTATCGGATGAAGACATTATCGCGGATTATGCTGTCACAGAGATTTACAATGAGAAATATATACAAGCGCGGCTTGCTGCCCTCCCCAGGGAAATACTGAACCAGCTATCACCGGAGACGATGGCCAGGGCGACAGCCTCTAAACCGGAAACCATGCGTGCGTATCTGGCCTGGTCAAAAGAATCCGGGTTTCCTTCGATGCTCCATTCCCATGGGTTTACTTACGAAATGCAGGCCAGGCTGAAAGAGCTTCTTTTGCGATAAGGAGATCAGTTTTTCCGGCTTTTTAGCTTGCGTTGCTGAACGCGGGCAACCAACTTCATGCTCATACAGGGGCGTACAATAAAGCCTGTTCCCACTGGCAAGCAAGCTTGCCGTGGGAACAGGCTTTTTGTGCTGGAATCATTTTGCAGCGTTTGCACCCGCCAGACGTCCGGACGTCAGCGCCCAGCCCTGTGCGCAGCCGCCATAGGTGACATATGCTTTGCCGGACTCATTCAGAGTTCCCAGTGAATCATTTCCTACGATATAGACGTTTTCTACCGGTGTGCCATCCTCCTTCAGAAGATGCATCTGGGTGTCTATGTCCAGGCCGCCGCAGGTGCTGTATACATAGGCAGCGCCCTTGATACAGTAGATTTTGCCTTCTGTCTGTCCGTGCAGGTCCTGCAGATTGATCCGGACGCCGATCTGATCGCCAAGATCTTCCAGAGAATCAGCGATGAAAACATCATTGAACTGTGCTCCCATCTCCATGATCTGGTCCAGATTCTCAACCGGTGTGCCTTCCTCATAGCTGCCACCCTGTCCGAAGAACATGGGCATATTGAAGGAGATCAGGCCATTCTCCCTGATGCTGTTGTACTCCTCCTCGTTGATCAGCACGTAATAGTTGGCGCCGGCTTCCCAGGCGTTAAAGGCTATGCCAAGGCCATTGTAGTTGGGATCAAAGGCATTACCCTCAGAGTCGATGAACTGATAGTTCAGATCCAGAACCAGGCTGGTCAGAATACTTTTGTCATCGTTGCTGTAATCATCTGAACGGATGATGGTGTCAAGCTGAGCGATGTGATCTTCAACCGCTACGTCTTCATTGAAGAGGGCGCCGCCAAGCTCCAGCCCCTCCCGGATGGCAAAACCGTCACACTGCGTCATGCCCTTTGTGTGCCAGACCGCGCCGGTGTACTTCTGGGTCATCTCAGCATTGCCGATATAACCGCCGGCTGCGATAATGACATCATCTGCGTAGATCTCATACATGGTTCCGTCATAATACTGTGCTTCGACACCGACTACTTTCCCATCCTCGTCCTTGATCAGCTTTGTCGCCGTGAGCTCGGTCATATAATCATTCTTCTCGTTCAGAGCCTTGGCCGCTTCCATGGAATTGACATAGGCAATATCCTTTGAGGTAAAGGTCTTGTCGGAATACATGGTCCAAAGCTTCCAGCCATGGGGATCATAGAAGGCAAACATGTTGTCCATAAAGAGGAAATCCCAGTTATCCTCCAGCCATCCCAGGGTTGCGCCGGACTCATCAATAAAGAGCTTCACGATCTCTTCCTTTGCGTCGCCGTCTGTGTACTCCATCCAGGCTTCGAGGAGTTCATCAGGATCGACAAAGTCCTCGCCGGCATTTGCCTCGACCTGACGGGCTGGGTTGACAGCCAAAGGCCCGGCTGTATTGGTGCCGTTTCCGCCAATCTTGGCTGCTGTCTCAATACCAAAGACCGTCGCGCCGTTTTCTGCCGCGCTCAGGTAAGCCGCCACGCCGGAGCTTCCCAGTCCTACGATGGCCACATCGTAATCCTCCAGGACGACAGTATCGGAGCTCTTCTCAATGTCAGTATACCATTCTGCGGAATTGCCTCCGTTCTCGTCTATCACCTTGGCTATGATGGCTCTGGCTGCATTGCTGGATACCGTTGCGCCGCTGATGGCATCCACGGAAAGACTTTGGCTTTCGATCACACGCGGGAAGAAATTCTCTTCTACTGTGGCGTACTGGGGGCTGTATTCGTCCTCATCCGCCTGCGTGGCAGAGCCTGCGCAGACCGTTTCAATCTTTGTGATGGCGTTGTCCTCGAAGGTTACGGCCAGCTCCATCTCCTTCATGACGCCAAAAGAGGGGGTTTTGGCCTGATAGGTACCATCTGCGACAGCTGCCTTTTCTGTACCTTCATCAGTCCCGCCGGCTGCCTCGGCCAGTGCTTTGCCGACCGCCACACGGACAGCCTCACTGGTGATGGTGGCGCCGGCGACACCGTCGATCTCAGCTCCCTGGCTGTCCATCACCTGTGTCGTCAGCTCCTCCAAAGCTGCTCCGCCGATGGTCGGGGTCTCCTCGGGGCCATCGATCACGACCGATTCGATACCGGTCTCACCGACTGTCACCTCAGCCTTCAGTGTCCCCATGCCGGTCGCCTCTCCGGTATAGGTTCCGGGTGTATATGTCTCCTGGGCACTGACAGCTCCTGCCAAGGCTGTTGCCAGAATAAGTCCCAGACAGGAAAGTATTGCTGCTGTTTTCTTCATAAGCTTCACTCATTTCATCCTTTCTTAAAAAAACTGGTAACTGCTCAGTCCTGTATTCCTTCACAGTTACAAAAACGGCTCATACTGTCACTTGTGCAAAGTACAAGCTGGTTCGAGCTGCTGATGGGGAGAGTTGCTGTGCGGAGACTACGTCGTTCAGGAGGCAGCCATTCCACAGGCGATTTCGGTGCAGACTGCAGAGATTTCAAAGGCACCGGAATTTACAGCGGAATCGTGCAGCGTTCGCGACGAAAAATCGGTGCTGTAAACGAATCAAAACGAAAAGAGTCTGTTCGTTTACTATAAGTATATTGTATCATATCCTATGCAGAATAGCCAATCCTATTTGGCCGGATGGCTGATAAAGTGCTCGACTATCAGCTTTTGGATTGCCTCTGGATACAGTACGATCTGATAGGGCTTCCCATCCTTGGATACGCGGCTTTCCATCAATATTCCCAGTTGAAGTCCCTCCTGAGAGGGGAGCCTGCGGGTCCGGCCATTTTCCGTCACCTCTTTTAAGAGGTTTCTTTCCATCAAAAAGCTGGTGATATCCTTTGTCTGAACCGCTTTTACCTGGGCCTCATCTCTCAGCTCATTGAGCATACCCACGATTTCTGACACAGAGCAGCTGTCGGCATAGACAAAGCCTGAAGCCTGATCCGGCGTCAGGAGGAAAGCCTTTTTCTTAGCCCGGCTTTGTTCACTGAGCATCTCAGCTGTTTCCGTCACGATTTTTTCTTTGTTCCCGGATGTGCGCTCATCCTCCCTGCCATCCCACTGCGCTGTCCCCAGGCTCAAGGCCTGCATAGGGTGGTCTGCCTTGAATTCCTGTATTAGCTGAAGAAATCTGCCTCCGTATTTTTCATTTTTTACCTTTCCTACACCGGAGACCTGCAGCATTTGCCAGTCAGAATCCGGGGCTTTGACACACATATCCACCAATGTCTTATCCGCAAAAATAATATAAGGGGGAAGGTTTTCTTCCCTGGCGATTTGTGTCCTGAGCTCCCGCAGCTCTTCGAAGAGCCTGTAGCCCCAGGAGGTCAGGTTATCTGTCTGCCTGGCCTTGCGTGAAACCTGAGGTTCTCCAGTCTCTATGACCTGGTTTTCGGGAAGGCGCAGGCTGACAGTGGCATTCCCCTTAGCCAGGTCCCTGGCTCGAGGGCCAAATCTCACCACACTGTAACGATCCTGAGTCAGATGTAAAAACCCTTCCTGGGCCATCTGCCGGATCAGATCCCTCAGCATGTTTTCCTTGATATCCCTGATACTGCCATAGGACTGCCAGGAAAAGGCGTTGATTTCCTGTAATCTGGCACGCTTTGCTCCTATCAGGGCACCGGTTATGATGGCAACCCCGAACCGCTGCCCCGCCTCCTGGACGCATCGAAGAATCTGGATGGCCTGGGCTGTCATATCCTTTTCCACAAAGCTTTGGCTGCAATTGCGGCAGTTTCCACAGGGAGTCGTCGATTTCTCTCCGAAATATCTCAGGATTGTGTTCCTCAGGCAGTCTGTCGTTCTGCAATAGTTTTCCATGATCCGCAGACGATGCTGATCCCGTTCTTTGATCATCTCAATGTCTTCCGGGTTCACCTGTGAAAAGTCCTTTTTTTCCAGAAGATAACGGTCAATGACAAGATCCTGGCCAGAGAAAAGCAGGACACAGGAGGCACTTTCTCCGTCACGCCCCGCCCTGCCGGCTTCCTGATAATAGTTTTCCATGCTCTGGGGCATATTATAGTGGATGACAAAGCGGACATTGGACTTGTCTATCCCCATTCCAAAGGCATTGGTTGCCAGCATAACCAAAGTCCGGTCATAAACAAAATCATCCTGACTCTCTTTCCTGTCTGTCACCGGCATTCCGGCGTGGTAGCGGGAGACCTTTATTCCTTTGCTTTTCAAAAGCGCATACAGGTCATCCACATTTTTCCGGGTGGCGCAGTAAACGATCCCGCTTTCTGTGCCATGATCCCTCAGGTATTTCAGGACATACTCATCCTTCTTTACCCCGGTTTCCACGTCAAAATACAGATTCGGCCGGTCAAAACCGGTGGTAAGGATCAAGGGATCCTTCAGACTCAGCATGCATCGTATGTCTTCCTTTACCTCGGCTGTAGCCGTGGCTGTAAAAGCGCTGATTACCGGACGGGTATCCAGTCGGCCGATAAAATCGATGATCTTCAGGTAGCTTCGGCGAAAATCCTGTCCCCACTGGGAGATACAGTGGGCTTCGTCTACTGTCACCATGGAAATACCAGCTGAAGAGGAAAAGTCCATAAAATCATAGCTTTCCAGACGCTCCGGCGCAACATAGATGATTTTGTAGGTACCCAGCTGTGCCAGCCTCAGCGCCCGTCTGATCTGGTTTTCGCTCAGGGAACTGTTGATATAGGCAGCGTGGATTCCTGCCGCATTCAAGGCTTTTACCTGATCCTGCATCAGGGAGATCAAAGGAGAGATGACCAGTGTGATTCCCGGAAGCAGCAAGGCGGGCACCTGATAGCAGATGGATTTGCCTGCTCCCGTGGGCATCACGGCCAGGACATCCCGTCCGGATAAAATCGCATCGATGACCTGCTTTTGCCCTGGGCGGAATTCGTCATAACCAAATGTCTGCTTTAAAATCTGTTTCGCTGTCATGCTTTGCTCACCCATGATTTCCTATTCCGATTACCAGTTCTCCATTGTGCTCAATGACACGAATGGCTGTGTCGAATGCTTCATTCAGTATCTCAGGACAGAGTATCTTTGCAGGGGAACCGCAAGCAAATAAAGAGCCGGCCTTCATGACAAGGATGTCGTCGCAGTATTTCGCGGCAAGATTCAGATCGTGCAGCGTAATAATGACCATGCCGTTGAATTCCCGCAGCATCTCCATCAATTCCACCCGATAGCGTATGTCCAGATGGTTGGTTGGCTCATCCAGAATGATGACTTCAGGGTGCTGCACCAGACAGCGGGCAATCATCACACGTTGACGCTCGCCGCCGCTGAGGGTATGAATGCGCCGGTTCCTCATCTCCCACAGCCGGGTCTTCTGAAGAATCTGCTCAGTGATCGCATCGTCTTCCTGTCCGTAGGGCATCATCACTTTTTTATAGGGATAGCGGCCAGACTGGACGATCTCACATACCCGCAGATCCGCCTCCGGATAGTCCTGCATCATTACCGCTACGTGTCGGGCATATTCTCTGCCGGGGTAGGCTTCCAGGGGACGGTCATTCACCCGGATATGCCCCTTTGCCGGGTAGTGCCGATAAATGTGCCGCAGCAGGGTGGTTTTGCCGCATCCATTGGGACCGATGATGCCGTAAATCCTTTTACCCTCAAAGACTACGCTGATGCCGGTCAGGATGCGCTTGCTTCCTGCGGAATAGCTAAGATCATTCACCTCAATGCGCATGATAGACCCTCCGAATCATAAGTATGAATACCGGCGCGCCGATGAAAGCGGTCATCACGCCGATGGGCATCTCCTGCGGCGCGAATGCTGTGCGGGCTACAGCGTCTGCCAGGGTCAGAAAGCAGCCACCCGCCAGCGCAGAGGATAAGACCAGATATCTGTGGGACGCATCGACGGTGCGACGCATGATGTGCGGGATGATAAGGCCTACGAAGCCTACCAGCCCGGCCACTGCCACCACCACCGATACCGCGAAGGCGGAGACAAGGGTCAGTACCAGCTGTATCGCCCGGACATTCATGCCCGACTGCGCTGCTACATCCTGCCCCAGCAGCAGCAGATCCAACTCCTTTTCCAGACATCGGCACAAAACCAGAACTATTGTCAGCGCGATCAGTGCCATCCGGACGTCGCCCCAGCTGCTTCCGGAGAAGGAGCCGGTCAGCCAGTATTGCGCCGACCGGGCCTGGGCTTCGTTTCGGGAACAGTATATGATGAAAGTGGTCGCCGCCTGAAAGAAAGCCGAAACGCCCATGCCCGTAAGCACCAGCCTGATGGGACTGGTACTCTTCCCCTGCAGCGCTACGACCAGCGAGATGGCGGCGAAGCTGCCGACGAAGGCGGAGAATACCACGTGGCCCGCTGGCAGAATTCCGAACCAATGGAACACGATTGCTCCCGCTGCGCCAGCACTGGCTCCGGAGGATACACCCAACACGTAGGGCTCCGCCAGGGGATTGCCCGTCAACGTCTGCATCAGTATACCCACGACGCTCAACACCGCCCCGGCCAGTACGGTCAGACAGATTCGTGGTAACCGCACCTGCACGACCAGGTTGTACAGGTTTTTGTTTTCCGCCTCGCGGCCTGTGATAAAGGCCTTCAGGCTGCCCAGCACTTCGCCGGAATCCAGAGACACCGTGCCAAAAAACAGTGCGGCGAAGGCAGATCCCGTCAACAACAGGAGCAGCCCAAGGCAAATCCATCGCTTTATTTTCTTCTTCATGGGAATGAAAAAAAGCCCGCGGGGTTTCCGCAGGCTATGAGCAGTTGGTTTAAGCAGCTTCTTCCAGTGCCACGCCGTGGATCTCCTCGGCAAGACGTACCAGCGCGTCTACGCTGCGCACGCCGGGAGTGATCTCGGACAGGCGTACCCGCACGAAGCTGCCGTTCTTCACGGCGTCCAGATCGGCCAGAGCAGGATTGCTTTTCAGATTCTCCACCTTGGCGTCGAAGTCGTCAGTGTTGCGGATGGAGGTGGAATAGTCGCAGATGATGATGTATTGGGGATTTTCGGCCAGCACGGTCTCCCAGCCGGCATAGTCCCAGGTCTTGTCCACGCCCTTGCCGGACAGGATGTTGTTCGCACCGATGAGCTTCAGCAGGTTGGTGGTGTAGCCTTCGAAAGCGGTGTAGATCTGGTCGTCTTCATCGGTGGAATCGTAGATAAAGCAGCTGACCTCGTCAAGACCTTCAAGCTTTACCTGCACCTCGGCCAGCTTTTCCTTTTCGGCGGCCACATAGGCTTCGGCGTCACTCTGGACATCGAAGATCTTGCCGTACATCAGTAAATCATCAAACAGGGTGTCCAGCGTGGCGTCGGTGCGCAGCATGGACTCCGGTACGAAGATGGGCACATTCTGGGCTGCGATATCCTCAGCAGGAATGGCACGCTGGGTGAAGGGCACAGCCCAGCCGGTGGTAAAGTCGGGTTCGGCAGCCATGAACACCTCATAAGCGGGCCATTTCTCGGCCAGCACGGGAACCCTGGCGTATTCCTCGGCCAGGGGTTCGTAGATCTCCTCCTCCAGGAAGGCGGTACCGGCCATCTTGTCGGCAAGGCCCAGGGCCAGCATCATTTCGGTGGTTGCCTGTGACATAGATATGGCCTTCGCTGGGGCGGCATCGACGCTGAAATCAAAGTCGCTACCGTTCAGGTTCTGGCTCCATGTGACAGGGTACTGGTCTGCCGCCATTGCGGTAACGGGCAGTGTCAGCAGGCACACTAGCAGTAGGGATACAAGTTTTTTCATGGGGTTCCTCCTTTTTCACCGGAAAGCGCGGTGATTGTAATGGAAAGCTGCGCCATACGGCGCGACCTCATGCGAATGTGTTCTGGCTCATGCTTCATCGCTTGGCTTCGCCTTCCCGACCTTTCAACAGGCCAGTGACCGGCAGTTTTCCTGCCATGAAACCTCGCTCGGCAAATACAGCAACGCCCTTGCGCGGGAATCTCACCCGTCTTCCTGGTGCAATCATGCACCAAAATCCGCGTCAGTCATTCAGCTTCTGTTAAAATATATCAGGTATGATAAGTGATGTCAAGGTTGACAACCCTGTCAGAGAGTCAAGGGGACGGTTCTCACTGACTCTCCCTTTTTCATTCATTATGTGTTATATTAAGAGAGTCAAGGGGACGGTTCTCACTGGCTCTTTTCACAGAGTCATGGGCGAGTCAAGGGGACGGTTCTCACTGGGTGAGTCAAGGGGACCGTCCCCTTGACTCCATTTTATGACATGGAGGTAATAGGAAAATGCCGTTTTTGGATCTTGTAAAGAAAAACAGAAGCTACCGTGGCTATGATCACAGCAGAAAGGTCACGAAGGAGGAGCTTCTCGCCATGGTAGAAGCCGCTCGTCTTTGCCCTTCCAGTGTGAATGTGCAGCCATTAAAGTATTATCTTGCTTATGAAGAGGGCATCGTAGCTGACATTCAGTCTGAAACGAAGTGGGCGAAGGGACTGCCGGATCTGATGCTGCCACATCCGGGCAAGGAACCGACCGCTTTCATCGTTATATGCCAGGATACGCAAATTGATGCCAATCTGTCCCGCTTTCAGAGGGATGTGGGTATCGTAGCGCAAACGATGCTGCTTGCGGCTGTGGAGATGGGGCTGGGAGGCTGCATGATCGGCAACTTTAATGCCGGGACACTGCATGATGCGATAGGACTTGCCGAACCAATCAAACCATTATTGGTAGTAGCGGTCGGTAAACCGGATGAGGAAATCATCCTGACCGATGTAAAGGATGGAAAGACCGGATATTACAGGGATGAGAAAGACCGCCATTATGTACCAAAGCGAGCGGTGGAGGATCTGATTCTATGATGATCAGAAAATCGACAATATCCGATCTTGAAGCCATTGCAAAGCTGTATGATAAAATTCACATGGCGGAGGAAAACGGCCTGCAGACTATCGGCTGGGTAAGGAATGTCTATCCGACACGGAAAACGGCGGAGGATTCCATCCGCCGCGGTGACATGTTTGTACTGGAGGACGGAGGCATTTTAGGATCCGCCATCATCAACCAGATCCAGGTAGACGCTTATGAAGGCGCAGGCTGGGAGTATGAGACCGATAAGGTCTGTGTGCTTCACACACTGGTGATCGATCCTGGAGCAGCCGGGAAAGGGTATGGGAGAAGCTTTGTTGAATTCTACGAACAATGGGCTTTAGAACATGGCTTGCCGGAGTTTCGCCTTGACACAAATGCCAGGAACATGGTGGCACGGGCAATGTATAAAAAACTGGGGTATACACAGATCGGAATCGTACCGACAGTTTTCAACGGGATAGAAGATGTTGACCTGGTGCTGTTGGAAAAGAATCTGGATCATGGAGGAAAGGAAAGAGAAATGACCTTGTATGATGGAAGACCCGAAAATGTAGCAGACCGCCTTCCCAGGGAGGTACGCACTTACGATTTCCTGGATTCACTTCACATTCCCTATCAGCGTACCGATCATGAACGTGCCGACAATATGGAAGCGTGTAATGAAATCGATGCCGTGCTGGGCGTGATCATCTGTAAGAACCTTTTTCTTTGCAACCGACAGAAAACAAAATACTATCTTTTGATGATGCCGGGGGATAAAAAGTTCAAGACAAAAGAATTGTCACAACAGATCAATTCTGCCCGCCTTTCTTTTGCAGAGCCTGATGCCATGCTGAAATACCTGGATATTGAACCGGGCGCAGTCAGCATCATGGGACTGATGAACGACAGGGACAGAGTGGTTCAGCTTTTGATCGATGAGGATGTATTGCGGGATGAGTACATAGGCTGCCACCCCTGTGTATGTACAAGCAGCCTGAAGATCAGGACGGAAGATGTGATAAAGAAGTTTTTACCGGCTACAGACCATGAGTACATGACGGTGCATCTGGTAGGAGAAGACTGATCGGCTTAAAAAACGATATGACAGAGGAATGCAGCCATGAGGAAAGTGCCGATTGTCAAAAAAAGAATTTAAAGAAAAGATAGAGAAATCTGACGATCTATGTTATTATGTCTCAAATTATAGTTTGCTATAATTACAGTGCCTAACTGTTCCCCTTTCAGAAGCACGCTTGCCGTGCAGAGGAGTGAGTAAAATGAAGGAACAAACATCTGCTGCCAATGATGCGGTCAAAATCCAGCCTTATCTTTCACCACTGGCGGTTTGGGCTTTATCGGTTGGCTCAGCCATAGGCTGGGGCTCCCTTGTTGTCACCAGCAGCTCCTATCTCTCCCAGGCAGGGCCAATGGGTTCTATCCTTGGTCTGCTGATCGGATTTGCCATGATGCTGATGGTGTCCAATCATTATCATTTTCTGGCAAACCGTTATCCGGGTACAGGAGGTCTGTACAATTACGTGAAGAACCTTTTCGGCTATGACCTCGCCTTCCTGATCTCCTGGTTCATGTTTTTGATCTACATCGCTATCTTTTGGGCTAACGCCACCAGCATCCCTCTGTTTGCACGGTATTTTATGCAGGCAGTATTTAAAAAAGGATATCTCTTCACGGTCTTTGGCTATGAGGTCTATTTGGGGGAAGCACTGGTGACTCTGGCAGTGATGTGGCTTGTCGGTTTGCTGTGTATAAAGAGCAAAAAAGCGACGGCCCGGATCATGGTGGCAATGGTGCTGATCTTCACCATTGGCATTACCTTCTGCTTCGTTGCGGCCATGTCAGGGCACAGTCGCTCAGGGATGACGATGAGTCCGGCCTTTCTCCCGGATAAGAGCGTTTTACGGCAGATTGTCCGCATCGCCTTTATCTCGCCCTGGGCTTTTATTGGATTTGAAACCGTGTCCCATTCCGCTGCAGAATATAAATTCAAGCACAGCAATATGTTCCGAGTCCTTGTCATTTCTGCGGCCGTCACCACCGCCTTGTACGTTTTTGTGATCCTTCTGAGTGTCTCCGCTTATCCGGAGGGCTGCTCAGGCTGGTTCGATTATATCAGCCGGTTAGACGAATTTGAGGGAATCGCAGGACTTCCGGCCTTTTACGCGGCATACTACTATCTCGGTCATGCCGGTGTCAATATTCTGATGGCATCCTTGCTGTCACTGGTTCTTACCAGCCTGATCGGTATGCTGCGTGCCTTGAGCCGCCTGTGCTATGCCGTAGCGCAGGACGGTATTCTGCCTGGACGTTTTGCCAAGCTCAATGAGAAACAGATCCCTGTCCATGCCATCCTTCTGGTGCTGCTTGTCTCTCTGCCCATACCCTTCCTGGGAAGAACGGCGATCGGATGGATCGTGGATGCCACCACATTTGGCGCCACTATTATCTACAGCTTTGTTTCTGTAGCCGTATTTAAGGCCTCGGGCCAGGAAGGCAGCAAAAAGGACCGGATCATCAGCGGATTCTGTCTGTTCATTTTGGTTGCCTTTGCAGTATTCCTGGTTTTCCCGAGCTTTTTTTCCGACTATACAATCGCAACGGAAACATATGTGCTTATGGCGTTCTGGTCCTTTCTTGGGGTACTGTATTTCAATTCGGTCATCCGCAAGGATACTGACAGAAAATTCGGTAAAGCTATCATTGTCTGGCTTTCCCTCCTTGTCTTTATCGTTCTGATGGCAATGACCTGGGCGGAGAGGTTAAATGAAAGCAGAGAAAACGCCATCATAGCGGAAATCTCCGCTTACATGGACGGCATGGCTGAAGCCGGAATAATCGAACAGGACAAAGAGGAATTTCTTGCGGTACAGCTTAAGCGGCTTCATAATGCAGACGATCTCAGTGTCTCAATGATCGTCGGTCTGTTCGGCTTGTCCCTGATTGTCATGCTGGTGAATCATCTTTCTATGCAAAGATGGGAGAAGAAGGCTAACGAGGAGCGCGATGAGGCCCGGACTGTTGCCCTTACTGATCCGTTGACAGGAGTAAAAAGCAAGCATGCTTTTCTTTTGAAGCAGCAGGAGATCGATGCGGCCATTGAAGCTGGGACAGAAGATGAGTTTGCCGTTGTGGTCTGTGATGTAAACGGCCTGAAGGTCATTAATGATACACTTGGACACAAGGCGGGGGATGAATATATTCGCAGCGCAAGTAAGACGATATGCGATATTTTTCAGCACAGTCCGGTTTATCGTACTGGCGGGGATGAGTTCGTTGCGATTCTTCGCGGGCGCGATTATCTGATCAGGAAGGAATTGGTCCTGGCTCTGCATGACCGTTCCGTGTCTCATATCAGTACAAAAGAGGTTGTCATCTCGGGCGGTTTCTCAGATTACAGACCCGGAGAGGACAAGAGCTTTCATGATGCGTTTGAACGGGCAGACGCGTTGATGTATGAAGAAAAGAAATTGCTGAAGGGCATGGGCGCTGTCTCACGGGAAGATGCAGAGGTGGCTGCCAAGCCCATATTCCCGACAGATGAAGACGAAGAGATCATGAACCTGAAGCGTCACATTCTGATTGTGGAGGATCAGCATATCAATCAGATGATCCTGGGAACTATGCTCGAGGATATCTATGAGATACTGTATGCCTCTGACGGAATTGAGGCATTAGAGCATGTCAAAACCCATAAAGATGATCTGGCTATGGTGCTGCTGGATCTGCAGATGCCGCAAATGAGCGGGATGGAAGTCCTGAAGGTGATGAAGGAAGAGGAAGAGCTCAAGGGAATACCGGTCATTGTCATGACAGCTGACCAGAGCGCCGAGGTAGACTGTCTTAAGATCGGAGCCATTGACTTTATTCCCAAACCTTATCCTTCCGCTGAAATCGTTCAGACCCGTGTCAACCGGTGTATCGAGCTGAGTGAAAAGCGCAATATTATCCAGTCCACAGAACGCGACAGTCTGACGAACCTGCTTAATCTCGACTACTTCCTTCGCTATGTCCGGATGTATGATCAGCACTATCATGATATGCCGATGGATGCCATTATATTGGATGTCAATCATTTCCATATGTTGAATGAACGCTATGGGAAGCCGTATGGCGATAGTGTGCTCTCCCGCATCGGAAAGCGGGTCCGCCAGATTTCCCGTGAGATTGGCGGGGTATGCTGCCGTCGCGGAGCGGATACTTTCTTCATTTACTGTCCGCATAAGGATGACTATGAGAGCATACTGGATAAGGTATTGGAAGGCCTTGTTGATGAAGAAGTGTCGAAGAACCGGGTTCGCCTCCGCATGGGTGTGTATTCCCAGGTGGATAAATCGCTGCAGATCGAGCGTCGCTTTGACTATGCAAAGATCGCTGCCAATACAGTGAAAAACGGCTATCGGAAGGCTGTCGGCATCTATGACACAAAGATGCATGAGGCAGAGCTTTACCGGGAACGCCTCTTGGAGGACTTCAAGCCTTCACTGGAGAGCAATCATTTCATGGTATATTTTCAGCCCAAGTATGATATCCTTCCCGATAAACCCGTACTGGCAAGCGCGGAGGCATTGGTGCGCTGGAATCATCCTGAACTGGGCATGATCAGTCCGGGAGTGTTCATTCCACTGCTTGAGGACAATGGTCTGATCCTGGATCTTGATCAGTTCGTATGGCGTGAATCGGCAGCGAGAATACGCTACTGGAAAGAACGCTTCGGCATTTCCGTTCCGGTGTCGGTGAATGTATCCCGCATTGATATGCTGACGCCGAATCTGAAGAGCATTTTTAAGGAGATCCTGGAGGAGAACCATCTCAGCCCGGACGATCTGATGCTCGAGATTACGGAGTCTGCCTATACCGGCGATTCTGACCAGGTGATTACCACAGCCAAGGAGCTGCGTGGTATGGGGATGGGCTTCCGTATCGAGATGGACGATTTTGGCACAGGCTATTCGTCTCTTGGCATGCTGTCTCACCTGCCCATCGATGCGCTGAAGCTGGATATGAGCTTTATTCGCAATGCCTTTGGTGAGCATAGGGATGTGCGGATGATCGAACTGATTATCGATATTGCGGATTATCTGCATGTGCCGGTTGTGGCTGAAGGCGTCGAAACACAGGAACAGTATCTGGTTCTGAAGGCAATGGGCTGCGAATACGTACAAGGCTATTATTTCTCAAAACCGGTGTCACCTGAAGAATTTGACCGTTTCATTGCAGAACGGGCAGAGGTTAAGTATGAGATGACGCCAATAACAAGAAAGACCTATATGAGTATCTCTAAAGCACTGACCAGCGATTTCGAGAGCATTTTCTATGTGGATGTCGCCACGGACTTCTATCTCGAATTCTTTACCGGCAGGGAAGGAGATCTCGAAATCCGACCGGGTGGAACCGATTTCTTTAAGGAAGCACGGGAGAAACTGCTGGAAGGGGTGAATGAGACTGATGTGGTCAAGCTCAGAGAAGCGACCAGTAAAGCAAACCTGATTCACCTGGCTGAACAGGAAGAAGCCATCCGACTGTCATTTGACAAGCTGAAAAATGGCGTACCGGTTCCTTATTCCCTACAGACCATACGGACGAGGGAAAGTGATCATCATCACCTTGTCATAGGCGTGAGACAGGAAGACGATCATCTGGGATAAAGGCATAAAGCGCTGCTGATCGTGGCTAGTGGAAAAACGATGGGTTTGTCTGAATCATCCATGTTGTAAAAAGGGCATACCTGGTTTATACTGTAAACTGTCAGGGGAAACTTTAAAAATCCAGTTACAATGATAAGGCATTGGGATTCGGTGGTTCCGTACCCTATGCCTTTTTCTTTGGGGAGACGAAACATGGAAAAACAAACTGCAGGTGTGGCAAAAGCATTGGATCGATATCTAAATCCTGTGGACGTATGGTCGATGGCGTTCGGGTGCATGGTTGGCTGGGGGGTCTTTGCCATGCCGGGAACGACCTTTCTCCCGGTTGCCGGCCCGGCCGGAACCCTGATCTCCATGTTGCTGGGGATGGCATTCATGCTGATCATCGGGGAAAATTTTTCTTTTCTGATGGGGCGGTCTGCCATGACAGGGGGCGCTTATTCCTATACCAAGGAGGCATTTGGCCGGGATCATGCCTTCCTGTGCTCCTGGTATCTTTGTCTGTCCTACCTGACCATTGTGTTTCTGAACGGTACAGCCTTGTTTATCATTGTACGGACACTGTTTGCCGACATTGCGCAGAAAGGATTCCATTATTCTGTGGCAGGAAACACCATATACCTGGGAGAGACGTTGGTATCCGTTTTGGTGCTGGCATCTGTAGGAATTATGTTTGTGCTGGCTAAACCGATGCTTCAACGTCTCCATACCGTTCTGGCGCTGATCCTGTTCGGCGGTATTGTCATTACCGGCGTCTTTTGCCTGCCCCACGCTGCCGCAAGTGGTGAACTGAGTTCCTTTGGCATTCAAGGACTGAACAGGGGATATGCGGTTCTCAGCCTGGTTATTATGGCACCGTGGGCATTCGTTGGCTTTGAGGTAACAACATTTGATACGGCTCACTTCAGATTCCCGATCAAGAGATCCAAAAGAATCATTTTTACTTCCATTGTGGCAGCGACAGTCGCCTATGTTTCCATGACGTTCGTCAGCATTTGCTCGGTGCCCGACGGTTTTCCGACCTGGCAGGCCTATGTGGAAGGACTGGATGGACTGAGAGGCATTGCTTCCGTACCGACTTTTTTTGCGGTCAAGTCCATCATGGGTACTGCGGGTCTGGTTATTATGACGATTACGGCTATTGCGGCTATACTGACCGGGATCATCGGCGGCTTTCGGGCCACAACCCGTGTACTGGCCACTATGGCAGAGGACAGGATTCTGTCTGAAAAGTTTCAAAACACCACCTACAGTATCGTATTTATTCTGGTTCTGTCCATACTCCTTTCTCTGCTGGGAAGGAACACATTGATCTGGTTCGTAGACCTGACATCTCTGGGCGCAATTATCGGGTTTGGGTATTGCTCGGCGGCTGCTTACAAGCTGGCCAAGGCCGAGGGCGACAAGAAGACGACAGTAACCGGGTTGCTGGGGGCGCTCATTTCGGTGATATTTCTCATTGTGCAGCTTGTTCCCCGGCTGGGAGCTCTGGATGCTATGGCAAGCGAAGCTTTCCTGCTGCTGGCATTCTGGTGTCTGCTTGGATTTGTATTCTATTGGAGGACAGTTACCAAAAGTAAGTTGACGGAGTACAGTGGGATGTCCACCTCGGGAACCGCTATGTTTGCCTTGCTTGTCTATTCTGCTCTGATGTGGTTTGTCAAGCGGCTTGGTACGGCGGAAAGTATTCTGCAGGTAAAGCAGATGCTTGTCTGGGGCGGGATCATCCTGATCGTGATGATATTCGTCGGCCTTGCCATCATGCTCTATATTCAGGATATCGTAAGGCAGAAGCATGAGGTGGTGGAACGGGAGAAGATCCACGCGGTGGAGAGCAGTCTGGCAAAGAGCCGGTTTCTTTTTAATATGTCGCATGATATCCGCACCCCGATGAACGCAATCATTGGTTACACCGTTCTGGCGCGGAGGGAGGAGAGCATCACAAAAATCCGCGAATATCTTGACAAGATTGAAAGCTCCAGCCAGCATCTTCTTGCCCTGATCAATGATATCCTGGAAATGAGCCGTATTGAAAGCGGGACGATCGAACTGGAATTTCTTCCCATCGATCTTCAGGCTTTATTCGACAGTATCCGAGACCTGTTTTCGGAACAGATGAAGCAGAAGAAGATGGATTTCCAGGTTCATACCAGCCAGGTACAGAACCGATATGTCTGGTGCGACAGGAAAAACCTGAATCGGGTGCTGCTGAATATCCTCAGTAATGCCTATAAGTTTACCCCGGAAGGGGGACAGGTTACCGCTTCACTCTTTGAAGTCGGCAGTGGGGAAAGCGGATACGGTTCCTATGAGATCAGGGTACAGGACAACGGAATCGGCATGTCCAGGGAATTTACCGAGAAGATTTTCACTGCCTTTGAACGGGAGCGCACTTCTACCGTCAGCGGTGTGGAAGGAACCGGACTGGGGATGTCGATCACCAAGAGCATTGTCGACCTGATGGGCGGAACCATTGAGGTGTTCACGGCACCGGGAACCGGCACGACTATTGTCATCCGCCTGAAGCTGAAAATCGCCGAAGAGAAGGACGTAACGAAGGATCAGCAGGGGACAGAGACAACAGACAACAGCCAGGAGGCGCAGGAAGACGTTTCTATGGACTTCACCGGCAAACGGCTGCTTTTGGTTGAGGACAACCTGATCAACATGGAAATTGCCGAGATGATTCTCTCGGATGCCGGCTTCACGGTGGAAACCGCTGAGAACGGCAAAATCGCGCTGGATAAGGTTTCCTCTTCCGAGCCAGGCTACTATGACGCTGTCCTGATGGACATTCAGATGCCGGAAATGGACGGCTATGAAGCGACCAGGGCAATTCGTGCCTTACCTAACGCAGACCTGGCCAATATACCGATCCTGGCGATGACAGCGAATGCTTTTAAAGAGGATGAGATCGCTGTTCTGGAAGCAGGCATGCAGGCGCATATCGCCAAGCCGGTGGATGTGGATCTGCTGATGAAGACGCTGGCCACAGTGCTTCAAGAGAGTCATGGATATCGAACATTTTACATAGAGAAGGGAAAGGGCAGCCCTTTGCTGCTGCTCCACGGAAACGGAGAGGACAGTAGTTATTTCCATGGCCAGATTGATGCGTTCGCCCAACAATATCACGTGTTTGCGATGGATACGCGGGGCCACGGAAAAACACCAAGGGGAACCATGCCTTTTACGATCCGTCAGTTTGCGGAAGATCTGCGTTTTTTTATGGATAAGCATCAAATTGAGAGAGCCCATATACTTGGATTTTCTGATGGGGGGAACATTGCCATGATCTTCGCAATGAGATATCCGGAGCGGGTGGACCGTCTGATCCTGAACGGCGCTAATCTCAATGCAGGCGGCGTAAAAAGGACCACGCAGATTCCCATTGAGATTGGCTATAGAATAGCCTGCAGATTTTCCGGGAAGAATGATTCTGCCAGACGGAAGGCAGAGCTGCTGGGGCTGATGGTAAATGATCCGGATGTTGCTCCGGCAGAGCTGGCTGCAATAGAGGCCAGGACGCTTGTCCTGGCCGGGACAAATGACATGATAAAAGAAAAGCATACCCGCTTAATCGCGGCAAGTATTCCCAACGCAGAACTGACATTCATCAAAGGAAACCATTTTATAGCAGATCAGCATCCCGAAGCATTCAACAGGGCAGTACTGGAGTTTCTGGAAAAATAGAGATTACCGGTCAGTGCTTTATGCTGCGTAGTGACTGTTTCTTGACTTTTGCAGGGGTGAAGTGTAGAATATTGGCACAATTAGGAATAGATGCACTTTTGAGGATTGAACTGTAAAAGGAGTCTGTGCCGGTCTCGGAACTGCGAAGCGCGGAACAATCCGTAGAAATCATTTTTGCAGTATAATCAAATATGGTTGAACAGTTCCAATTCGTGCGTATATTATGATACAGGAGACTGGCTAAGTATGTAATGAAAGCGCAAAGAGTGAACTTTACAATCTCCCTTGCTGACGTCCCCGTCTGTATTTCCTGCCGCTATCAGGAGAACAAAGCCTTCCTGCAGGATTATCTGACGGATCGCAGGCCTCTGTTCACTGTCAGTCCGACAGACCAGGATATCCGTCGGATGCAGGAGGACTTTGACCGGATGGATGAAGCGGACGGAATCCCAAAGCAGCAGAGAACAGAAAGGCTTCTGGAGAACAATGCCATTCACGCCCTGCTGGCTGAAAAGCTGGTGGAATACGGGGTGCTGCTGATGCATGGGTCTGCACTGTGTATGGACGGACAGGGGATTATCTTCACCGGCAAAAGCGGTACGGGCAAAAGCACTCATGCCAGACTTTGGCGGGAGGCTTTTGGCAGCCGGGTGTGGATGATCAATGATGATAAACCCTTGATCCGGCTCGCAGATGGCAAGGCTGTGGTTTATGGTTCTCCCTGGGACGGAAAACATCATCTTAGCCGTAATGCCTGCGCCCCGTTGAAGGCCATCGTGAGCCTGCACCGGGACAGGAACAACCGCATTGAGCCGATGGGAAGGGAGGAAGCATTTCTGATGCTTCTCCGTCAGAGGTACGCGCTGAGGGACGACTCCCTGGCCCGGCTGATTATCGCTTTGCAGGCGGAGCTGCTGGATGCTGCTGCATTTTACAGATTATATTGTAATATGGAAACAGAAGCAGCCTGGACTGCATGGAAGGGGGTGACAGGCTCTTGAAGCTGAAACCGGGTTTTGTCCCACAGGTGCTTGGAAACAGTCAATTCCTGGTGCCGGTGGGGAACGAAGCATTTTCCGGTGTAATCCGCAGCAATGAAACCGCCGCGTTTATGATCGATCTTCTCCGGGAGGAGACCACAAAGGAAAGGATCATAGACGCCATGTGGGAAAAATATGACACGTCACGGGAGCAGATCGCTGCCGACGTCGAGGAAGTCCTGTCCATACTGCGCGGGATTCAGGCGTTGGACGAAGGATGATCCGGGCGGCTGCAGGCTCTGTGAAAGGGCCAGACAGTGATACAGGAGGTGGTGAACTGGTATGCCTGAAGCCATGACGGGGCATGAATACCTGGAAATGCTGCGGAGGCAGAATGGAAGGCAGACGCAGAGCTTCCGGGATTTTTCGGAATTTCTTGAGGCTAAAGCCAGGAAGCAGGGCGTCCCTATCCATGGGCAGTTTGAGCTCTCGCCTCTTTGCAACCTGAGCTGCGGCATGTGTTATGTCCGCCTGAGTCCGGAGCAGCTGGGAGACCGTTGTCTGCTGACTGTAGACCAATGGAAGGGGTTGATCCATCAGGCCTTTGAAGCCGGAATGTTCCAGGCGACACTGACCGGTGGAGAATGTCTGGCCTATCCGGGATTCGAGGAGCTGTATCTCTACCTGCACAGCCTGGGCTGTGAGGTGGACGTTCTGACAAACGGAACCCTGCTGGATGAGGGAAGGATCCGGTTTTTTCAGAACCATCTGCCTGCCCTGATTCAGATCACCCTGTATGGCCAGAATGAAGACGTCTACGAGAGAGTGACCGGACGCCGTGTATTTCATACGGTGCTGGATCATCTGCGGCAGGTGAAGGAAGCGGGGCTGCCTCTTCTCATCACCATCACGCCCAACCGGGCGCTGGGGGAGGATGTCTTTGAAACGATACGCCTGGCGAGGGAGTTGACTGAGAAGGTTTTTATCAATACCTCTTTGTTTGCTCCGCCCGAAGAACCATGGCGGCTGAAAGTTTCCGAAGATCCGGATGCGGATTATTATGCGAGGATTCTTCGCTTCGATGAAGAACTGCAGGGGAAGACCTTGCAGGAATACCCGGAGCAGGAGCTTCCTCTTCCTGGCGGGCCGTGCCGCAGGTGTGAGGATACCGGCTTTGCCTGCGGCTCAACTGCCGAGGCGGCAAAACCGGTATCCGAAGACATTGCGTCAGGGGAAAAGGCTGCGTTTGGGGAGGAGAAGGGCTTGATCTGTGGCGGGGGCCGTTCCGGTTTTGTGATCAACTGGAAGGGAGAGATGAGGATCTGCAACAGACTGGACGCGAAAAGCTTCCCCCTTCGTGAAGGATTTGAACAGGCCTGGAAGAAGATACATCAGACGGCGGAGAATTGGCCCAGGGCGGCGGAATGCCGGGGCTGTGCCTATGAAAACGTCTGCAGTATCTGTGCGGCGGATGCCATGAAGTATGCCAAGCCAGGGAAGATGCCTGTGGGATTGTGCGAAAGGACGAGGTATATGGTCAGTCGGGGCGTCCTGCCCTTTGCCCGCTGCGATCCGGCAGAAGGGGCACTTTCTATGCAACGATAGGAGCTTGCGCCTGTTCCGTAGCTGTGTGAGGGAAGACATGACGGAACAGTGACCGATTTATCAGGAATAGCTAGTAAGATTAGACTGGGAGGTCTGAACTATGGAAAAAGAAATGAATACCGGCAAACAGCCTTATGTCTCACCGAAAGTCGAAAAGATCGCTTTCCAGTACGACGATATTATACTGACTTCCGCAGGAAATGGTGACATAGGCAGGGGAAGGGGCCGTGGGGGCGGCTGTGATGGTGTTCCTTATCACAGGACGGCAAGAACCTTCAGCTCCGGACGTAATTCCGGTTGCTGACAGCCTGCGTTTTGCACAGGGGAGAGGGCTTGCGCTTCGCTGCTTCGGCAGAGTGTGAGGAAAGGAGCGTAGAAAGTGAAAGCATGTACCGGCTTTATCCTGAGAAACATCGCGGGAGAATTTATCCTTATGCCAACGGGAGACAATATCGGAGCCTTCCGGGGAACAGTGTTGATGAATGAACTGTCGGCTTTCATATGGGAACAGCTGCAGACGCCGGTTTCCCGGGATGATCTGCTGTCACGGATTCTGGACAGGTATGATACGGATGAAAAGACGGCGGCGGCAGACCTGGACGCTCTGCTGGCAGAGCTGAAGCAGATGGAGGTCATAGAAGAATGAGCGAATGCAACACGGCCGGTATTCCTGATCAGTGGAAGGTGTTCGATGGAAGCGGGCTGAAGCTTCTGGCTGTGTTTACCATGATCGTAGACCACACTGCCTCCATTTTGCTGTGGGACACCTACATCACCGTCTTCCGGTTTGGAAAATTCACCATCGATCTGTATGATATGATGCGCCTGATCGGCCGGATCAGTTTCCCGCTTTTCGCCTTTCTTTTGGTGGAAGGCTTTGCGCATACCCGCAATGTCAGACGGTATGCGGGAAATCTGCTGCTATTTGCCTTGTTGTCAGAGATCCCCTGGAACCTGGCTCATAGCGGACAAGCCATGCACGGTTCTCAGAACGTAATGTTCACGCTGTTCTTAGGCTTGCTTGGCTTATGGGTTATCCGGGATCACCAGGGCAGCCTGAGAGCGAAATATGTCCTTTTACTGGCTCTGCTGACCTTATCCATCCTGCTTCGCGCCGATTATGGATGCAGCGGCTTCGGTTTCATCCTGATGCTGTATCTGCTGCGGGAACAAAGGCTCTATCAGACTATCATCGGTTGCTGCTTTCTCTCTGCGCGGTGGATCGCAGGACTCGCCTTTATTCCGATTCACCTCTATAATGGACGGCGTGGCTTTATCGGCAGCGGATCGCTGAAATATGTGTTTTATCTGATCTATCCTATCCATCTGCTTATCTTGTATCAGATCAGAAGGATGACGATCGGATATTGAAAATGGACGGGATCAAGAGAGCATGACTAAGACAATTCGCTGGCTCTGGCAGGTTCCTGGCAGGAAGAAAGGCTGGGTGCTTGCGCTTACCATGCTTCAGGCACTGGCAGGCGGCGCTGGGGCCTTTTACGCCCTCCTTCTCAAGAATGTGGTAGACAGTGCGGTGGCTGGCAGTTTGTCCTCCTTGCGGCAGAATGTGATCTATCTGATCGGACTGGTGCTGGTTCTGATTGTGCTTGATGCAGTCCTGAACAGATTGTATGAGCAGACGCAGGCTGATTTTGAAAACCTGTTCAAAAAGCGGTTGACGGACAATATTCTGCGGAAGGACTATGCTGCGGTCCAGGCCGTTCACTCCGGGGAATGGATGACACGGCTGACCGGGGACACCGTTGTGGTGGCCGGCAATTATGTGGAACTGGTGCCTGGTCTGGTGGGAACAGTGATACGGCTGATCTTTGCCCTGGCCATGATCATTGCCCTGGACCGGTGGTTCGCATGGGTTCTGCTGCCGGGCGGAGCGGCTGTCATCTGTCTGGCCTATGTGTTTCGCAGGGTGCTGAAGCGTCTGCATAAGAATATACAGGAAAGTGACGGACGGCTGCGCTCCTTCCTGCAGGAACGGATCGGCAGTCTGATGGTGATCAAGGCTTTTTCCGCGGAGTCGCAGACCGGCGGGGACGCATGGGAAAGAATGCAGGAACACAAGGCGGCCCGGATGAAGAGAAACGCTTTCTCGATCTTATGCAGCATTGGCTTTAACGGCGCCATGCAGGGAATGTACCTGGTTGGCGTCGTTTATTGTGCTTATGGCATCCACTTTGGGACCGTGACCTACGGTACACTGACGGCCATTATGCAGCTGATCGGACAAGTGCAGGCTCCTTTCGCCAGGCTCTCCGGATTTGTGTCCCGCTTTTACGCCATGACCGCCAGCGCGGAGCGGCTGATGGAGGCGGAGACCTTTTCGGACGATGGTTCGGAGCCTGTTCTGGATGCGAAACAGGTGCATGACTATTACACGGAAGTATTTCTGGCATTGGCTTTGCGGAAAATGGCATTCACCTATCCGTCACCGGCAGAACTGCTGGATGGCAGGAAAAAAGAGGATATGCCGGTCGTGCTGCAAGGGATGGATCTGGAGATACACAAAGGCGAATATGTGGCATTTATCGGGCACAGCGGCTGTGGAAAAAGCACGGTGCTTAAGCTGCTGATGTGTCTGTATTCGCCGGATGAGGGAGAGCGGATTCTTGTCGGCAGGGATGGCTCCGTTCCTTTGACCGCAAAATGGCGCAGGCTCTTTGCCTATGTGCCTCAGGGGAACGCATTGATGAGCGGAAGACTGGTGGACGTGGTGAGCTTTGCCTGTCCGGAACATTCCGGGGATAAGGAAAGAGTAAGGCAGGCTTTGGCAATAGCCTGTGCCGATGAATTTGTGTCGGATCTGGAGAAGGGGCTTGATACTGAGCTGGGGGAGCATGGTGCGAGTCTGTCCGAGGGGCAGATGCAGCGGCTTGCCATTGCGAGAGCGGTTTTTTCGGATGCCCCCATCCTGCTTTTGGACGAAGCCACCAGTGCCCTGGACGAAGAAACGGAAAAGCGGCTGCTCTGTAACCTGCGGCGCCTGACAGATAAAACTGTTATTTTTGTGACTCACAGGAAAGCTGCGCTGTCCATCTGCGATCGTGTGCTCATGTTTGCAGAAGACGGGGTGAGGGAAGCCGCATCCCCGGAAGTCCCAGGAACAGGGGAAATGCCGGAAATGGATATTTCTTCAGAGAGGAGGTAAAAAATGAAGTTTTATATTTGCAAAGGCTGTGGAAAAATCGTTGGAATGATCAGGGAGTCAAAATGTCCGACAAAATGCTGTGGAGAGCCAATGGAAGAACTGATTCCCGGTACCAGTGACGGCGCTGCCGAGAAGCATGTTCCCGTCATTGAGCAGAATGGACAGCTTGTCACGGTTACTGTCGGATCTGTGGCTCATCCAATGCTGGAAGAGCACTATATCATGTGGGTCGCCCTGGAAACAAAAGAAGGGGCGCAAAGAAAGCCCTTAAAGCCCGGTGATGCTCCCGTGGTACAGTTCAGCCTGACACCGGGAGACGAGGTGGTGGCAGCTTACGAATACTGCAATCTTCACGGCTTATGGAAGGCAGAGGTCTGACCTCCCATACTTTGCCATCAGGAGGCAGCGTATGTGACGTGTGGGCAATGGGCGGAAGAATCGAAAGAACTCAGGATCCGGATGAGACCAAGCCAGCCTGGGAGGGATAGACAAGTCAGGGGCAGGTACTGTAGAGAGAGTGAACATTTGACCATCTTCTCTTTTCAGCACCTGCCCTTTTCGCGGTTCAGCCCTTGCGATCCATTCTTACATTTCCCGTCATTCAGCATTTACAGCAGATCCGTGGGCATCATGTATCGCTTCAGGCGTTTCTGTGTATTTCCAAGGAGGTTACCCATATGTTTGATTGGCTTAACAGCATCTTTAACCGGACTAATCCTGGCCAGCAGTCTGCAACGGATACGCCATCGCTCCTGACCAGGCCCTGTAAATCCTGTGGCAGGCCGATCTATTATGATCCGAGGCGGGGTCGTATCCCCAGCTACTGCCAGGAATGTAAGGCGAAACGTCGCTTAGAGCGGCAAGGTATGGTCACCATAACATGCCGGAAATGTGGGAGGACAGTGACCCTGCCGGAGGATGTTCAGCATTGGCCGGATTTGTGTCAGGAGTGCAGGGCAAAGGATTTGTTACAGACAGGCAGAAAGTGAGGAAAAAATGATTTTTACCGGTATTCACGGAGCAGCTTTGGAGCTGCCGTCCCCAGAGGAAAGAATTTCTTTTTCCTGTTCCTTTAAGGGGACAGTATTGGTTTTCCCCGGTGGAGGATATGAGCATTTGTCCGAAAGAGAGTCGCATCCGGTAGTCCGGGCCTTTGCCTTTGAGGGGATCCGGTCCGGAATCCTCTATTACGATGTGGCTTCTGATATTCTGGGAGTACGGCCGCTGCAGCAGGCGGCCTGGGCAGTGGCAAAGATCAGGGAGCTCTATCCGGGGGAGCCGGTGACAGTGCTGGGCTTTTCCGCAGGAGCCCATTGTGCCGGAAATCTGGGAGTTCATTTCCGTGGTTTCGATTGGAAGGGGGAGAATGTCCTGGCATCCTTATGCCCGGAGGCAAAGACGGATCCCCTGCTTTTCCGGCCGGATGGGATGGTGTTATGCTATCCCGTGATCTCCGCCTATGAGCATGCCCATCTGGGAAGTATCCTGCGCCTGGCAGGACCCTTCGGAAAACAGATTGCAGAGGCAGAGGAATACCAGCAGGCTTTGCGGTGGATGAGCCTGGAGACACAGGTTACCAAGGAAACGCCTCCTGCCTTCCTCTGGCATACCCAGGAGGATGATTCGGTACCGGTGCAGAATTCCCTTCTTTTTGCGGAGGCTCTGATGAAGGCTGGCGTAACGATAGAGCTGCATATCTATCCCTACGGAAAACATGGACTGTCCCTGGTCACAGAGGAGGTCAGTCAGCCGGAAAAGGGACGGCTGGCAGACGCGCATGTCGCCGGATGGTTTCCTCTCATGGTGGAGTGGTTAAAGCAGATGAAGCTGGTTGTATGATGCTAAAGCCTTTCCCCTGTTGACAGGCAAGCTTGCCGTGAAAACAGGTTTTGGGGGTTAGTGCTGTTACATCGGGACGGTCAGGGGTTGCTGAAGAGGAACAGGGATAAGAGAGGGAGAAATATATGGAACGGATTGTAATAGAAGAGAACGGGCTGTATCTGGTTTATGAGATCACTGATGACAAGGAGTGCCGACTGCTGCATTTCGGGGCCCAGCCCTTGCGGGAGGAGGATCTGGATTCCGTTGAAGGAAGGGCTGCTTTTTACCCGGTGGAAGTGATGGTGACAGGGCTGAACCGGGAGCGGGAGCTCCATGGAGTGAAGGTGGCGGAGAGCTCGCCGGGCTTTCGGCTGAAATATGTATCCCGGACAGACGAACGGGACAGCTCAGGCAGAAAGCTTGTCTGGCATTTGCTGGATCAGCCGACCGGTCTGGCGGTGAACCTGCACATGCGGTTCTTTGACGGGATACCCGCTGTCCAGTGCTGGACGGAAGTGACCAATACAGGAACAGAATCCCTGGGACTGGAGTATGTTTCCTCTTTTGTTTTGTCAGGGATCGAGAAGGAAGGATTTTCTCTCCCGGAGGATAAGCTGGAGATCCTTGTGGGGCACAATGCCTGGATGAAGGAGCTGAGCTTTTCTACCTATTCCCTGAGGGATTTCGGACTGGTTTCCTCACAGATGACCATGCCACGCCGGTCATCCCAGATTGTTTCCTTCAGCAATACCGGGAACTGGTCGACGAAGGAAAATCTTCCCATGGGCGTCATCCATAATCAGGAGACAGATCACAGTCTGTTCTTCCAGATTGAGCATAATGGCTCCTGGAATTTTGAGATTTCCGACGCCCGGGATCATCTTTACCTGGCCCTGGCCGGTCCGGACGAGCTTCACAGTCACTGGTGGAAGGAGCTCAGGCCGGGGGACAGCTTTGTCAGTGTGCCGGCAGGGGTTGGCGCTGTGAATGGCGGTCTGAATGAGGCAGGAGCTGCCCTGACCAGATATCGCAGGGCCATTCGCAGGGAGAATGAGGACAACCGGTGGTTACCGGTCATCTTTAATGACTATATGAACTGCCTGTTTGCGGATCCGACGACCCAGAAGGAGCTGCCCATGATCGACAAGGCAGCTTTGGCAGGCTGTGAGTACTATGTGATCGATGCCGGCTGGTACGCGGATGGCCATTGGTGGGACAGTGTGGGAGAATATCAGCCCAGCCGGACCCGTTTCCCGGATGGCTTGCCCGCCTTGCTGGCTTATATCCGCTCCAAGGGCATGATTCCTGGTTTATGGCTGGAGATCGAGGTGATGGGGATTCATTGCCCCAAGGCAGAGAGCGCAAAGGACGACTGCTTCTTTATCCGCCATGGCAAGAGAGTGGCATACCGCAGCCGCTGGCAGCTGGACTTCCGGAATCCATGGGTGATCCGTCATGCCACGGAGGTGGTGGACCGGCTGGCAGGGGAATACGGGGTAGGCTATATCAAGATGGACTACAATATCGAGCCTGGCATCGGGACAGAAATTGACGCCGACAGCTGCGGAGATGGCCTGTTGGGACATAACCGTGCCTACCTGGCCTGGCTGGAAGGCTGTTTTAGCAAATATCCGGGACTGGTGATCGAAAACTGCTCCAGTGGCGGGATGCGCATGGACTATGCCATGCTGAGCCGGCACAGCATTCAGTCCACCAGTGACATAGAGGATTACCGCTATTATGCGACGATCGCCGCAAACGCTCCTATGGCTTTGACACCGGAGCAGGCAGCGGTCTGGTCTTATCCGCTAGTGTCGGGGGATGGGGAGGAGACTGTTTACAACATGGTAAACGCCCTTCTGCTGAGAATCCATCAGAGCGGGCATCTCGTGAACCTGGATCAGGCCAGATATGACCTGGTGACCGAGGCCATCCTTTTTTACAAGAGCTACCGGGAGGAGATCCCGCAGGCTCTTCCCTTCTGGCCCCTGGGACTGTCCGAATACCAGGACTCCTGGGTGAGCTTAGGACTTCGGTTTTCAGACAGGGACCTGATCGCTGTATGGCGCCGGGGTGCTTCTGAAAAAAGCCGGATCCTGCCGGTTGACCATCGCAGGGGGCAGGCCATGACCGTGGTCTGCGTTTATCCCGCCAATGCCCCCTGCTCCTGCTGCTGGAATGCTTCGGCGGGGAGTCTCAGCGTCAGCCTGCCCGGGGAGTATACCGCACGGATTTTTGAACTGAAAAGATGATTTCTCTGATGACAAATTTCTGCGATACTTGTATAATTTTTTTGAACTTTGCTATCGGTCACTTTAGTGACCGCACAGGTCGAATTTATATGGTAAACGGACAATCGGAGCCATTAGTGGGAGGTAACAGCTATGCAGGAAGTCAGAATCTGGGAGGAGACTGTAGTCATCCCAACCTATGAGGCGGGGGCACCGGACAAAAATCCCATGTTCCTGGAAAAACGTGTCTATCAGGGCAGCAGCGGGAAGGTTTATCCCTATCCCACCACAGAGACCATCAGCCATGAAAAGACCGACAAGGCGTATCAGGCAGTGTATCTGGAAAATGAATATCTGAAGGTGATGGTTCTTCCTGAGCTGGGAGGCAGGATCCAGAGGGCTTATGACAAGACCAACGGGTATGACTTTGTCTACTACAACCAGGTCATCAAGCCTGCTCTGGTCGGCCTGGTCGGCCCCTGGATTTCCGGCGGCATTGAGTTTAACTGGCCCCAGCATCACCGCCCCACCACCTTTATGCCGGTGGATCACATGATCCGGGAGAATGCGGACGGCAGTAAAACCCTGCTGATCCATGACGTGGATCAAATGTATGGGACGAAGGGGATCACCTCCATCACCCTTTATCCGGACAAGGCTTATATCGAGATCGGCGGCCAGCTCTACAACCGTACCAGCCTTCCCCAGACCTTCCTGTGGTGGGCGAATCCGGCAGTGGCCGTCAATGACCATACCCAGTCGGTATTTCCGCCGGATGTACACAATGTGATGGATCACGGCAAACGGGATGTGTCCCGCTTCCCCATCGCGACAGGAGTGTACTATAAGCATGATTACAGCGAGGGTGTGGATATTTCCCGGTATAAAAATATCCCTGTACCCACCTCCTATATGGCGGAGAAATCAGAGTATGATTTTGTAGGCGGCTATGACTACGGCAAAGAAGCCGGTATTCTCCATGTCGCGGATCATCACATTTCCCCCGGAAAGAAGCAGTGGACCTGGGGCTGCGGAGATTTCGGCAAGGCCTGGGACAGAAATCTCACGGACGAGGACGGTCCTTATATCGAGCTGATGACCGGTGTTTATACGGACAATCAGCCGGACTTCACCTGGCTTAAGCCCTTCGAGGAGAAAACCTTCCGCCAGTATTTCATGCCCTACAAAAAGGTGGGCTATGTCAAGAATGCCACAACAGAGGCTATGGTAAACCTGGAGTTGAGACAGGGAAGCGCTTACCTTTGCGTTTATACCACCTCACCCAGGAACCTGGCCAGGGTGACTCTTACCGTAAAGGGGGAGGAGGTTTTGTCCGAGAGCACCCGTATCTCGCCCAGGGACATTTTCGAGAGAACCATTCCCCTCCCGGACTGCAAGGAGACCGATCTCTTTGTGCAGGTAATGGATCAGGATGGCAGGGAGCTGGTATCCTATCAGCCCAAGGATCAGGGGATTCCCCAAAAGGCACAGCCGGCTCAGGCCGCAAAGGAGCCCCAGGAAATCCTGACCAATGAGGAGCTTTTCCTGACCGGTCTCCATATCGAGCAGTACCGTCACGCCACCTACCTCCCCGATCCCTACTATCTGGAAGGCCTGAAAAGAGATCCTATGGATGCCAGGATCAACAATGCCTACGGCAGTCTTCTGCTTCGCCGGGGCTGCTTTGCCCAGGCAGAGGAGTATTTCAGGAAGGCGATCAAGAGGCTGACCTGGAAGAATCCCAATCCCTATAACAGTGAAGCCTACTATAATCTCGGACTTTGTCTGTTCTATCAGGGCCGGGAGGATGAGGCCTATGATGCCTTCTATAAAGCCACCTGGAGCAACGAACAGCAGGAGATGTCCTTCTACTATCTGGCAGCCATCGCGGCGAGAAGGCAAGCCTTTGGACCGGCTTTGGAGCTGGTGGAGAAAGGGCTGGTGAAGAACATCCATAATATCAAGGCAAGGGGACTCAAGGCGGTTCTTTTGAGAAAGCTGGGGCGTATGCCTGAGGCGGCGGCCTGGACCGGCCAGAGCCTGGCACTGGATCCCTTCGATTATCTCTCAGGCTTTGAGGCCTGCCTGCTGGGGGCGGGAACGACAGGCTTTGCCAGGCTGAACGACCTGATGCGCGGCTTCCATGAGAACTATCTGATGACAGCCCGGGATTATGCCGAGGCCGGTTTCTACGAGGAGGCCATCGCTGTGCTGGAACAGTGCAAGGCAGACAAGCCTATGCTGTCCTATTACAGGGCCTATTATCTGGAAAAGATGAATCGCAGGGCCGAGGCGGAGAAATATTACGAAAAAGCCGAGACGGCGGATTCCTCCTACTGTTTCCCCAATAAGCCGGAGGATATTCTCGTCCTGGAGGCGGCCATTGCTTCTGCGGTCTCAACCCCTAAGGCTGAATATTATCTGGGCTGCCTCTTTTATGACAAGCTTCAGTTTGAGCAGGCCATTTCCCTTTGGGAGTCAGCACTCAAGGAGGATCCCTCCAATCCGACCCTGCTGCGGAACCTTTCCATCGCTTATTACAATAAGCAGGGGAAGAAGGAGGAGGCTAAGGAAATGATGGAGAAGGCCTTCGCCCTGAATACCCGCGACGCCAGAATTTTCCTGGAGCTTGACCAGCTTTACCGGAAGCTGAATAATACGGTAGAAGACCGGCTGGCCAACTATCGGAGGTATGCGGTCGGCGATGAAGACGAGGAGGCTCTGATCCGCAAGCGCGACGATCTTATGATCGAGTATGTGACCCTGCTCAACAGTGCCGGCTGCTATCAGGAGGCCTATGATACCATCATGAGCCACGAATTCCGTCCCTGGGAGGGAGCGGAGGGGAAGGTTTCCGCTCAGTATAAGGTTGCCCTGGTGGAGATGGCTAAGGGTAAACTGGCCCAAAAGAATTACCGGGAAGCGGAAGCTCTGTTGGAAAAGGCCCTGATCTATCCTCTGAACCTTGGAGAAGGCCGTCTGGAGGGGACCAAGGACAACCAGATCTGGTATCTGCTGGGATGCGCAAAGGAAGCCCAGGAAAAGGTGGGTGCCCGGGAATGCTTCTGTAAGGCCACAGAGGGGACAGATGAACCGGCCGGCATGATGTACTATAACGATCAGCCGGCAGATATGATCCTCTTTAAAGGTCTTGCCTACGAGAAGCTGGGGCAGCACCGTATGGCCTGCGCCTGCTTCCACAAGCTGGTGGACTATGGAGAACAGCACCTGAGAGACCAGGTGAAGATCGATTACTTCGCCGTCTCCCTTCCGGATTTCCTGATCTATGAGGACGACCTGACGAAACGGAATGAAGCTCACTGCTATTATCTGATGGGCCTGGGACATCTGGGCCTGGGGGAGACAGAGACTGCCCATTCTTATCTGAAAGAGACTGCCGCCCGGGACAGATCGCATCAGAATGCCATTATTTACCAAAAACAGAAGGCGCTCGGATGAATTATGTGTTGATATTGTGACAAAATTGTAATAAGATACATATAGTGTTTGCACGGATTTACTATGGAATCATGCAATGTGCAGTAAACAGGAGGAAAATACATGGGCAGTGTTCTCGAATTCAAAAAGATATCGAAGTATTTTCCTGGTGTCAAGGCTCTGGATGAGATCAGCTTCAAGGCCTATGGAGGGGAAGTCCTTGCCTTTCTGGGAGAGAACGGCGCGGGAAAATCCACTCTGCTGAAGGTCCTCAACGGAGACTATCAGCCGACGAACGGTGAATATTGGCTGGACGGCGAGTTAAAGCATTTTGCCTCGCCCCATGAGGCTATCGAAGAAGGGATCAGCATTATTTATCAGGAACGCCAGATTCTGCTGGAGCTTTCTGTGGCTGAGAACATCTATCTGGGCCGTATGCCTGCCAACAGATTCGGCGTGATCGATATCAGGAAGGCAAACAGGATGGCGGCGGAGATCATCAAGGATTTCGGCCTGCCGATTTCGCCCTCTACCAAGGTCAAGGATCTGAGCATCGCCTACCAGCAGATGGTGGAGATCATGAAGGCCTACAGCCGGGAGAACCTTAAGGTTATCTGCTTCGATGAACCCACTGCTTCCCTGAGTGACGCTGAGATCGAGAGCCTGTTCAAGGTCATCCGAAAGCTGAAGAGCCAGGGGAAAATCATTATCTATGTTTCCCATCGTATGGCTGAGATCCAGCAGATCGCAGACAAAGTCGCCATCTTTAAGGACGGACGATATGTGGATACCGTAGTTACCGGCGAGGTTTCCGAGGAAGCCATGATCAAAATGATGGTTGGCCGTGACCTGGGAGATATTTTCGCGGATCTGGAGCGGAACGACAAGATCGGGGATGTACTGCTGGAGGTAAAGGGGGTTTCCTCTGACTATGTCAAGGATAATTCCTTCGTCCTTCACAGGGGAGAAATTCTGGGCTTCTCCGGTCTGGTCGGCGCCGGACGGACAGAGCTGATGCGGGCCATCATCGGAGCGGACAAGGCAAGGTCCGGAGAGGTCATTCTCGAGGGCAGGCGTATCGTAAACCGCTCCCCCAAGGAAGCCATGGACAACGGCATTGTCCTGGTGCCGGAGGACAGAAAGCTTCAGGGAATCCTTTCCAACCTCAGTGTGGCCGGCAATATCAATATTGCCCTGATGGATAAAAACGCCAATGGGCTTGGCGTTATCTCCACCCGAAAGGAGGCAGAGGAGGCAGATAAGGGGATCCGTGATTTCCGGATCAAGACTCCGTCTCCGGACAAGAAGATTGTGGAGCTTTCCGGCGGCAATCAGCAGAAATGCATCGTAGCCCGCGGAATCGCCACAGATCCGAAGGTGCTGATCCTCGACGAGCCGACAAAGGGGATTGATGTCGGCGCAAAGTCAGAGTTCTATCAGATGATCTGCCAGTTTGCCAAGCAGGGACTGGGCGTTATCCTGATCTCTTCTGAAATGCCGGAGGTGATCGGCCTGTCTGACCGGATTCTGGTCATGCGGGCGCTGCGCATCGTGGGCGAGGTGGCCAGAGAGGATGCCACAGAGGACAGGCTGTTAAGTCTCGGAATGATGGGGGATGAATGACATATGGAGAATAAGAAAGAAAAAGGCGGCTTTAGGCTCATAGGCGGGGACAAGCTGATCCTCTTTACCGCTATCATCATTGTTTTTGCGCTGTTTACCTTCCTGAATAAAAACTTTCTGACCTGGACCAACATGGTAAACCTGCTGATTGCGGCTTCCCTGGTCGGCCTGGTGGCGGTAGGCCATACCTACCTGATCATTGCGGGTCAGAACGACCTTTCTCCCGGTTCCCTGGCGGCATTCTGCGGAACCCTGGCGGCGCTTCTCCTCTCCTGGGGGGTGCCGATGCCGATCGCTGTGCTTGCTGTCCTCATGGCCGGTGTTGTGGCAGGCCTTTTCAATGCCTGGATGGTCAATAAAATCAAGCTGGAGGCCTTCATTGCTACCCTGGTTACCCAGAATGTCGTCCGTGGCTTTGCCTATATCATATGCGATGGCAAGCCCATCTCCATCAGCAACAAGGCATATCTTGCGATCGGCAAGCTGCGTATCCTGACCCTGCCCCTTTCCGTATGGCTGATGCTCATCGCCTTTATCGTCTTCGGCTTTATCCTGGCCCGGACGAAATTCGGCCGCAGCGTTTACGCCATCGGCGGAAGCAAGGAAGCCGCCAGACTGGCAGGCCTGAACCCGCAGCGCATCATCACCATGAGCTTTATCATCATCGGTGTGCTGACAGCCGTCGGCGGGATTGTATTCTCCTCCCGCATGAACTCCGGCCAGCCCGCCGCAAACGTAAACCTGGAATTTGACGCCATCACAGCCGTAATTCTTGGCGGTGTCTCCTTTGCCGGCGGCGTGGGCGATATGTTCGGCACTGTCCTGGGTGTTATCCTGATTCAGGCCTTCAATACCGGCCTGATTATGGTCAACGTATCCACCTTCTGGCAGTATGTAGCCAGAGGCGCGCTGCTTCTGTTCGCTCTGACCTCTGACTTTATCCGTAAGCAGAGAAGAGAGAAGGAACTGCTGGAAGCTGCCATGAAGAACATCAAGTAGAGTACATATACAGGTACAGTCCGCTCCGCAAGGTGCGATTGTATATAGAAGCAAGAGGTTAAATTCAAGATTCGTAAGGAGGAAGTACCATGTTGAAGAAAGTGGCAAGTGTTATCCTGGCGGCGGCTATGGCCTGCAGCATGCTGGCTGCAACGGCAATGGCAGATGACAATCTCCTGGTGTACGGCATCTACAAGGCCGGCGACCAGACCTGGTTCATCGATGAGGGCGCAGCCGCAAAGGAAGCAGTAGAGGCTCTTGGCGGTGAGTTCGTTTTTGTTGACGCGAAGATGAGCCCGGAAGAATACCTGAAGGCGATCGACAATGCTGTGGCGAACAAGGCTTCCGGTATCGTTACCTGTATCCCGGATCAGACCCTTTCCCAGGCTGCCATCGATGAGGCGCAGGGAATCCCCATGGTAGCGGCTGATGACGCTCTGCAGGATGCTGACGGCAACAAGCTGGCTCCCTGGGTCGGCATCAATGCCTATGTAATCGGTGAGGCAAACGGCGAATGGCTGGCAAACTATGCCATCGAGAACGACCTGGTCGGCAAGGAAGGCGTTGGTCTGCTGATCATGACCATGGATACCGTTTCCAGCTGCGTACCGCGTGCTGAGGGAGAATATGCGAAGTTCACCGAGCTTTGCCCGGAATTCGGCGATGACAACATCTTCTATGCTGACTACGACGGAACCACAGACAAGGGCAACACCGCTGCGGCAGCTGTCTTCACAGCTAATCCTCAGATCACGACCTGGCTGGTAACCGGCGCAAACGAAGAAGGTACCATCGGTGCCTGCCGTGCCCTTGAGGTTGCCGGACTTGACGCTGATGCCTGCGTAGTAGGCCTTGGCGCTTACATGGCTAAGGATGAGTGGAATGACAAGGGCGCAGACGGCACCTGCATGAAGGCCGCTGCTTACTTCTCCTCTGATTCCGTAGGAAAGGGCTCCGTAGAGGTTCTGATGCAGGTCCTGAACGGCGAAGAGCCCGAGATGGAGACAGCTGTAGACGCTATCGTTGTTACACCTGAGACCTACAAAGAGGTCATGGGAGCCGCTGCGGAATAAGCCTGTGGCGAATCTGATTCTGGAAATATGAAAGAGAACCTCCGTCCGACATTGGGATGGAGGTTCTTTTTGTGTTGTGATTTTTGACGTTTTTGTATAAGAAAAAACTAAATGCCCAACAGGGATAGCTGAACATTTGCTAAAGCAGACATTTCATTCTTCATTACCATAAAAACCTGTACAATTAAATCAAAAAATCATATTATTTAAGCCAATCCGTTTCCTACTGCCCATACCTTGATTTCAACATCTTCTTCTGGCATAGTAAATTCATAATAGGAACCAACGAAGGTACCGAAATCCTGATCTCCGTTAACGCTTGCGTAGATCCAGGCGTCTGTCACATCCGCAATCTCTACTCTGACAGTTTCTCCGGCTGCGGCGGATTCCGGGCACTTAAATATCATATAGGACTCCGTATCCGGGCTGATTGTGATAGAATAGATATTTTTGCTGCCGTCATTTTCGACATCTTCTGCATTTTCAATATCTTCAATCCCCTTCATATCTTCTGCAGCTTTCGAACTATCCGGGTTATCCATATCTGGACTCAGGCCAAATTCGATATTCTTGATTTCCAGGATTTCTGCATTCCCCTTCAGATCCTTATAGATATAAACAAAATAATATTCCGGGTTTGCTTCTGGGTAAACGATCGTTCCCCTGCAGAGAAAGCAATAATTCTGACCGGAGACAAGCTGAGTGGCAAGAAGTCCAAGTGGTTCATAGTCCATACCAACGAAGGATTTCATGGCTTGATCAAATATGGCTTTTTCCTCCTTGTTTATTGCGATATCTGAGGTAGTTTTCCAGCCTCCTAACATGGGAGCTCCAAAAACTGATGAGGTGAATAGAAAGACTGCCATGGCAACGGAAAGTAATGTTTTTTTCTTCATAATAACCTCCTTCTTTGTCGTTTGCTAAATGCAGCAGGTATCGTGTTAGTGGTCGATTGATCTCTCGAAGCTGCTTATGGGGAGATGTCATGGGACAAAAGACGAGAAATCCTGATCGATAGTGTTAGCCTTATCCTGATTATACAGGAAATTTTATGATCTTGCCACCCCAAATCCTATGATGGTACTGCAACTGCACAGGTTCACATCTGGTATTTGATTTGAACTAAGAATGCGATCGTAAAAGCTTCTATCGTTATGCAGATTGGATAAAGAAAAGAAAAAGATGCGGGGATTTCAAAAGCGATAAAAGGAAGGATGAGGAGAAATAGGAAAAAGATAGTAGAATAAATAAAAGAATTATGTTATGATACAAACAAAGTTTTGTGCGTATTGTGTGAATATTGGACTTTACCCTTCGAATTTTCGCAAAAGTAAGGGGGAGATGACATGACAACATCGAGAAGGATAAATATTTAAATCTGATGCTTTTCAGTTTCTCAGCTCCAAAAATGGGGAAAAACAATGATAATTTCAGAAAGGGTTTTTAAATGATGTGTCATAAACATAAAAAATTATATTTATGTAAGTGTATTCCGAACTTAGCTATAACTTACATAAATATGACAATGTCAGATACTGTCATATCTATTTTATGTTATCTTGCCGTAATGCTGTTTTTAACGGCACACAGTTTTTGTAATCCTGTATCTGTAGTCGCCTCACCTATAAATGAATCTTATTATATTACCGGAGCGGTAGAATTCAATGTCAAAGAACATTATATCATGATAAATGATGACCAGAGGCCAGATGAAGAAGATTTAATTCAAAGAATGCCTAAGGAGATTTCCGTTTATCTTAACAATGAAAATACACCGGTGTCTATTCCTGTCACGTGGTTTTCCATAACCGACGATTATGATAACAGAAATAAATATTATTACCAATTTAGCCCAAGCTGGAATGTGGATCAGTATCAATTATCTCCTGAAATAGACTTGTTTTCCGAGATGCCTTATATAGGTGTCTTTGTCAGATCAGGTGATGGAGATTCGGTGTATGCAGCTTCAGTAACCGGTAAAAGTCAGGAAACAGAAGTCTACAATTTTCTAAGAAATGATTTGTTTCTCAATATTGCCGAGTGTAGTGGAGTATTGGCAAATATACAATGTGAATCATCGTTTAACGAACATACAAAATGTGTAGATACGAATGGGTTGACAAGCTATGGCCTGATCCAATGGAATGGTACAAGATATACATCACTAATGAATTGGTGTTCTGATAATGGATATGATTATACAACAGTAAATGGACAGATGCATTATCTGAAACATGAAATGGAGACAAGCGAGGCGTATTATTGGGGCAAGGTGAAAGGAAAAGAAAATACTAGTGAAGGTGCGTACTGGGTAGGTTATGACTGGGCGCGGTATTTTGAACGATGCGCTGAATATTATAAGGGACGTGCGCAGTGGGTGGAAAGAGCAAATTTGGCAAGAGATAATTACTGGCCAGAATATAAAGAAGACAGTAAGGATTATACGCCGGGTGTGTACCGGGTATCTACTTCATCAGGCTCAAACCTTATGCTGCGTGACGGACCAGATACAGATGGGACGAACATTCTGGAACGGATACCGAATTCTACCGAATTGACTGTTACAGAAATTAATGGCAGGTGGGGAAAAACCACATATAATGAAAAAACAGGATGGATAGCGCTTTGGTATTGTGAACGGATCGGAGATATCCAAACCCAGCATTATGTGTTTGACCTGAACGGACTACTGGACGGGGATATTTGTGGAGATTTAGGTGCCTATGGCACTGCTGACGTTTATATCAACGGAACGCTTGTAGCAGACGATCAGAATGATTATTACAATACAAATGTTCCTGCCGGATCGTACTACGAAGTCACTGATGTTCATTGGAATTCTGATGTTTATGACAGTAAGGGGCTTGCTTCCGGAAACTGGACAGGAACAGTTGACGGTGATGTAGATGTGAGGCTCTCTTTTACTACCAGGTCAAGCCTAAGTGTCTCAGCAGGGACGTCTGTACGAGCAACCCGCTTTTCCTGGACACCAGTCAAAAATACTGAGTATTATCATGTTAAGATCTGGAACGGGGAACACTGGGCAGGCGACGCGTTCCATATTGAATGGAATCTGACCGGCACTTCATGTGAGATTGCTCTTCCGGCCGGTTATTATGAAGCGTATGTAGATTCTCAATCCGGTGATACCGTTACGATGAGCAATGTTGTTCCGTTTACCGTAATCGAGGAAGGAACTGGGATGACGACGGGAGGCGAACGGGTAATTCCGGATGGTGACTATTTGATTGCGGCAACGGGTTATTCTGATAAGTCGTCTTATTTCTATCTGGATATCGAAGGGGCGGCATGTCCGGCTGCCAACGCTGCGAATGTTTTGCTCACCGGGCCTGCACAGAATCTGTCTGAATTTGATATTTGGACGCTCACCTATAAAGATGGATTTTATACCATAGCACAAAAAGGCACTGATATGTGTCTGGACGTCAAAGATGCAAGTACATTGGAAGGGGGAAACGTGTGGGTTTGGGAAGCTAATGAGTCCTCCGCACAGAAATGGGTAATCTCCCTTAATGGAAGTGACGGGTATCGGGTACAGTCAAAATGCAGTGGCTTATCCCTGGACTATTGCGGCGGAGAGTGCATCAACAATACAAATATACAGCAGTGGAGAAACAATTCGTCTGCTGCACAGTCATGGATGTTTATCCCATATAAGCCGGAACAAACATTGGCTGACGGCAGATATGTGCTTTTAAGTTCTGTTGATTCAGTTTTTGAAGTGGATATTCCAGGTGAAACAGGAGATATAGAAAATCTGACTAATGTTCAGATCTGGAACAGTGGGAATTCGTCAAGCCGATTTAATAGTTTTGATGTAAAGAAATTGGAAAATGGTTATTATACCTTAACACATGTTGCATCCGGAAAAGAGGTTTCTTCTCTCGGCGGTACATCTTCATATGGTCAGAACATTGGGCTCTATGATCCAAACGGGCATCCGGCTCATGAATGGGCTATCACACGAGATGGAGACAATGGAGGGTATGTCCTTAGAACAAGATGCAGCGGTATGGCAATGGATTTGGTGAATGGTAATGCAGAGAATGGGGCTAATATCCAACAGCTGCCTTATAACGGGACGAAGGCCCAGACATGGATATTCGTTCCGGCGGAGTATATGATAAGCTACGACGCGAACGGAGGGGAAGGAGCTCCTGAATCCCAGGTAAAATATTACAGATCAGATCTTAAACTGAACAGCGCAGAACCATCCAGGATCGGGTATGAGTTTATAGGATGGGGAAAGACGAAAAACGCTTCCAGGGCCGACTATGAACCGGGAGATACATATAAAGAAGAGGCTGACATCAGGTTATATGCCCTTTGGAAGACTTTGAAACCTGATCTGGTTCTTCCGACTTCCCTTAAGAGGATTGATGAGGAAGCTTTTGCCTGTGGAATTTTCTCTTATGTTATACTTCCGGATGGATTGGAGGAGATAAAAAGCCGAGCCTTTGCTGGCTGTAATAACCTTCGTTATATTGTCATTCCGGAATCAGTTACATTTATAGCCTCTGATGCTTTTGAGGGAACAGATGAATTGATAATAATGGGAGAGGATGGTAGTTATGCAGAGTTTTATGCAAACAAGAAAGGGTTTGGTTTTGCTGTAAGCTGAGAGATAGTGTTTTTCAAAGGATTATTTGGATACGCGGCTGTTGGCTGGCTGAAAAAGATTGTTTGTTCGGCAGAACCGGTCGTTGCTAATCACCTGCCACTGGCGCGCAGCAATCCACTTCATGCTCATATAGGGGCGTGCAATAAAGCCTCGTCCCCACTGGCAAGCAAGCTTGCCGTGGGAACAGGCTTTTTGCATTGGAACCATAGATTGTCTTTTTTTATTTCGGGATATAACGGATAACGTGTGCACGGGCCCACTCTTCCGCATAGGAATCGGCTGCAACAATGAGTGCAATGTCGTCATCGAAGGCATCACTCGCGATTTCCGTAACGGTGACGGGTACCTCTATATACTGGACGTTAAGGTTTCGGAACGCCTCGGACCCGATGGCTGTCAGGGAAGAGGGAAGGACGAGATCCGGAATGATCGTCGCCACACCGAGGAAGCAGATATCCTTGCCGGTGGTGTCCAACCCTGATTTATGGACGGCGTCCCATTCGCTTGAAGTGCCATGGTAATAGATGTCATGCAGGCTGCCGGTGTTGGAGAAGGCATCGGACTGGATGCTGGTCAGCGTATCCGGAAGTTCTGCGGAAACCAGATTGCTGCAGTTCAGGAAGCAGTCAGATCCGACGGTGGTTACGCCGTGGTCAATGACGACGTGAGTGATCATAGTGCGGTAATCATACCATGGCTGTGCATAGAAGGTGGACAGCACCGTGCCGTAGTTGTTGGCTCTGGAGATCTGGATGCAGCTGCACATGGTTCCGCTGCCAAAAACGCGTAGTGTGCCGTCACTGTCCAACGTCCACTGTACATTGTCCGAGTACATTCGGTCATAGTTCAAAGACTGACCTGGGTACAGGTAGAGATTGATGATGTTCGAGCTGTTGTAGCCGCAATTGCCGGAATATAATACGGTGGGTTTTGCCCGGCCGCACAGGGTGACACCGTCCCGAAGGACGTTCACACAATAACCATTGATGTAGTGGTGGGCGTCCGTCGGGGGAACTGCCTCGGTCCGGATGTGACCCTCCGTGCCGGCATCGCATTCGCTGCAAACAAAGGTTTTTACACCCGGCTCGGAGCAAGTGGGTGGAGTTGTGATGCCCTGGTTTACGTAGAGGTGCGACGCGGGTACGGCAATATCCTGGGCGCGTTGGGTTGCCTGCGAATCCAGGAAGCGATTTCCGCAGATCGTACATTCCCAATAGGCGATAGTGCCATCTGCGGTGCAGGTGTGCGGGATAGCGGGGCGGTAGGCCAGGACATGCGTGCAATAGGGGTTCGCGTTGTAATAAAATTCCGCATTCAGCAGGGTGTCGTTGCTGTCTCCGACGGTGATATCATTCCACTCGGCGACAGAGCCTTCATAATTGACGACCGAAAGCGGGCAGCCCGTGAAGGCAGCCTCACCGATTTCTTTAAGGGAAAAGGGCAGTGTGGCGGTCGTGAGGCTCTCGCACATACCGAAAGCATTGAATTCGAGGCGCTGTACGTTCGGTGGTAAAAGAATCTCCGTCAATCCCGTGTGGCCAAAAGCCCAGTTCTGGATGGTAAGGAGGCTGTCCGGCAGTGTGACTGTCTTCAGCGCTCCGGAATAGGAGAAGGCAGAGGGCCGGATTAGCTGAACGCCGTCCGGCACCTGAAATGACATGTCTGTCCGGCCTGGGCAATAGCAGATCATTTCCTTTCCGTCATTGGCAAACAGGACGCCGCCAATACTTTTCAAATACGGGTTCGCGCCTGCAACTGTGATGTTTTGCAGTGCGGTGCACTCGTAGAATGCCCGTTCGCCAATGGAGGCGACTTTCGCCGGAATGTCGATTTCGACGATTGCTGTATTGTAAAACGCCCACGGTCCGATAGCCTCGACACTTTGGGGGATGTTCACCGTGGTGAGAGAATGGCAGTCAGAGAAGGTGGAATCGTCGATGATGGTGAGGCCCTCAGGAAGGGTGATTTCCTGGAGCGCCGTGCTCCGGTCAAATGCCCAGCCGCCGATCCGGGTTACGGTCGAGGGGATCTCGATGTCCTCTAAGCCGTCCAGGTCGCGGAACGCGCCGCCGCCGATGGCTGTGATGCCAGATCCGACCACGATGTGACGGATCTGGCTGCGGCTTTCCTCCGTGTCAGACGACTCCGCATCCCAATCCCAATAAGGTGGCGAGGTGAGCACCCAGTCTTCACCATCCTGGGTGGCGTAGTCCGTCATGGCGCCGCTGCCGGAGATGGTCAGCGTGCCGGTTCTGCGGTTCATCGTCCAGGTGACATTCTCGCCGCATGTGCCGACGACGGTGTTGCGTTCCTCCTCGTATTCCGCCTGGGTCAGCCCCCGGAGATTCGTGAAGGAAAAGCCATATTTGTTGACGGAGCTGTCGGAGGTCAGCTGGATGGTAAAACGATTCCCGGGCAGATAGAGCGTCTTCCCGGCCAGTTCGTTCCCCTGGTATTCGCTGGCGATCCCCTGCGTATCGATAATCGTGATGCGGTCATATGGTTGTTCCGTCTCCGTCTCCGGGCTGAACTGGATGCGGAGCCAGTCAGCGGCATCCGGGTGCTGATAGCTCCACGTCTGGTCGGTATCGTTTGCATAGGGATGGTCGGATTGCGGCCAGTCAGATTCGGCGGCTGTTACGACGCTGACCAGGAGCCAGGCGCAGCAAAGCGCAAAAGTAATCAGGATTATCCGTTTCATTTCGGGGCGCCTCCTTTCGTGTCATAGTGTTATCGTATTTGCATGAGTGTACTGCGGAATCATACCGCTGCTGCAGTGAATACTTGGCGCGGAAAAGGAAACAAAATGCAAGTATATTGTTTGCCTTCTGTTATAATTATAAATGTTTATTTCGCAATGTCAATCCGTTATGCTCCTTGGCTTTGGTATTTTATCCGAAATGACGCCAGAAAACCGGAACGTTTTTTTACATGGTAACAGATTATGTTTTAATCACAAGGTTGGGCGTAAGGCTTTTTACCTCAAATCCTTTTTGCTTCAAATCAATTTACTGATAATGTTCCAAAACCTATGGTAATCCTCTTTGAAACGCTCTATAATAGTCTCAGTTATAATAAGATAATTTCCGAGGGAGGTGATGAAAACCTGTTGAAGAGATTTTTTTCATTGGTAATAGCGCTTCCTGTTGATGATGTCAAACGGTTGTTCAGTCTGTTAGGAGTTTTTTTGCTCTCCTCCGATATCTCGAATTTTTATTCGACTATCATTCCGGTGGCAAAGGGGGCTGGGTTGTATTTATATATGGTACCGGGGCATTGGGGATCCTAACCACAATAATGCTGAAGCAAAATGCATTATTGTTTCTATGTTACCGCTTGGAACGGAGTTATATTCCGGAAAAGACCGTTGAAATATCTAAAGATGCATTTGAAGTCTTAAGGAATCTTACCATTTATGGTATGGAAGGTAGTTTTTCTTCAAGCTTGTGCTGGGTTGGATGAGAATACTTCTGCTCTGACGAATGTTTTGAAATTGCTTATTGTGATCATCATATATACCATGAAATATAGTTGATAACATCCTTCGATCACGGGATACATTATTACCTTGACATCAAAAATTATGGCTCTGTCACACCAAATTACTGATATTGTTCCAAAACCTATGGTAATCCTCTTTGAAACGTTCTATAATAATCTCGGTTATAATTAAGATAATATCCGAGGTGGATGATGAAAACTGTTGAAGAGATTTTTGCATTG
>JAFWGA010000052.1 GCA_017515325.1 Blautia sp.
CAAGGGAGATTGGCGTAAAATATAATTGATGTGATAGAAACAATAAGGGCCCACACATACAGAATTAAACTCTATCGCAACTCTGTCCGTAATGTGAAGGCCCAATCATGGAGTCCGTTTAACCACCGAACAAGTTAAACGGCTCATTCAATAGAATACACCAATTTTCGGACATTTTCAATGTTCGTTTTTGTTGTACTCAAAAACGAATAAATGTTTGAATATTTCGTATGTAGTCTAATATTTTCGCCATATGCTTCACATACGTTAAATTGGAGGCTATAGTTTACTTGCATAAGGCGCGGGATGTAATAAAATAAAATGTGCTATTTATGTACACAATTTAGACATTTCCTTAACTTAATAGCATTGCTAAAAAGTCTTGTGTAATTTCCAAAAATCGATAGTCTCCTGCAGATCCTCTTCGTCCTTGAAAAGGTTCATCTTCTTTCCGATAGCAATGGCCATATCAACATACATGTTTGCTCTTGCTGTAATTACATACTCACCAACTATAAGAGCTTCATTAACTGAATGAGTGGATTCTATTCCTTCCAATATACCGGCGTTGTCTAATTCATCCACACCGTTGCAAATACCTGCCACCAGATGCTTATTGCCCACAACCGCACGAAGAAATGAATATACTTCTTCGTTATCGATAGACGAAATGTTGCCGCCAGGCACCAGAAGTAATTCTACATCTTTCGGGTCAATATCTTTTAATGCACAAGTTGCATTCAAAGAGAACTTTTCCTGAGCCGTAACCGGTTTCCCGTCTACAGTAGCAAAAACCAGTTCATGACCGCATAACTGGAGGAAATAATTAGTAATCACAATCTCATAAATGCAACACGTCTCATACAGCAAAACAACTGTTTTCATTTTTACGCTCCTGAGTCCCGAGATTTGTGGTTCGATTCGTCATCGACCATTCTGCCAAGATTCTTTCTGGTCATCCAATAGCCTTCTCAATGCCTCAACATCAGGCAGGGCTTTCCGCAGCTCATCCGACATGTCCTTGGATGTCTTATAGGTTGCCACGCCCATCGGTTTGGCATAATCCTGTATCACATAATCTACAAAGGACTTGTTCATGTCCTTACAGAGGATGAGACCGATTGACGGATTCTCATGAGGCTTACGTTCAAACCCGTCCAGAACACTTAAATATCCCTGGAGTTGCCCCAGATACGATGTCTTGAATTTTCCGGTCTTCAGTTCCACCGCTACCAGGCAGTTCAACTCCCGGTTGAAAAACAGAAGATCGATATACTGATCTTCCCCAAAAGCGTCCAGATGGTACTGATTGCGAACAAAAGCGAAGTCTTTCCCGAAGGTGAGAATGAAATTCTTCACATTGTGGATAATGGCATTCTCCACCACCCGCTCATCCACATCCTGTTTGTCACGGATGCATAGTTCTTCTACATTGATATAATCCAGCAGGTATTCATCCTTGAAGGTATTGATAGCGCGGAAAGCCTGCTCCGCCGCGGGCAGCGTCTGCAGGAAATTGTTCGGCAGGCTCCCTTGATGGTGATAATCATCACGGGCAATGCTTGCACTCAGATCTTCAACTGTATAATGCTCTCCAGCACAGCGTTCGATATAGAACAATCGCTCAGATAATTCTTTCGTTTTCCCCAGAATCAAACGGTGATGAGTAAATCCTATGTGCAGGAATGCTTCAATTGGAAACCCCTGCAATTTTGGAACTTGTAAGTTCCAAATTGATAAGACCGGCGTGATCACCAATTTGGAATTCATAAATTCCAATTCATTCGTGCTGTCAATTCCAGGGGTATCCCCGGCATTTTCAAAATCCAGTATTTTCCACTCTTCATAAAACGTCCGCATGTATCGTAGATTTCTAGCCGTGAAACCTCTTAGCCCAGGCAATTCTCTGCTTAGCTTCTCACTGATTACGTCGATTGCACCTTTTCCCCAGAACCCCTTTCTCGAATTCAGAGAGATGTACTTTCCGATACCGTAATAGAGCATCAGCTGCTTTTCGTTTACAGAGCGTGCTGCATCATACTGGCTTTGCAAGATCGCCGTCTTGATGATTTCCACGGCTTTATCGTAATTCATGATTTCATTCATGAAAATTCCTCATCCATCTATTTGATAACAGTAATTCTATAGTCACAACCCGGCTCGAGTGAGTTTCACAACTGATTCTACGTGAACAGAGTGACAAAACCTGTCAGTTATGCTCTCCGATCAGCTTTTCCATCCAGATCATATTGTACCAGCGGTTGAATTTATAGCCGCATTGATGAAACTCACCGATCAGGGTAAAGCCCATGTGACGGTGAAACTGTTCGCTGTCTTTGGTCAGGTATTCGTCCTCAGTCCTGGGACAGGCAATGCAGGCATAGAGGTTGAGCATACCCATATCCCTGAGCGCCGTCTCCAACGCCTCGTAGAGCATACGGCCATAGCCACGGCTCCTGGCATTGCGCTCCACATAGATGGATAATTCGCAGGAACGGCTGTATGCGGCCCTGTTCTTAAAAACCCCGGCATAGGCATAACCCAGGATAATGCCATTTTCTTCCAGGACAAGATAGGGATACCGTTTCCGGGTGTTGATGATGCGTTCCTGAAATTCCTCCAAAGACGGCACCTCATACTCGAAGGTGATGGCGGTATTTTCAACATAGTATGCGTAAATATCCAAAAGACGCCCAGCGTCCTCTTTTGTGGCATTGCGTATCATAAGGCTGCGCCTCCTTTCGTTCGCAGGTCATTATAGCGAACGAAAGGGGCTTACGTCAAGCAAAGGGAACCTGCTGCCCTGCGTCGTTTTACTGGAACTCAACCTTTATTTCATCTGCTATTTCTCCCGCTTTATCAAGATAATCGTTTACCTTCGAGAGGTCATCCTTGCCGGAAAAGGAATAGCGGACAGAGAAGAAGAGCGAGATAACGATGGCTACAGCCATGACATGCCAGAAAAAGACCAGCAAAATGGCGAAGAGCCAGGCGGGCATTACCACGAGCGTTTTATCCTTGTGGGTGACATGAAGCGAGTTGCTGCGGAGAATATTCCAGACCTTCCTGACAGCATTGCCGATCGTCTTTCCTGAGGAGTGATTGTTCCCGGAATGCCTTGCTTCATGATCAGGCTCCCCATCAGCACTCTCGGTCCTTTCCCCTCCGACCTGTTCTGCTTTCTCCCACATGGCATCATCGAAATGGATCTGTTCAGCAGAGCCCGCGTTCTTCTGGCTGGTCCGGGATTCTTCTTTGCCATACAGCTTCCCCTGCTTTTCCAGCAAAATGATAGCGTTTACAGTGTCTCCCTCTGCCTCATCGAGGGCAGCCATGGCCTCTTCGAAAGTAACATTTGCATATTTCCTGATCTGTTCGATTTTCTCAAGCTTTTCCATTTTATCTTTCCATCCTTTCTTTGTTGTTGCAGCTGTTTTTCATTTCCTGAGACAGATGATACAACAGCCAGATGAAAACATCCTTGAGGAATCATTAAATTCAAATTAAAAAAGATTAAAGAGGCGCCAGTCGGAAAATATCATTACGCGGCTCTGGGATAAAAAGGCTCCTCATTCCATCTTCAGAATGAGGAGCCTTTGTCTCTGACAGAAGCCCGCTTTTGCCGGCTTTCTGTCATATTTTCTGTTTCTTTAATTTATGATTATACTGCAAAAATGATTTCTCGGATTGTTCCGCGCTTCGCACTGGAATCATTTATTTTGCCCCGTCAATGGCTGCCCAGTTTTCCTCGATGGCTGCGCAGGTAGCGTCCTTATCGGCAGTGCCAGCGATATAGTCCTGCATCAGCTCACCGAATTTCTGCCACCAGCTGTCGGTGGAATAGCAAACGCCAAGAGGCGCACTTCCCTTCTCCTCCTCCAGAGCGCTGCCCTGCTTGATCACCTCGAATTCACTCTCAGCGTCAGAAGCGACAGGCGGAACCACGCCGGCAACGTCCGTGAACCATGCCATGCCATAGTCAGAAGTGTACCACCAGTTCACAAAGTCAAGAGCGGCCTGCTGAGCCTCGGAATCCTTTGCAATATGAAGAGCCTGGTCAGAGCCGGAAATGATCTGGCACTGAGCGGGGTCGTCCGTGACAGGATAGCCGCTGAAGCCGACCTGAAGCTCCGGATCGATAGCCAGAGAATCCGCTTCGATCCATGCGCCCTGGCCAAGAACCATGGCTGCTGTGCCGCCGCCGTAGGCTGCCAGCTCACCGGAGAGGTCTGTCTCCAGAGGCTTGTCATCACCGTACTGCAGGGACAGGTCGATCAGATCAAAGAAATTGTTATAAATTTCCGGGAGATCTGCAATCCTGGCTTCTCCCTTTTCAAACTGCTGTACCAGCTCGGCCACCGTAGTGCCGGCTCCGTCGGCTGCCGCTGCCAGATAGTGCTGGAAGATATGCTTGAAGACCCACCACTCCGCATAGCCGGTGGTAAAGGGCTTGTAGCCGGCCTCGGAGATCGCCTCGCAGGCTGCCGTCAGCTCATCCACTGTCTGGGGTACCTCCAGGCCAAGTTCATCAAAGATCCCCTTATTGTAAACAAGGCCGAAATAGTTGCCCTTGATGGCAATGCCATACAGACCGCCGCCCTCCTCCGTGGAGGCCATGGCAGAAGCGACAGAAGGCAGGATGGTCTCAGCCAGAGGCTGATCGGAAAGATCCAGGGAATATTCGCGATAGACATCGATTTCCTTACCGGAGGTAGAGGCAAAGATATCCGGAACCTCGCCGGAATTGAGCTTGGCCTTTAAAAGGGTCGGATAATCGTTCTGGGTTGTCTCATAGTTAATGGTCACATCCGGCGCCACCTCCGCATAGGCATCGATGAGCTCGGTGATGGCATCGGCGTACTCCGGCTGATTGATGAACATGTAAACCTCATTTTCATCCGCCATGGCAGTTGCCGCAAACAGGCTCAATGTCATTGCGCCGACAAGTATGCCGCTGATCAGTTTCCTTTTCATGCAAAACCTCCTTTGTTATCATCGTTGTCAAAAGCCTACAATATGTACATAATGTACATACTATATTATAGTTGCTGTCAGCTTTTTTTGTCAACCTGTTACTGTTCACCACCTCGTAAAAGATAAGGAATGCCAGGCCGGAGGGGCGGAATCGTAACGAACAGGGTCAGCCGGATCAGCCCTTCACCGCACCGGCCACAACACCTTCGACAATGTACTTCTGCAGAAGAATAAATATAATGATGGAGGGAGTTACGGCCAGCACCATAGCCGTCATGGCGTAGTGCCACTTGGTATTCATCTGACCCACGAAGGTATAAGCGGCAAGGACGAGGGTTTTGGTCTCGTTGCTGCTGTTGACCATGAGCAAGGGCAGCAGGAAGTCATTCCAGATCCACATAACGTCCAGGACAATGACGGTCACCGTCACGGTTTTCAGCAGGGGGAATATCACCATAAAAAACGTTTTGTGGGTGCTGGCCCCATCGATCTTGGCGCTCTCGTCCAGCTCTCGGGGAACCGTTTTCATGAAGTTATAATAGATGAAGGTTGCCATAGGGATCCCAAAGCCCCAGTACTGGATGCCCAGACCGATCTTGCTGCCGGACAGGTGGATGATGTTCATCGCCTTCAGCAGGGTAATCATGATCGTCTGGAAAGGAATCAGCATGGGGGTCGTGATGACGAGGTGGGCAAACCGGGTGTAACGGTTCCGACGACGGTCCATCATATAGGCCGCCATGGAGCTGAACAGGACAATACCGGCAATGCCGATCGTGGTGATGACCACATTATTGAAAAAAAGCTTTCCATATTTGATTTTGTTGATGACATAGCTGTAATTCTCCCATTCAGGGTGGCTGGGAAGGGCAATCGCGTCCTTCACGATCTCGCCGAAGGGCTTGAGGGAGTTCATATACATCAGGAATACAGGGAAAATATAAATCAACGCAATGATACCGAGCCCGATCAGAAGAAGGCTCTTGCGCAATGTGTTCTTTTTCTTCATACTCATGAGCGTTTACCCCTTTACATATAATAGTAAACGAACAAAATGCCTGCATTTTGATTCGTTTACTGCGCCGAATTTACGCCGTTGCAAGCGGCATGATTCCGCAGTAAATTCGCGCGCTTACTATAGCTGTCTTCTACAATGCCACCTCGCGGCTGCTGGAAATTTTCAGCACCACCTGGGTCAGCACAAGAACGATCACAAAATAGACGATGGATTCCGCAGATCCCAGGCCGTAATTGTTATTCTGGAAGGCTTCCTTGTAAATCTGCAGCGTCACACTGTAGGTCGAGGAGCCCGGTCCGCCCTTGGTTAAAGCCAGGATGATATCGAAAACCTTCAGTCCGTTCGTCAGAGACATAAAGAGACAGGTCGTAATAGAGGGACCCAGGAGCGGCAGGGTAATCCGGAAAAAGGTCTGCCGGCCATTGGCGCCATCCACAGTGGAAGCCTCAAGGACGTCCTTAGGCACTGCCTGCAGTCCTGCGATATAGAGCACAATGTAAAAGCCCAGGGACTGCCAGACTCCGACCATCGTCACGGCATAGAAGGCAAGCCTGGGATTGCCCAGCCAGCTTAGATCCCAGACACCCCAGCCCGTCATGGCGGACAATCTGGCGAAGCCCTGGGTAAAGATAAATTTCCAAATGAAGCCAACGATGGTCATGCTCATGATATAGGGAATAAAAAAGACGCCGCGCATGAGATTTGCCAGTTTAAATTTCTTTGTCAGACAGACCGCCAGGAACAGGGCGATCACGTTGGAAAACAGGACAAAAAAGAAGGTATAGCGGATCGTAAATACAAGTGCGCCGGTGAATTCACCGCCGGAGCTGAGTACTGTTTTGAAATTTTCCAGGCCGATAAAGACTGCTTCCTTCGCGATGCCGTTCCATCTCGTCAGAGAATAGTAACCGCTCATCACAAAGGGGATGTACATCATGACCGTGACCAGGAGAATTGCGGGTAGCGTATAAAGCAGGGTATCAAACATTTCCTTCTTTTTCCGTTTCGACATGGGAATACCTGTCCTCCTCTCATATTTCTGCTGATTCTGCCAATCCTTCCTTCGTTTGTCGACATAGTTATAGCAAACGGACAAAATGCCAGAATTCTGATTCATGGGCATAATTATTCTAACATAAGTTGAAATCTGATGCAAGGACGGCAGCCCTTGCTTTTAGCCTGCAAATATAGGATAATGGGCAATAATGGAAGGGAGGAAAGATGAATAAGAAAACTCTGAGGAAAGTCCTGGCCCTGCTGCTTTTGATTTGTTTTTTCCTTGTCCTGGCAGGGGGCTATATCTACCGGAAAAAGAACACCTGGGTCCTGGTTCAGTATGGCGATGCATCCGGAAACCAGGGATTGTTTTATTCCTTAAAGAATCAATGGGATCATACCCTGATCCTGGTGGACGGAGGCTGGCCGGAAAACGAAGCCTATGTCCGTGCTGTTATTGAGGAAAACGGAGGTACGGTTGACGCCTGGTTTATCACCCACTATCATGCGGATCATGTCTCGGCCTTCAATGCCATCTACCAGAATCCCGGAAAGATCCGCATCCGGGACGTCTATGCCACTCCCCTGGATTGGGATACCTTTGCGGCAGTATCGCGCTCCTGGGATACGCCGGAGGCCTTCCGCCATTTCCTTCAGGTGACGCAGGGAAAGAAAAATATTCATTATCTGTCCCAGGGTGATACCTTTGCCATCGGCAGCATCAAGGCAGAGGTTTTCCATGCCTACTCCCCGGAACTGACCTCCTGCTACGGAGACGATATTCCCAACAATGCTTCACTGGTGTTTCGTTTGTCCGGAAAAAGGGACAGCATCCTTTTCTGCGGAGATGCCCATCAGGAGCCTCTGGCTGCCTGTCTGGTTCAAACCTATGCCGACCGGCTGCAATCGGAATATGTCCAGACCGGTCATCATGGAAACAACTCTCTTCCAGAGAGCTTTTATGACACCGTAAAGCCCGACCTTGCCTTTTTTGACGCCCCCCAGTGGCTCATGGAGGGGGAAAAGTATACCGCAAAGGATCTGAGCGCCTTCTTCCAGGAAAAAGGAGTCAGGGTCTGTGACTATACCACTGTCCCCAACTCCTTTATCTTCCGCTGACCTTTTACCGGATATCGAAAACGCTTCGTGCCCTGGGGCTTTCTGCCTTGCCCCTCAGAAGCTTCACCCGCTTTTCGCCGGCATTCATGTCAAAATAATTATCCTCCAGAAGGAGATCCGGATCCTCGCTCTCCAGGCATACGGAACGGGCATAAGCTGCAGCTGTCACCACCAGCTCATCGCCCTCCTTTCTCACCTGCAGCTGAGGATCCAGGAAACGGAAATGCTTGGGAGCGCAGAATAATACGCTTCCGCTCCCCGCTTCGCTTCCGTCCTCCCGTTCAAGACGATAGCTGAAATAATGGCCGGTCACAGAGCAGTCGGCAAACTCCAGCCTGGGCAGCCAGACTGCGGCAAGACCAGGGACCTCCACCTCAAATGAACCCTCCCTGACAATCCCGGCATCGGGAGTCCTCAAAGCCCAGCAGACCTTTCCCCGAACCCTTTCCCTGCTTTCATTGGATACATTCAGGCGGGCACTGGTCTCGATCGGCAGCGGATGGAACTCATTGATCCTGGGATTCTGGGAAAGCTCTCCCTCCTCCTGGCAGGACAGCAGAACCGGCGCAAAGAAGCGTTTTTCCGCATAATGCAGAGCCTTCCACCGGCCATAATAGTCGATGGAAGCCCAGGAGGCCACCGGCCAGCAGTCATTCAGCTGCCATACGATCGCCCCCATACAGGTTCCCCGGTTTCTCCTCCAGTGCTCCACCCCGTAACGGATGGCTTCCGCCTGCAGCAGCTGTGAAGCATAGAGCAGGTTGTCAAAGCTGGTGGGATACAAAAAGGTCTGCGAGAGGTAAGAGAGGATCTTTCCATTGGCTGCCGCGTTTCTCTGGTGCCGTTCCATGATCCGGGAAAAGACGTTTCTGTCCTCGGGCAGGGTAAAGCTTTCCACCGTTGCCAGGCAAGGGAAGGACTGGAAACCAAATTCCGACACATAGCGGAAAAGGAATTTCCGGTACTCCGTAAAGGGCTTTTCTCCATGCCACACATCCCAATAATGCACATCTCCTCTGGACGGATCCTGGGGATGGTCAAAATTTCCCCCGGATGAGGGCGAAGCCGGCCACCAGAAGGTCTGAGGCGCCTCCTCCTTCACGATGGAGGGCAGCACATACTCGAACATCTTGATATAGTCCGCATAGTGGCTGAAGCGCTTGGGACCATTGGTGACATCGTCTCCCTGCATGGTTGTCTGCAGAGCCTCTCCCATGAACTGCTCCATCTCGTTATTGCCGCAGACCAGAGCCAGAGAAGCGTGATGGCGAAGCCTGCGGATATTCTGCCGGGTTTCCTCACGGATACTTGCCTCAAAGGCCGGGGTAAGATCATAAAAGGCACAGGCATACATCAGATCCTGCCAGACCAGAAGGCCCAGCTCGTCGCAGATATCATAGAAGCTGTCCGCCGGATAATACCCGCCTCCCCAGATTCGCACAGAATTGTAATGGGCAAGCCGGGCGTCCTCCAGAAGCCTTCGGGTTCTCTGAGGATTGGTACGGGAGAGGATATTGTCCTCGGGAATATAATCCGCTCCCATGGCAAAGATTTTCACTCCATTGCAGATATGGCAGAATTCTTCTCCTGCTTCGTCCTTTTGACGGCTGACACTAAGGGTCCTCAGACCGATCCTTCTGGTCCAGGTATCCTGCGCTTCTTTGCTGTCACCCCGGAATATCTTTACCTCGACCTCGTAAAGAGGCTGATCCCCGTAGCCGGCCGGCCACCAGAGCCGAGGCTCATCAATGGAAAGACAGGTACTTTCTCCCTGCTCCTGCGCGAACAGGGTCTTTGCGTCCGGCGACGTGACCCGAACCGTCCAGTAATCTGCTTCCCCCTCCAGTTGGGGGGTGATGGTCAGCACGACCTCTGTCTCACCGGATTCTCTGATCCGATGCTCCTGAAGAATCAAAACACTGTCGATTCTCACCCCTTCCGTCAGCTCCAGGCAGATGGAACGCCAGATGCCCGCGTCGGGAAGGCGGGGGCCCCAGTCCCAGCCGAACATACAGTGGGCCTTGCGGATATGGGCAAAGCCCGGGATGGCATCGGTGGAGCACCAGCCGGGTCGTTTCTCATATTCCCTTAAGGCATATTCGATCGGGGAGTCAAAGCGGATCAGGATCTCATTGTCCCCTGCCTGAAGAAGCTCCTTCACATCCCAGCGCCAGGTAATATGCATATTGTCGGCATAGCCGACCTCATGCCCGTTCAGCCAGACATGAGCCAGTGTATCCAGGCCTTCACAACAAAGCTGAATCCGGCCGGCTCCCTGCTCCTCCTGGGATAGGGTAAAGCTTCTCCTGTATTCCCAGTCCTGCCGTAACAGTTCAAAGGCTTCTCTTTCATTTTCCCGGTAAAAGGGATCCTCCATCAGACCATCCTGTAAGAGATCCGAATAGACTGATCCCGGCACGGTGGCAGCATGCCAGGCTTCCTCTTTGCAAGAGCGCATTTCCCATGCGCCGTCCAACGATATTCTTCGCAAGGCTTCTATCTCCTCCCATAATGCAGTTTTGTCGGTAGAAAGCACAAAGTGCTGAGCAGTATTATTTGTCGATTGACTCCATGTCTTCGGATGACCATTCTGCTGTGTCACTCGTAGACAATGACCGCTACGAACTCCAGGGGTTCATCCGAACGATTCGCCATGCTGTGGCCTTGTCCCGGCGGGCAGATCATGACATCGCCAGGATAAACGTCTGCCTCATGCCCGTTGTCGCTATAGACGCCCTTCCCCTGCACAATATAAAAAAGCTCTGAATCATGTTCATGAATATGGTAGCCGATACTGCAGCCCGGCTCCAGCCGGATGACAGAAAAAAGTCTGCCTTTGTCACACAGATCCTTTGGTCCGCTGATCAGATTGGTAAGCTTCACTGTCCCATCGCCATCCCGCATATGTTCCCTGTATTCGATGGCACATTCCTCTTTTCTTCTTATCATCGTTTTCCTCCTCTTTTCCCGAAGGCATCAAATATTCGAGACGAATATCTGCCCTGCCTCCTCCTGTTCCTCATGACGACAAATCCCGACCTGTGCGGTCACTAAAGTGACCGATACCAACGGCATTCGCAGAATCCGTGCTGCACACTGGTCGCTTATTGTATCTTATCCTGACCAATACCGGTTTGCAAGGTTAAAGTTCAGGGTGAGCCGGGAAACTGCCTGGCAAAGCAGGAGTCTCCTTGACTGTATCCTTCCCCATGGACTATACTGACATCACAAAGATAACAGGGAAACCGTCTCCCTGTCACCGGTAAAAAGGAGGTTATTATGGATATTAACTTTACCACCAATGGCCCGGACCGTCCGGAGCAGGAGCCGCCCCGGGCACAAAAAGAGCCTAAAAAAGACGGCTTTTGGAAAAAGCTGCCGGGCCGCATCCCCAAATCAGCCGTGACCGGAGTACTTGTCCTTGTGGCTATTGCCGCTCTGACGCTGGTCTCCGGCAGCTATTACCGGGTGGATGAACAGGAAACAGCCGTCGTTACCATGTTCGGTAAGCATGTGAGGTCGGATACGGCCGGTCTGTATTTCAAGATTCCTCTCCTGCAGAAGGTGGAGAAGGTAGATACCACCATACACGGCACCGGCATCGGCTATGCCGTCAATAATGACGGGCAGACCTTTACCGTTGGTACTGAGGGCATTATGATCACATCAGATTTTAATCTGATCGATATCGATTTCTATATGGAATACAGGGTATCCGATCCGGTGGCATACCTGTACAATTCCAGTCAGCCGGAGCTGATCCTGAAAAACATGGCCATGGCAGCCATCCGCTCTACTGTGATCGACTTTACCGTGGACGACGCGATCACGATCGGCAAGTCCCAGATCCAGACACAGGTCAAGCAAAAGCTGCAGGAATCTCTGGCAAAGGAAAATATCGGTTTACAGGTCATCAATATTACCGTACAGGACGCAGAGCCGCCCACCTCAGAGATCGTCGGCGCCTTCAAGGCAGTGGAGACGGCCAAGCAGGGCAAGGATACTGCGGTCAACAATGCCAAGCAGTATCAGAATGAACAGATCCCGGCAGCCGAAGCCAACGCCGATAAGATCATCCAGAATGCCCAGGCTCAGAAGCAGGCCAGGATCGCGGAAGCAGAGGGGCAGGTCGCCAGGTTTAATGCCATGTATGAGCAGTACAAGCTGAATCCTCTTATCACCAAGCAGCGTATGTTCTATGAATCGCTGGAAAGTGTCCTTCCCAGAGCAAAGGTAATCATCACCGATGGAAGCACACAGACCCTGTATCCCGTCGAAAGCTTTTCCGACACCGGAGATCAGAATAAGGAGGATCCGTCATGAAAAAGAAAAACATCAAATGGATTCCGGTTGGTATAATCGCTCTGCTTGTGATCCTGTTTGCCGGCGGTTCCTTTTATACCGTTCCATTGAATCAGTACGCAGCCGTCCGCCGGTTCGGCAGGATCGTCAAAACCGAGACAGAGCCCGGTCTGAAATTCAAGCTGCCCTTTATCCAAAATGTACAGCTGGTCTCCAAAAGCCTGAAACTCTATGACGTCCCGATCTCGGATGTCATTACCCGAGACAAAAAAAGCATGATTGCCGACAACTATGTCCTCTGGAGAGTTGTGGATCCCACCAAATATATCCGTACCCTGGAGGCTTCCGATGCCCGGGCAGAGGAGCGCATTGAAGCAGCCGTATACAATGCCCAGAAGAACGTGATATCCTCCCTGAGCCAGGATGAGATCATCGAAGCCAGAGGCGAAAAGCTGACCCAGCTTCTCACCAACGAGGCCAACTCTGATATCGGCGATTATGGCATCGAGGTCGTTGTCGCGGAAATCAAATCCCTGGATCTGCCCGATGACAACAAAGAAGCCGTTTATACCCGTATGATCTCGGAACGTCAGAATATCGCTGCCTCCTATAAGGCCCAGGGAGAATCGGAGGCTCAAAAGATCCGCAACCAGACCGACAAGGATGTCATTGTCATGAAAGCGGATGCCCAGAAGCAGGCAGAGATTCTCGAAGCAGAAGGTGAAGCAGAATACATGAGAATCCTCCAGGAAGCCTACAACACCCCCGAAAAAGCAGATTTTTATAATTTTACCCGTTCCCTGGACGCCTTTAAGAAATCACTCTCCGGCAGTAATAATACCGTGATTCTCGACAAGGATTCTGAACTGGCCAGGCTGTTATATGAAGGCATCAATGAATAACGCGCCGGGTACAGCGCAGGGCCTGGTGGAGCGGTTACAAAAAAAGTCTCTGTCGAACTGCGGGGCGCAGGCAACGTATGCCTGCGCCTCGCAGCGACAAAGACCTTCTCCTCTGTGAAATCTGTTATGGATTAATGCCAGCAATTGCTGCAGGGCCTGTATCCCAGACTGATCGCATTGCTCCTCAGCATACTGACGGCAGTTGCAGGATTCATATTCCCACAATTTGGAATCCTGTGGTATATTCCGGCATTATTCTGGGGAATATAGACATATGGATTGGCGTATGAAATCGGGGTTGGGGTGGCATACCGGTATACCGGGACCGGTGTAGCGGTCACATAGCGGTATAACGGCGCAGGGGTTGGCGTGGCGGTCACATACACAACCCGATAGGGGCGGGAAGGCCTGGGCGTCGGGGTGCAGGTCACAACGACATAGCGGGGTTTTACCACAGGCTTGGGGGTGGGCGTCGGCCGTGGTGTTGAGGTAATGATTCTGATCGGCCTGGGTGTCGGGGTAGGCGTCGATGTCACATGCGACACAGGCCTGTTCTTTACCGTAACAATGCATTCATAGGGTACTCCATGGATTGTGCCCCTGATAACGGCTTTTCCCACCCGGCAGGCTGTCATCTGTCCCGTGGGTGAAATATAGGCGATCTGAGGATGGGATGATATCCACCTCGCCTGCTGATCAGTCCCGGAAAAGCCCAGTTTTGTCCTGTATCCCTTATAGCAGGTTATACTTCTGGCCTTGAGTTTAGGCTCCTGTACATTCACCTTCAGAATGACGCTCTGATTTCCGAATTCCCCACGGACCAGCGTACTTCCCTTCCTCAGTGCTGTCCATATCCCTGTTCCGTTATTGACGGAGATGACCTTGGTGTCCTTGACTTTCCAATAGATTGTTCCGCTGTATTCCGGAAGGGAGGGCTTCAGATACTCTCCTGTCACCATAGTCACTATTCTGCTCGTCAAGACCTTTTGCTGCAGGGCAGCCTTCGATGCAGCCGTAACAGAGGAAGACATAGCCGCAGAACCCAGAAACAGCACAACGCAAAGAAGCAGTGCTAACGGATACCAGACCTTTCCCCTCTTAGAACCCATGTTCTTGCCTGACAAGCTGTCTTCGCAGCATGTTTTTGTTGCTTCGTCAGACGGAACATCCGAAGACAAGATCTGTCCCCTATACCACAGAGGCATCCTTCCTTTCATCTTCATTTCATCACCCTTTCCTTTCTCTTTTCCCAGTCACGGTTTCCTTTACAATAGCAAGGCAGGCTCAGGCTCTTATCATCTGGGCGGAAGTAAATCTGTGAAAGAAAAAAACTTCCAGGTTCCTCAAATATAACATGATATTACGATAAAAGCAAGGTTAAATACGGTTTATTGTGAGGTTCCGTCATCAATTGACAGGCAATTTATCCTGAAGGCGATTTTCAGATATCGGAAGCATTGACATCTTTCGAGACGTCATAGCATGTCTCTTTTTCCGCAAAGACAGGAGAGACCTCAAATGCCCTTTACAGTATGATTGTTCAAAGATATAATGAGGATTACAGCGTCAAAAGCCTTTCCCCACATCGTGCCTGTCGTAAGTGGGTCATAAGGCTTTTTGACGCGCCACTACATAAGCAAACCCCAACCTCAAACACCCTGAATCGCAAGGAGGCACCATGATAAAAGCGGTTTTTTTTGATCTGGACAATACTCTCTACGATTTTTCCACTGCCCATCAGCTGGCATGGAAAAAGCTGGAGCAATACTGTGAGCAGGAGCTCTCCGTCTCCTCTGAGGATATGAATCGGGAAATGAAAAAAGAAATGGATCGCTGTGTTGCCTATCTGGGAATAGACAACTCAGCGATCCACAATCGGCATATCCGGTATCAAAAGGTACTGCAGCAGCTGGGAAAGCCCATTTTCCCCTATGCCGACAGAATGTATCACGCCTACTGGGACACGGTTCTGGACCATGTTCATCTGGAGTGCGGTGCCGACAAGCTTCTCGGTAAGCTAAGGGAAAGAGGAATCCGCATGGCAGTCGGAACCAATATGACTGCCATGATGCAATATAAAAAGATCGAGCGGCTCGGGATCGGCTCTTTCTTCGACGATGTCATTAGCAGTGAGGAAGCCGGATGCGAAAAGCCCAATCCCCATTTCTTTCTCTATTGCGCCGACCGACTTGGCCTTGCCCCCGGGGAGTGCGCTTTCATTGGCGACAGCCTGAAGACAGACGTTCAGGGTGCTGCCGGCGCAGGAATGCACGCTTTTCTCTACCGTCCCAATTCCGCCAGAGAGAGGGTCATGACCGGAAGCCTGACCCTGGACCCGGGAGGGGAAAGCCTGCCAGCCTCCTTTCCCTATGAAACCCTGACGGACTACAACGATCTTTCAGAAAACCTCAGTATCCTGCTGGGCGCTTAGAATTTCAAAACAACGCCAATGACCCCTGAGACCAGGATAAAAAAGATCGGATGCCATTTCAGCTTCTTCTGAGCGATAAAGATTACGACGCCCAGGATAATGGCCTTCCACAGAAAAAGATCCGATATCTGATGAGAAGCAGCAAAAGCGGGCAGATTCACCAGGGCAACCTTGGCCACATTTATGCCGGCAGCCGTAATCATGGCTATAGAGGCAGGCCTCAGGCCGTAAAAAGCTCCTTCCACATAGGGATTATGCCGGAAAGAATCCAGGAACCTTGCTATGATCAGAATGATAATCACGCAGGGCAGCGCCAGCCCCAGAGTAGCACATATCCCCCCCGCCACGCCTGCCGTTCGATACCCGGCATAGGTTGACATATTGATGCCGATAGCCCCAGGTGTGGATTCTGATATGGCGATCATATCCGCTATATCTGCATGGGAAAACCAACCGGTCCTGTCTGACATTTCGTAAAGGAAGGGCAGGGTCGCAAGCCCTCCTCCGACGGAAAAAAGCCCTGTTTTAAAAAACTGGAATATCAGCTGCAAAAAGATCATTTCCCTTCTCCTCCCTTCCTCCTGTCCAGACTCGTGATGGCAATGCCGATGCAGCCGGAGCAGATGACCAGCACCGCAGCCGGAAAGCTGACCGGCAGCCAGGAAGAAAAGGCTGTCAGACAAAAGACAGCCAGGTACAGAATAAGGGTCTTTTTGTCAACAACAGACTTTTTCCACAGGCGAAGCACAGCCTGAATGATCAGCACGCAGACACATACCCTGATCCCGGCAAAAGCGTGCTGGACTATCTCAAGGCTGGCAAAGTTGGTCAGGAAAGCGGCAATCAGAAGAATGATAATGACGGGAGCAGTCAGAAAACCGGCCGTAGCTGCCAGCGCTCCGGGAATCCCCCTTTTCTTGTGACCGATAAAGGTCGATACATTCAGAGCTATGATCCCGGGAGTGCACTGGCCTATGGCAAAATAATCCGTCAGATCATCCATGGTTGTCCAATGGCGTTTGTTTACCAGATCCTGTTCGAGAAGAGGCAGCATGGCATAGCCGCCGCCAAAGTTGACACATCCGATCCGCAGGAAGGCAAGGTAAAGCTCCAGCAGTTCTTTCATTTACTTTTTCCTTTCTTGGTAATATGTTATGACGCGACAGGCGCAGGCTTCTATCGTATGCGCACGCATAGAATAAAAACGATTATAAAAAATATGACAAAGACAGTCAACCTCTTTCAGGGCTTCCCCCAGGATTGTGAGGAAGCATGGCAGGGACATTCGGAAAGGCAGGGACAAACACAGTGGGAACCTATTTTGGTAATTTACGTAACGCAGCCGCCTTCAGCGCTTTCTTCTGGATCGCGCTTTTTATCTCCATGACCATAGATATGCGACGTTTCCGTAACTGTGTCCTGTTATTCCTGTCCGGACTTTTTACTCTTCCGGTGATCGTCGCCCTGGCCGGGCAGTATGGCTACGAGGTTATGATGGCACTGCTGTACCTGGGAGTCTTAGTGCTTCTGGCCGTCCCCTTCTTTTTTATCGGGAACGGCATCCATATTCTTCGCAAAGAAGGGATCAAGCTGGCCAATATGCTTTCCCTGCTGCTTGGTATCCTGATCGCTCTTGGCGAGGCCGGCGCCATCTACTTTCTCTACAACGAATTTTTCCTGGAAACCGATTCTCCCAGCGGATGGACACCCTTGATCCTTCTCTTTTCCCTGACTGTGGTATACGGCTGTCTCCTCTTTCTGGCTTTCATGTGGTATACCATGTTTATCCAGGTGATCCCACGCAAAAAGGATTTTGATTACGTGATCATCCACGGCTGTGGCCTGCTGGGAGGAAACGGAATTTCTCCCCTGCTCAGGCAACGTCTGGATAAAGCCATCGAAGTCTACAAAAAGGATCCGACACCTCCCGTTATGATTCCTTCCGGGGGTAAGGGCTCAGACGAATATGTTTCCGAATCAGAAGCTATGGCTGTCTATCTCATCGAACATGGGGTAAAAATTGACGATGTGCTGATCGAGAACCGTTCCATGAATACAATGGAAAATCTGAAGAATTGCAAAGAAATCATCGATGCCAGGCCCGGGCGGAAATATACTGCTCTTGTGACAAGCAATTATCATGTCTACCGCTGCCTGTCCTACTGCCGGAAGATCGGCCTTACCTGCACCGGCATCGGCAGCCGGGTCGCAGGCTATTACTGGCCCAGTGCCCTGATCAGGGAGTTTATTGCTGTTATGAGAGAAAAGCGCCATCTGAGGCTGGCCTTCATCGGCTGGCTCATCATGGTCGTACCCGTTCTGTTTGTCTGGTACTTTATGTAGTGTATCGTCAACGACAAAGCTACTGTTCCGTCATGGATACACACGACAAATGTAACGACTCGGCAATTTGCGTAGTTACGGCAGCTCGCAGCAAGTGCGGGCTGCCGTTTCGCCTGTAAGGGCATCCCTATTTTTTCAGGAACTCCTCTGCCGTATGAGAGAGGATCTCATCCACTGCTGTCTTTGTCAATGTGTGTACCTGCATGGATCCTTCAAGCTGTACATAGACAGAGTTTTCATCTGCTGTCGGGTTTCCGATCAGCAAGCCGTAGGAATACATCTCTTCCTGGCTGTAAACATAGATACTCGACAGGGGATCATCCAAGCCATACTTTTCCGGTGTGGTACAATAATATTCCACAAAATCCCCCATATAGAGAGAATTGAGTTCATTCAGAAGAGCTTTGACTGCTTCCTCGTCTGCCGCCTTGCCCTCCTCTTCAAATCCTTCAGCCACCGTCCAGGAGGATGAATCGTGCAGGAGCCGTATCATTTTTTCTCCTGTCTGTATCTCGATCGCCTGTGCCTCGTACTCGGATATATCGGTCAGACTGTCACTCCTGGCGATATCCATCTGATCCGCAGGGAGACTTTCCAGCAAAGCAGGAGAGACAGTATATACGGTATCATCCTGATCTACCTTGACATAGACGTCCCCGGTCCCCTCATTTTTGTCCCCCAGCTGCACCTTCACTTCCGATCCGTCTGTCTGCTCGATCCTCACCGTATTTACCGGCAGATCCAGTCCATAGGAGGCAAGATCCTCCGGTTCCGGAAGAACCCTGCTGACACGGAGGGGATGCAATGTTGACAGGATTTTTTCCACCCCTGCTTCGTCCACCGGGAAGAAAGCATCCTGCTGCATCGTCCATATCTGATCCGTTTTCACAAATATCGTTTCCGTCCCGTTAATCGAGAAGGAGAGGCTTTGTACCATTTCGGGATCAACCTCAACCAATATCTCTCCCTTGGCCTTCTCCTCTTCCCAGCGCGCCGCATCTTCGTTTTTCTTCCGCAGATAATGCCAGCCCCCAAACAGCAATGCCATCACACAGGCAGCGATCACCAGCCTTACAAATTTATTCATGATTTTCCTACCCTCGCTGATAATAATCACAATGGGTTCCTGTGCCCTCACTATTATCCTTTATTTCCTTCTTCGATTCAACCATACAAACAATCCGTAAAGGAAAATAAAACCAGGTATCATGCCAATGACGACAATACTCCAGAGCCTGCTGTCCGCTTCCGTCACCGTCAGATGCGGCAGGGAAAGGCTCTTGCTGGGTACGGAGACTGCATTTTCAGTGCCGCAGACCCAGCTCAGGGTACGGATAAACAGCTCACTGTTCCCGCCGGCTACCATCTGGTTTGCGCCCTCGTCGATCAGAGAAGAAGAACCGAATAGCGCCAGCCTGGTCTGACCGGACCATTCCGGGCTGTTCTCGGCTGCTTCATCTGATACCGTTTCCTTCTTCCTGTCATCTACTTCTGATGTGTCTTCCGGCTCCTCAACCAGGGCATCTTCTTCCGATGCTTCTTCTGCCTCCTCCGGCAAGGCTTCTTCCTCCGGTGCTTCTTCTGCTTCCTCCGGCAAGGCTTCTTCCCCCGATGCTTCTTCAGCCTCCTCCGGCAAGGCTTCTTCCTCCGGTGCTTCTTCTGTCTCCACGTCCTGTGTCACCATCACGCCAACCGCAAAGGGTCCGTCCTCATCGCCTTCTTCCTTTTCGTAGGTTGTCATCTCCTCGACATGAGACTTTGCATATGAACCGGAGCCGGTCGTCAGAAGCTCAGTTACCTCCACACCATCCGGGACATCCTCCTGCCGGATTCCCTGAGCGGCCGCCATGAGAACATAGCCATTCCCTCCCGTCAGTGAAGCGGACACCTCCGTATTCTCGATGGTCGGCAGCAGGTAATAAGGAATCCTGACATAATGGTTGGAATCCCTTTCCATTATGACACCATCGGTTTTTGCCAGGCCATAAGCAGAAAGCAGCTCTCCCAGATTCGGCATATCGGCACTGGAATAATCGGTAAGGATAAGGGCATGACCTCCCTGGCCAAGATATGCCGCCAGTTTTTCCTTCTCTGCCTCAGTCAGATCCTTTTGCGGTGAGATCAGCAGCAGAGCCCCTGTGTCCTCCGGGATCTGGGCATCCGCCATCAGGTTCAGACTGTCGATGGACAGGTTCTCCTTTTCCATCAGCTTGCGGAAGCTATCCGGCAGCTCCACCTCATTATGCCCGGTGATGGTATAAACCGTCAGCCGCCGGTCCGAGGTCAGCGCAGCGATGGCACTGGTAATCTGCCCTTCCGCATCGAACCCGGTGGCTTCATAGCTGTAATAATTATAATTCATCTCATACTCGTACATGTCATTGTAAAGGATCACCCGGCTGGCATCCTCGCAGGTCACAATCAGACTGTTCTCGCTGATCTGATCCTGGGTATACTGCGCGGCGAACTGAGGATACCTGACAGGATCCTTCTGCTCTACCCGGATATGAGGGGACAGATCCTCATACCGCTCCAAAAGACGGGCGATCGCGGTATCTTCATTCCCATCCTGCGCGATCACATATATGGTGACATCCTTGTCCAGACCGGTCAGCAGCTCCTTTGTCGTTTCCGTCAGCACAGAAAGCTGGCGGCTGGAAAAATCCAGCTTTGTATAGGCCGCAGGCAGCTCGGAAACGATCAGATTCAGGGCAACCACAGCGGCTGTCACCACTGCTGTCATGGCCAGTGAATAGGTGCCGAAACGGGTTCTGCGCCGACGAGCCTTCCTTCTCAGCCTTCCTTCTTCTTTCTTCTGTATTATCTCCTCATCGAATTGTCTTTTCATGCTTGTCTCCTCTATCATAGCAACCCATCCTCATCCCGCCTAGTTCCACCGCCGCTTCTGGACCGACTGAACTGCCAGGAACAGGCAGACAAAAATAACGGAAAGATAGTAGGTCACACCTGCCAGGTCCAGGGTTCCATTGGCAAATTCAGAGAAATGACCGGAGATATTAAAGCAGCTGAGAATCTTTTGAATCAGGCCTTCAAACGATAGAGGCTTTAAAAGGTACAGCCCTGCCAGTACAGCCTCCCCGGCCATCAGGGCAAACAGGGTAAGGAAGAAATTGCCCGTCATCCTCCAGAGCAGCAGTGCCATTAAGGCAATGCAAACAGCCAGAGATCCCAGAGACGCCAGCGGCGTTTCCGGAAAAAAGCCCGAAATCCCCTCCATGACATAACAGACAAACAGAACCAGAAAAGTCACTACAGCAGCGATCACCTGACTCTCCGTCAGAGAAGAGATCAGCAGGCCGATGGCAAGAAAGGAACACCCCATCAGGAAAAAGCCCAGGACAGCAACATAGGTTTCCCCAAAGGCAATCTCTCCGAAGCAGGAAAGGATGATAGGGTAGACACAAAGAAGAGCCACTGCAATCACAAAGACTCCCATCAGGGCCAGAAATTTCCCCACAATGATCCCTGCCACAGATACCGGCGAAGTCAAAAGAAGCTGGTCTGTCTTAAGCTTTCTTTCCTCTGCCATACTCCGCATGGTCAGGATTGGTGTCGCAATCAGAAAAATGCTGAGCATGCTCTGCAGGGTATAGGCAAAGCGAGGATACCCGCCCTGCAGATGATAAGCCGTAAAATATATACCGCAGACAACCATTAAAAAGGCAATATAAATACACCCTGTCATGCTTGTCAGATATCCCTTTATTTCCTTTTTTATGATCGAATTCATGCCTGATCCGCCTCCTTTTCCGCCTCCTCGACCGCCACGTTCCGGGCAGGCTCTTCCCCTTTGGGGACGCCTTTTCCGGCCTGTGTTCCAGCAGGCTCATCTTCCTCTGTCAGCTCCAGGAAAACCTCCTCCAGGGACTGGCTGTTCCGTGTCATCTCCAGGATCGGAACCTTCTCCTGGGCGCAATGATAGAAAAGCTGCTCCCTGATATCCGGCTCTTCCCGCGAGAGCTGAATCCGGGCCGACACGCATCCCTCTTCAGAAGAGGGAGTCAGACTAAAGGACAGATCATTTCCAAAAGAGCTAAGAAGTTCACCCGCCTTAGCCTCATCGGCTTTGAGAGTCACATCCAGGCTTCCTGCCCCTGTCATGGTCTGAAGAAGCCTGTCCGGTGTATCGCTGGCTACCAGCCGTCCGTGAGAGATGATCATGATATGGTCACAGATGGCACGTATTTCGGAAAGGATATGGGAGCTCAGTATGATCGTATGTTTCTTTCCCAGGGACTGAATCAGCTCCCTGATCTCCACAATCTGCTTGGGATCCAGACCTACCATGGGTTCATCCAGGATAAGCACCTCCGGTGCACCAAGCAGAGCCTGAGCCAGACCGACCCTCTGCCGGTATCCCTTGGAAAGATTTCTGATCAGACGCTCGGCCATATCCAGGATATCCGTCTGGCTCATAGCCTCTGTGATGGCATTCTCCCGAGCTCTGGCAGGGATTTTTTTCAGTCCCGCCGCAAAATCCAGGTATTCCCTCACTGTCAGATCCGGATATACGGGAGGCTGTTCCGGAAGATACCCCATGCATCTGCGGGCCGCCTGAGGCTCCTCCATGATATCATGTCCCTGAATGGTGACCGTACCGGCGCTCATAGCGATATACCCTGTCATCATATTCATGGTAGTGGACTTTCCCGCCCCGTTGGGGCCGAGAAAGCCGTAAATCTGCCCTTCCTCCACCGTAAAGGACAGATCCTCGACCGCCGTCACGTTTCCATAGCGCTTCGTCAAATGCTTTACCTCTATCAATGTACACCGCTCCTCTCTGATTGATTCCTAATTCTATGATAGTATAGCACTCAAAAAACGCCAGATAACAAAAATCACAAAATCTACATAAATTTTATGTGGGGTGCACAAAGGGCAGTATTTTTGTCAAAGGTGGCTATTTCAGCGGATTCCCAGGGGCAGGGCTGGTCTTGAATTGCACATGGAAGACCAAAGTCCTGCCCCATTTTTGCCCCATATGAAAAAGCATAACCAAAAAGAGGACAGCACTTCGCTGCCCTCTTTTTTTTATTTAGACGCTGTTTGTAAATATCCTGAATTTGAAAAGCCCATGCCATAGGGTGAAGCAACAAGGTACCATTTTTCTCCTTGCACCTCAGTGTAAAAAACCATACCATGCAACCCTTGTACCCTCCTCCATCTCACCAAGCACCGGCTGATAACAACAGAAATTGCACAGGCCAGTATGATTACGAGAAGCTCATCGGACTTTCTGTATAACCCTTTTCTCATCTTTGTGCTGTCCCACGTACCATTAACCGTGGCCTGGATCCATCCAGTGACTATGTCAGTTGCTATAAGGATCAGCGGCAACAGGATAATCCAGTAGCGACTGGTAAAGCTGATCTGTTGGATTGTATCCATATTCATTTTCTCCGTTTTTTTTATAAAACCCCTTTTTAATGAGTTTTTTTTTCTCTTGGAATAGGAATCTTTTTCTTGACAACCACGTTTTAACGTGGTATAATCTAAGCATAGAAAGGAGGTGAAAAAAGGAATGGAGAAGAAGATTTACAAGCTGGTGAAAGTGGTTCGAGCACTTACCCAGCTTGCACTTGAAATCGGAACTCTGATTGCTGTAATAAATATGATTATTCAGAGTATCCGATAGTTCAGGGAGGGGAGGGTCAGAGACTCCCCTTCTTCTCCAAATATAACACGGCTCCATTCCGAAAGCAATGAAAAAAGCTATATTTTATCTTGCTGTATCTATCATCTGGCTTGTTATTGTTGTTGTCGGCCTATTCCTGTTGTTTATGAGGTGATATTTCATGAATCTGAAAAAAATCCGCACCGAGCAAGGTCTTTCCATCCGGAAACTTTCTGAAATATCAAAAGTTCCTGTCCGGACAATTGAAGACATTGAACGGTTTGATCGCTGCAAAGTAGATACCGCCATCAAGCTTGCTGATGCACTTAATGTTACACTGGATACTCTTTGCAGATCAGAAAAAGAGTAACGTCGCGGGGAGTCATTATTGGCTCCCCTTTTTTGTTTGCTTTTTTAAAGTGCGCTTTAAGGTTAAATTAACGGAAATCCGTATAAACAGCGGGTTCCCGGCTCGCATTGTGACTATCTTGTGACGAGTAACCAGTGGTCTAAAACCGTGTACGGCAGGATCTGACATGTTTTTGTGACGATCTGGCAAAATAAAAATAAGGGCAGGCAAGGTCAAAAACCTTTGTCTGCCCTATTTTTATCAGATCGTCTCTGCGTAGTCAAGACATATCCATCCTGCCCCGGATTTCAAGCAGCCCCAGTTGCCAATCTCTTCCGTGATGGTAAAAATCCCCTGCCCTGTGTACCTGCCAGTCCAAGGCCAATTGACTCCCGGCCCGGTCCTGATCCTGAGGTCAGATGCCGTCACCCTGACTGTATACGGCAGTGCCTTTGTCTCCGGCTCGCTCACCGGCTCGTCCAGATCACCGAGCCGCCACTTATCCCTGACGGCGCACAGTTTGGTGACGTAGTTTGGATCAGTCGCGTATCCACCAGCCTTAATCAGACTGACAGCCGTCTGGAAATCTTTACATCCCTTGACGCCCTTATATCTGTCGATGGACAGGTATCTGCTATGGTCGGCTATGCTGTCCTCGATGCAGGGATATTTCCGGAACTCAGCCTTGACGGTGGTTGCCTTCCCGTCGTAGATCTCGATAGTCTCCTTGGTAAAGACATCGCCCTGCCATGTCTGACCGGACAGCGTCAGCTTCATCCCAAAGAGATTGTTCCCGCCGGTAGCCAGGATTGACCGTGCGTAGTTGGATTCCAGAATCGCCTGAGCAGTCGATACGGATGCCAGTATGCCGGATGTCCTGGCATCCTCCTGACAAAGCCTTCCCAGTCTCTCTACAATCTCCGACTCGCTGAGTCGTGAGATATCCGCCGCCTGAGTACCGGTCAGGATTGGAATGACTGTCGCCCTTCCTGTCCCGTCTGCCTTGTGTCCACCCATGGCAGCTTCGACATCTGCCCGGAATCCATCCATTGTGTAACCCATGCCCAAACCATTCCATAGATGCTCCGGGTCTCCGTGATTGGTAGCCACGCCTCGCTTATACCCCTCAGAATGGCTCAGAATCGCCGTTTTAGGGTTAAGCCCATAAACTCTGCACAGTTCCGCGAAAAGCTCCACGGCGGCCTCATACGTGCGTCTGACGCAGGCCCTTGCGTCTGCGTAGTCAGAGACAGTAAAGGAGGAGCCGCTTGTGTACCGGATCGTTGCCGGCTCGCACATCTCCACGCCGATATGGGTATCGTTGGCAGCTCCCCCTGCATGCCAGCCACGGTGATCCCAAGGAAGCGTCTGGTAGACTGTACCCGTCAGCCCGTCAATAAAGGCATGGACACAGGCCTGTACCGAGCCATTATCCCAGCTCCGCACAAAAGCCTGCGCCGATGGCTGAGGACAGCCGACAGAGTGGAGCATCAGGCCGCGGACTATGATCTTACCCCAAGCCTGATAGCAGGCGTTATTCGTCAGCAGACTTGTCACGACGTTCATTCTTTCACCTCCTCGACCGGATCGTCCTCTGTCATATCCTTAGCCACCTTACCGAGCCTTTTAATGATCCACACCGGAACCGGAAGCCCTGCCTGATTGAGATTCTCGCATACAGATATCAGCTCCATGATTACCACATACCCGGCGATAAAAGCAGCCACATCAAACGGCAGATTAATAGCCAGAGAGATGACATATGCCAGAACAATAATGAGCATTTCGCCGGATTTCCGGTATAATCCTTTCCGCATTTTGGTTGAGTCCCATGTGCCGTTGATTGTTGCCTGTATCCATCCCGTGATGATGTCTGCCGCCATCAGGATACATGGCAGTAACACGACCCAATACCGACTTGTAAAATTAACCTGCTGAATGTTGTATGGCATAAATATCACTCCCTTCTGAGCCTTTCAAGCTCTTCCTCAAGCTCTCTGATACGCTTCTCATGATCCTGTACGACAGGAATCGTGAGCATTTGCAGTTCCGTGTATATGGCGCTATAACTCCCCTCTTCCAGCCTTATCATGGCAAGGTCTTTGATACCGAGGCTCTTCATTGCCCTCTCTGTAGTCTGCGCCCCTATACCGAAGTGGATACTATTGTCGCTCCCCTCTTTCCAGCGGAAGGAGATGGGCTTCAGTGCCATGAAGAGGTTCTTGTAGTCTGCTAGATCGCCGATGATGTCTTTACGGCGTTCGTCGGAGGTCTGGATTGTGCCGTTGGTGGCATAGACGGCCTTAAATCTTTTTACGGATGACCCCAAGTAGGAATTATCATCATCGGATGGATATATGTGAGTACCTACGGTTAGTATAGTTCCTAAAGTCAAACTTGTGCTTACGGTAAGACTACCGCTTACTTCAGTTGCTTTATTTAAGATTATTTTTCGAGTATAGGAGTTGTTTGCTATATTTAAAATTCTTTCGCTTTGTGTGTCAGATACAACCTGTTTGATAATCTGATTTCCGATACATTCACCATTTCTGTGGTTCCCAATAGTTCCAGCCATTTGGTATAACGCAGTGCCTTCGCAGAGTATAACCCCGTAATTGGTCTTTAAGTAACCATTTGTAAACACACTTCCGTCAGCTCTCAAAGAAAACAAAAGTGTTTCACCTGTGGCAGGATATGCACTTGGATTAATTATGCTATCTGTGCTTTTCTTAAAATACATCCAACAACTTGAATTGGTGCTTATTTCGGAACAAAGAAACGCTTTGTAATAGCAGGAATTTCCCTGATCTTCTCCAATAAAAATGTCTTCACCAACGAATGGATCATTGTTGAATGCCACTGAAGAAAGGATGCCGTTATTAATGCTCCACCCTCCAATCGCCCCACTCGTAGCTGTAATAGCGCCAGAGAGAGTAGCACTGGAAGCATATAGCTTTCCATCTCCGGTTATGCCGAATTTATCTCCAATGGCAAACCTTAAGCCTGATCTCGATGTCCCACTGATCGTCCTTGTGAAATCGGCAGAAGACAAGGCTATCGAATTATCCGCATTACTCGTAACCGCCACACCGTCAGTTTTGATAGCTGTCGAGTTAATCTCGAATCCGCCTATTTTACCAGAGGAGACCGTAAGTCCATCCGCATTAAGTTGTGCCGCCAAAGTGGAGCCATTGAGCTTGTACATCCTCACACCATTAGTAGAATCCAGCACAAGTGCCTGTTTCCCGCTGATCCCATGGTAAAGCGTAACGGCATCTCCGTAGCTTGCCAACACGGATGCACCATTCCGCACATTAAGCGCAGAGTTTGTGATCTGGACATTATACCCAGTCTGAGCTACGCCGGTCTGAGACAGGACAAGACCATTGGTGCTGTCGTAATACATATAGTTTGTGGCTGTTCCTGCCATATCTTCGGGAGCAGGAGACCATGGGACAGGCGTAGAGCCTTTGACGAGCATGAGGTTTCGAAGCTCGATGAAGTCGCCGGCGGCATAAAATGATGCTGTGGACACACTTGGGTTTATCGTCATATAACACGCAGCTACATTGTCAGGCACAGTAAATGTGATTTCTACATGATCTGTAAATGTCTTCCCTCTGTCTGTTGTATTGGATTTTGAGTAAACGTGGATGTTAGCCAAAGTAATGCTTGTATAAGCAGTATCTACAGGTGTCATGTAATAAAAATACACGTTGAGATAATAATTCGAGTCAGTATTTGTAGTACCGGAAAGGAGTTTATATGTAGTGTCGAAAGAAAGACTATATGTTACACCGGATTCAAAGCATTGGACTGTACCGCTTGTGGTGCTGTTTGAGCCGAATCTGATAACTGGTCTGACTGCTGACGTATTTGTAATTTTAATCCCATGTTCCGCAGTTGTGGCGGTGCCAGATGACATGCCAACACCACTGCTGTTTTTTAGCCTCGGTCTGTTTTTTGCCGGACTTGCCACTGGATACAATGTACCCAGGAAAAGGTTCTGCCCATTGAGCGCAGATGCATTTACCACTGGTGATCCATCCACCGACAGCGATTTAACTTTTAGGTCAAGGTTCGTGCCGTTGAACCGGATATACTGGCTGGAATCGCCCACGCCAAATTTACCGTCAGAGCCAAGGAAAAATCCAGCGTTCGCATTATTGTATGCGGTTTTAGAACCGGAATAGACGGACGTAGCCCCTATATTGACGCCACCAAGCGTCCCGTTCCCCACTGCCAGAGAGCCTTTAAAGTAGGCATCGCCATTGGAAGTCACAAGAAAATTCTTAGACCTGATCATGCCTGTGTTAAGGTCAAAGAACGTCCCTGCTGTTGAATAAGTCTCTGCCGTGGTAGCATCCACAGAACCATTATAGTTGGTGGACTTGATAGCATCCGCTGTCAATTTTGCAGTCGTGATAGCCCCGTCCTGTATCATGGTCGTGCCGGACTGACGATAGACACTGACTCCCTTTATCCGGTATACAGGATATGGGGATATGCCTTCTATGGCTATGGCATATCTCGCATTGCCTGACGCAGATGCTGATACCGTAAGTGTGCCGCTATACGTGTCAAGCGTTGGTGTCAGCGTATGATACCCACCATTGATTGACGCAATTATGGTGGTGTTATCCGGGCCATACATGAATAATCGCAATCTGACGATGTAATCGCCTGATCCCGATCCGGCTATACCCTGGAATGCATAATACAAGGTTTCGCCCGGTGAAAAACTGCCATCGTATACTCCGGTCAGAAAATGCAGTTGCGCGGAATTTGCCACAAGATATCCGTCAGTTACACTCCACCTGTCAGCGACAGCATCAGAAAACGTTGACCGTATGATATCGAGACTACTCTCGCTCGTCTCTGACACGCACTGTATGTGCGACTGAGTACCGACAGCCAGTTTCGATGCAGTGATAGCTCCTGCTTTAATCTTTTCTGCTGTGACGGCTCCTGCGTCAAGATTGACCGCCTTTACCTCCCCGGCTTTGATCTTGGCAGACGTAATTGCATTGGACGCTATCTCGTTGGCTGTGATGGTCTCTGTCGCAATCTTCGCCGCTGTGATCGCTCTGGCAACGATTTTATTTGTTGTGATAGCGCCGTCTTTGATCATGGTAGTCCCCGACTGACGGTATATGCGGATGTTTCTGACATACCACCTGACGTTCGTGCCAGCATCAGCGCGGAATCGGAAGCGGTATTTGATGTTATTCAGGATATTACTGTCTGACGGCGACAGGGATATCTCGTATTTTTCCACCGACGTTGTCAGCGATACGGGAGCGGACTCAAGCGTTTGCGATGCAGAGCCATCGGTAAATGTCATCTGCAGCCTTATGCTTGCCGTGTCGGATGCTCCTCCTGCCCTGTAAGCGTCAAACGAGCAATAGATGGTGTCACCGACATCAAGATTGTTTGTCTTTAGTACAGACAGGTTTATCGCCGCATTGGCAGTCTGGTAGTTATCTATCGGGTCTTTGTAGTAATACCCATTATCATATCCATCAAACGGCAGTGTGCCGAGTATGGCGTAACCGTCAGGATTGCTTGTGGTCAGGTCGCAGAGATTGTTATAGTCCCCGATCACCAGTTTTTCGCCAGATATTGATCCTGCCGCTATTTTCTCGGCTGTGACTGCATTGGCTGCAATCGCACCTGCCGTTACTGCTCCTGCGTCAATTTTCTCAGTTATGATTGCTTTTGCCGCTATTTCATTTGCCGTGATGGTTTTTGTTGCAATCTTTGCTGCTGTTACCGCTCTGCCGACAAGTTGGTCGGTGTCGATTGACTCAGCGGCGATTGCTTTTAATCCAAACTGCCTCTTCTCCCATGCCCCGTTGTGGAACCTGTACATGGTGTTATTATTTGCCGTGTCAAACCAGATGTCGTTCTCAACCTTACCTGACACAAGCGGCTGCGTATCCTGATAAAAGACAGCACTCTTTCCGTCTGCCGCCATCATGGCTGTGGATATTTCGTGCGCCACATCCTCCGGAGCCGGCTGCCAGTCTGTGGCTTTGATACCCCTCTCAAGCTGGAATCCGCACATCTCCATTGCGCCGACATAGGATGCGAAACAATAGAAATTAAATGTCGTTCCAGTACCATCTGTATCACCAAAATTTATACCATCATAAGTAAATGTAATACTGTATCTTCTCCACGCAGTATTCTCGATATAAATATATTCTAACCATTTATAAACACCTTTCCCATATCTGAAACGAAGCCTCATCTTTGTCCCAGATGTCACACGACAATAGCATGATGCTGTGTAAGTCCAGCCATCTATCAAAGGTATATATGATCCTGTGCCGTACCATCTGATTCCTCGATATTTACCATCTGCCGTATTGACAGTAAATCTCGCTCCATGGGATACGTTGACAGGTGGATCTGAAATACTGATATATTCAGGAACAACGCTTGTGTTTGAACCGTCTGAAAAAATACGATTGGTTCCAGCCGCCACCTTAGTCAGCGACGGTGCATCCGTATCAAGCAGAAGGTTCCTGCCACCTATTTCCATCTCATTTATGGCTGTCTGCGTATCCTCTGCCGCCTGTGCGATAGCCTCTGCTTTCGCTGTGTCTGCTCTCGCCTGTGCGTCAGCCTCTACGTCTTCGGGAGCTGGTGTCCAGTCTGTAGCTTTGCTGCCTTTTTCGATCTTGAAATTCCAGACACTCAAAACCGCTCCATCAGTAGCTTGATAAAGCCTCATTCTTGAGCAAAATGTGTCAGTGTATGTGGCCTGTGCTGATGACAGTTTTACCGTCCTGATATACCGACCGGATGGAGCGTTAATAACATATACGTTACGATCTTCGAGCGTATTATTAACCTGACCGCCGTTGACCTGGACATAAATACGGGCGGTATCCGCACTGTTTCCCGTCACCTCATAATCAAAAGACAGCGTAAACAGATCGTCCGTATTACCAGTCATGAGGCTCATTCCGTAGTCGGAATAATAATAGCTACCAGTATATGCAGAGCCATCAACCGAGCTACCGCTTGTCTTCGCTGTGGCTGACTGTAAGGCCAGATTTCTTCCACCAATCGAGATTTCTGGGCTTACATCACACCACCACCCTGTGGCCGTAGCACCATCGATGGCCTTATTTACTCTGTATGTCATGTGCATGATACCGCCAGGCTGACACTGACCTTTAAACCTCTCCAATCCTGAGTAAAAGATGGGGGAGGATACCGTAGTCCCATCTGACAGCGTAAGGTTAAGCACCGCACCGAAGGTCTCCTGCCCCCCGGTGGGTGTATAACTGATACCTTGCCCTGTGTAACCATATGGGAGCCAATACGAGATTTCGAGACCGTCCGTAAGCTCTGCGACATTGATATTGCCTTTGAAAGTCGATGTGGCAGCTGTGTGCGTACCGTCTACCCTTATACCCGATATCACGTCTGTGATTGTGATAGAGCCATGACTAATCATGCCGCCACCTCCTCACATGGTTACCTTGCAGTTAGCTGTGATTTTGCCATTGATAGCTGCCGCATCGACATAGATAACTTTTCCTGTCGTAGCGATTCCCGTTGGCGTGATGATATTCCCGTTGGCGTCCAGAAACGTCCATTCGTAGGTTCCCTTATACCCGCCATAGGTGGTATTGGTCGTCACATCACTCCACGAAGAGCCTGAGTATCTGTACAGTCTGACATTCCTTGTCGTGCCGCCGGTAATCTTGTAATATAAGTCTCCAGTGGCTGGGCTGGATGGATTCGCGAACAGGAACCGGTCACTCTTGAGGGGATCAACCTCTTCTCCGTTACGAGTAACAAGCGCATAGATTGCACCTATCCCCTGACTGTTTTTGATCTGCGTACCAAGCGTACACATGACAGTTACCTGCAGAGGATCAGTGTAATCGAAGAAGCTGAAATACTGGACATAATCCTTGCTGTCATACGTGGCAGTGCATCTGTATACTGCATACCCATCGACGGCACTGCCTGAAACGGTGATACTCGAAGTCGTACCTGATACGGTTGTCCATGATGTTGTGAGCTTTGCCCATGCCCATGTAACGCCGCTTGTCACCTCTGTGGCTCCTTTGTACAGATGCCCTTCCAGTGTCAGGGAACCCTCCCCGTTCGTGAAGATATTCCCACCGGGAGACAGCATCTGAAGGAAGACTGCATCTGCGGCGGCTGTCGATCTCGTCCACCTGTAAACGTGCTTGATTTCCTTACCTTGACAGGTAAATGTCAGTGTAATAGTGCCTGTCGAGGAACCGACTGAAGTACCAGAAGGGATGGAGTAAGTTATTGTTCCGTTTGATGTAGCAGTTGCGTTCGTGACGCTTGCTGTTTCACCAAAAAGAGTGTTTGGCTGTGAGCATGTACATGCCACCTGAGTAGTCCCTTTGTACCCTACAAATGGGATAGACACCGTAATCGCGGCAGACGTCTTATTATCCTTAGTACATGGTATAACGTCAGCCTGATTACCGAGAACGACATTGATAGCGTCAACACCGGGGTCTCCCTGTGGGCCTGTCGCTCCTGTATCTCCGTCGCTGGTAAAGACAACAGTCTGTGAATCAAGCACAGTGCTTGTGCCACCAGCCAAGCAAAGTTGTACGGTCATATAACCGGAAGACAGGGCATTCTTCATCTGAGTGGATGTCAATGTTTTTGATGCTGTTGATTCATTGCTCGATGACGTATAGATATTTGTCGTTCCATCACCAGCGGTAACCTTAAACCGTCCGGAATATGCTGTCCAATCTTCGCTTCCCGTCTTTTTCCAGCCCTTGATGGTCACACTTGATGGGGTCAGAGCAGTACCAGCTTCATTGACATTCACTGCCAGTGCTGAGCATTCCAACATGTAAATCGTAGGTGACGTTCCGTCTGCACCCGTCTTCATCTTGATCAGCGAGAAGGTCTTCCGAAGTGTCGTTCCGTCTTTGGTAGCCTTAAACAAAAACGTCGCAGTATCGGCAAGCATCTCAACGACCTTGACGTATGGTTTTGTGACTGAAGAAGATGTATTTACCCCTGACGTAGAGCCATATGATGTCTCGCACCATGTGCTTCCGTCATCGGAAAATACCACTTTGCACCCTGTCGCAGTACCCGTCAAAGACCATGCGCTTGTCTCGTCCGTACTGCCACTGTACACGATAATCCGGCACTCTGCACCGTCGTATGATGTGGGTGTACCGGATTGATTGCATGGAATCATCTGATCCTCATTCGTCAGCACTGCAGCCACAGTGGAATTGCCCGGAGCGCCATCCCTCAGCTTGACGATAGTATGCGTATCATATACACTATCATCACTTGTAACTACCTTGAAAGTAGCCTTGTCATTAATGAAATACACCGCGGTATGGCTCACTGTTCTTGTGGTTGACGCACTGCCTGATATATCCTGCCATGTGCCGTCTTCTTTCAGATACTGCCATTTTACCACAGAAACGTTGGATAGAATTGCTGTCATCGTGATGGACGTAGCGCCCATAATCGCACCGTCACTGCCGTATTTAAACACCGTATCGCCTTCGATAGAACACGTCTTAGCGTTCGTAGGTCTGGCGATAAAGGTGAAGGAAATAGTGCACTCTCCGGTCAATGTCTGATTGGATTCAGGCTCCGTGTAAGAGACCGTTGCGATATAAGTGATCTGTGTAATCGACTTACTGGAAAACTTGTTGGCTGTGACCTTAAGCGTACCGTTGCTCTGTTTCGCCTCGCCTGTCGTAAGCGCTGTCGCTGTGCCTGAGTCCTCCTTACGAGTGTACGTGATGGACAAAGCAGCGTCCGTATTTGTCAGGATCGTAGCGCCATACCTGATAACAGGAGTCACAACAAGGTTTGTCGCCGTAGTCCCCCAGTTGGGGGTATATGTGTTCTGGTCAGGATCGTAAAGCACTGTTGACGGCTGATTGGCTGTCAACTGGCAGGTAAACGGCTTTAGATCCGTAAAGTCTGTGATGGTAATACTGCCAAATGATACTGCTGTCTGAGCCATTTTGCCTCCTTAAATTTCCACTGTTACTTCACACAGGAAGACAGCTCTTTCCTGCACATCTGATGCCGTAATCAGGATCTGATTGCCCGTCATGCTGTTGTTCCAATTCTGGTCAATCTCCCCTGATTTCAACCTCTTTTTCCATGTAAAACGAGTGACATTCGATGTAACATCACGCAGTCCATAATAGACCGTACATACAAGCAAAGTGCTTATTTCATGGTCATGAAAGCTCGTTCCGGCAGAGGAATCTATGTGTACAAGCAAGGGGCTTGTGCCATCCTTACCGGAGATGCAAACCGGGTCTGTCTCTGTTACGGTTCCCGATGCCGTGATGCTTTTCCGCTTCTCCCAGATGTATTTTCCATCCACGTGTGACGGCGCTGATTGACTCCATCCGTCATCATCTGAATCAGGAGCTATAGTATCAGAATTAGTCTGTATGTACCAGAATTCTACTCTTGCCACAGAAGCATTAGCCCTCTGTATCGCAAAGCCTGCGTTATCAAGAGCCTGTGAAATATTACCCGTCACGTCACTCGCCAGCTTGTCCAAAGACACAGCTCCCTGCGCTATTCTCTGCCCGTTTATCGTGCCTGTCGTGATATTGTCTGCGTTAAGATTCATGACCGTTATCACGCCTGCATCAAGCGTTCCGGCAGTGATTTTACTTGCTGTCAGACCTACTATCTTTGCGTCTGTGATTGAACCGTCTGCTATCTGCGCTGTCTCGATTGCACCGGTCTGGATCATGGCAGTCGTGACTGATTCTGCCTCCACATTTGACAGGTCAATCTGCGCATAGTGTGCCTCAAGATATGTAGTGGTAATCGCTCCTGCCTTGAGATCATCAATGTCTGCATTGATGGCTCTGAGACTGCCTGTTACTGTGGTCTGGAATGTCGCTACGTCCGCTGACAGGTTAGCGAAATCGCCTGTTTTGAATGCGGCTATATCGCCTGTCAGTGTCTGGATATCCGCAGATGTTGCCGTTAATCTCTCCGTTGCAAGCGTTTCAAAATTAGCCTGTCTCGCCTCCAGACTGTCAATATCTGCGTTGACTGCCTGAAAGTTTTCCGCTGTTAGATTGACAAAATCACCGTAGTTGACGTACAGGTTTTCTATCCTCGCACTGGTGGCGTCAAGGCTGTCTGTGGTAGTCTGCTTGAAGCTGGCGAGATCACCCTCTATCATGGTTATCTTGGCAAATCCTGCGTCAAGATTGTCAATTCTGGCATTGGTAGCATCAAGAGAAGTGATCCTCGCGTACTGCGCTTCGACTTCCGCAGCGTCGATCTTTTTGGCGATCAGATAGGTGGCCTGAAGCATTTCCGCAGCGATTCTGTCGATCTCCTTAGCGGACGGTCCTTTGATATCTGATATAGTCTCAGAATCAGCTTCTCCGAAGGATTCTATACTCATGTACAGACCGCCATCAAAGCCGAATATCAGCGACATAGCCGGTATCGGATACGTCACCGTGTCGCCACTTGGGATTGTCTGGCCGTTGATCACCACAGGCGAATGCAGTATCTCCTTGACAATTACCACGTCCCCCGGATCAATCCTCGGGTCTCCCATAGCTTCAATCTGCCCCACCTGGAAACCGAAGTTCCTGACAGCGCATTCGAAGTTTGTGTGGCTCCGGTTGAAGTTGTTCTGCAACTGAGTCTGCGTCATATCAAGGCAGGAAAAAGCAATGCCCTGACGGCCTGAGCCGGATGTTTCCGTGAGTACAATCGTCTCTCCGTTCTCGTCCTTAGTGGTGCATTCCAGTCGCTCAAGCCTGAAGCTGTTACGGACAAATTCAGTGATCGTTGTACCGGATTCATCCTCTGCTTCATACTCTTCCACGCCGACATTGTACCGGTATTCTGTCCTTGTTGCCGGTTCCCAGTACCGGTTAGGAGGAATGATTCTTGTGGAATTCTCATACCACCTGAAGCGCAGTTTGCCATCCCTTGTGATGACTGCGAACATGCCAAGCAGACAGCCTATCCATGACAGAACCTCACGCCCTGTATACCCCACAGGCTTGGTTTTCATGGTGGCAGACCATCCACTGTTATTGACTGTCGGAAGCACATATCCGACGCCAAAGCATTCGCACACATCGCGTATGACTGCATCAGTACTGGCAGGAAATGTGATAGTCGGGAAGTAAGTTTTTTCGAATTTCTGCATCCTGTCGTAGGATACTACCTTAGTCTCTTCCCAGTCGCCAATCGGCCTTTGAGCCGTGAATAATCCCATCGGAACCCACTCAGGAACGCCATTAATATCAAGGCCGATTTCCACCTTGAATTCTTGCCCGGCTATGGCGAAATTGGGCTTATACAGTGTGAATTCAACGCTTGCGGATATAACAGAACCAAAGGTGATATGGTCTGTTCCGTTCGTGCCTCCGATGTATGTTAATTCCCTGATGACGGCTCCCTGATCCACATACTGGCCGTCCGTCATCTTCATGATTCTCGCCCGGAAATGCCGCCCATTTTTGCCTATCTCTGTGCGGTATTCCTGCGACACATTCTGATACAATGGCCGTCACCTCCTCCCGGGAAATGCGAGGTTACTCTGTAAACATAAAGTCCAGAACGGCCAGCTCGCCAGTGGTTAGGCTGTCGTATTTTCCCGACATTTCACACTGCTCGATTACGTCAAGTGAGACTTCATGCAGACCCTCCACCTCAGTTTCCGTCGCCAGAAGCTCGTTGTATTCCTTGGCAAACGCATTCAGCCCGTCTTCAGATAAAGCGTATCTCCTGCCGTTCTCATCCTCGATAATCTTCGGGTTCCCGTCATTATCTGTATCGGCGTATCTCTTACAGATTTCCTCTCGCATCTTCTCGATGTTGTCGTACTCAGCTTTCAGGATGGCTGAGTTTTTAACGACCGCATAGGACATCTTCACCGGGAATGTCTTATGCCCAAACGACATGAGCAGCTCTGTTGCTGTCCTGATTTTTTCGAGTGTCAGTTTCATGTTTGATCCCCTTCTATGACTGATTTCCAAGGCTATTCTTAAACTGTGTGATCTTGGTTTCGATTGCCGATTTATTGGCGGCGTACAAGGTTTTATCCTGTATATTCTGCGTGATATTTTCCATCACACCATCAGACACAGTGGCATTCAAAAACACCACACTTTTATCGTCAACCTTGATATTACCGGTAACGATGGTCTTCTGCGTCTGAGTGATCGTTACTGCCATATTACCACCTCCTTACTGCATGATCAGGTCAACCTGTCCACTGGAATACTGCTTATATCCCTGTACATGGCTGTATGTGGTAAATGACGGAGTGCCGGCATAAAATGTACCGCTCACTCCCTCCTCTGGATACGAGACATTGAAAAAGGCAGAGGCACAGGCAGACTCAATTGTCTGCCTTTCTGCCCGTGTAAGCGGCCCCCATTGGATTGATACTGTGGTTTTGATTGCCACAATGTCTCCAAGCATCAGGCCGTCCTGATTGCCTCTGCCCGTCTTCTTTGACCATATCTTTTCCTGCTTGACGGTTACTCCACCAAGCTTAGGAGTGGGCATTACTGCCCCTCCGATGGTAAGTGCCATAAGCCCACCTCCTTACTGCAATAATGGCGATATCCCATTGATTCTCGTTCGCTGGTTGATCTGCTCTACCACTACGTCAGTGATCTTCCTGCCGCCCACATAGACGTTGATTTCAGGCCTATTATCGCCGTTTTGAGCATTACTGGAAGATTTATCCATTGCACTCGTAAACGCGTCCAAAACACCCTGTTTTATGCCCTCTATGATTTGGTTGTTGTTTGCTACGACATTGCGATTACCCATACGGCCTATCATCTCGGGGCCGTTTTCGTTGGCAAGGAAAAGCTCACCGAAATTCGGGAAGCCACCTGCGGCATACCAGTTGATGGCAAACCTCGGAACCTGCATGGAGCCATTTCCGACCTGCACGTTGTCCCAGGCTGTGATGTTGATTGACGGCGTGGGGATGTGGACGTTGCGAAAGCCGTTGGCAAGTGCATTACCAGCATTCTGGCCAATGTTATACAGGTTATTGTAGCTCAGTACATCCTGGATGGACGACAGCACGCTGTACATGTTACCGCTGATCGTATAAGCGATATTGGCAAACGGAGCCGTAAAAGCATTTACGGCGTTGTTGGCATTATTACTGATTGACCAGACATCCAACGACATGGCTGATGCTACTCCACTGAAGTATCCCTTGATTGTTTCAGACACGCCGACAAACATGTTGGTAAATGCCGACAAAGCATTTTCTGCTGTACTTCTGATTGAGTTTACGTCGGTCTTCTCGCTGATCTTTGTTGAGACGCTTTCAAAATGAGATGCAGTATCGGCGGATATGTTAGAAAAGGCATCCGTAAATGCAGATGCGGTCTTCTTTCCGGTACCAGCCACTTCGTCTTTCCTGACTTCTTTCTCGATGTCAAGATGTACGTTCTGGAAGGCTTTTCCTGTATCACTGCCGACGTTCTTAAAAGCATCGGTAAATGATTTCGCTGTGTCTGTTGCGGTCTTTGTGATCGAGTATTTATTGATTGATTTATCTATTTCCGTATGGATCGACTGGAAGGGTTTCGCTGTATCAGTATGTACGGATTTAAAACTGTCCACGAAGCCTTTTGCCGTATCAGATGCCGTCTTGACGATCGCTGTCTTATTGAGTGCCTTAGCTATCATCGATTGTGTCTGAGTGAACTTTGAACCGATATCTTTTGCTACGTTTTTAAACGAGGCAATCACATTGTTTGCGACCTGCTGCATCTGTTTGACGATGGCGGAGCCTTTGAAGTTCTTCTCGATCTCAGACTTGGATTTCGTGAAATACGATCCGATATCCTTCGCTACGTCTTTAAACTTCGTAGGGATGACCTTGGTCATGCGTTCGAATCTCTCATACAGGATATCCCTCAGCTTATTAACCAGGCCGTTGCTACCATGCAGATCCTCATGCACCTTCTGGAAGCTGTCATATACGGCGTCATGGATGTCCGACCACTTCCTGCTGGTATCTGATTCTATGCCCTGGTTGGCTGTAGCCATATCGGTCTCAAGCGTCAGTGCCTGGCTCTGCGCATTAGATACAGCGGAGTTAATCTCCGATGTCATTCCTGAGTTGGCGTTTCTCCATGCCTCCACCAGATTGTCTCCAACGGCTTCTGTCGTGTCGCCAAACTCGGTCGTACCCGTCCTGGCGTCACTCACTGTAGATGTCAGATTGCCAACATCTATGCCGGTGTTCTGACAGGCCTCGCGCAGTACATCGGACCCGATCCCTGCGTTCCGGCACGCTGTCTGGAAAATATCCATCGCCTCGGATCCGGTCTGACATTCGGCCCATGCGCGTGCTACAGCGTCCTGCATGGTAAAGATCTGATCACTGGTGACACCCGACGATCCAGCCAGGTTATCCACCACAGAGGACAGGCCATTGACTGTATCAGCGTAGTTGTTGAGATCGACGATGTAATCATCCGGAACCGTCATCGCATCCCAGGCAGACGACACCGTATCCGTGATAGCGCCCCACGCTGAGCCGGCAGCCCCTTTAATACCTTCCCAGACAGTAGCCGAGGCTGTCGCGATGGTGTTGCCGGCATTGGTGACAGTCGTACTAATCCCATCCCAGGCGGTGGACGCTGCCGAAGAGATGCCGTTCCAGGCTGCTGTCGAAACGGTTCCAATGCTATTGCCTATATCTTTTACGGTGGTACTGATCCCGTCCCATGCAGTAGATACTGTCGAGGAGATTCCGTCCCATACCGTAGATGCTGTCGAGGAGATACCATCCCATGCATCGGACAAAGTAGATGAAATCCCGTCCCAGGCCGTAGAGGCAGTGGACTTGATTCCATCCCAGGCATCAGAAAGCGTGGTCGATATTTCATCCCATTTCTCGCCGGCGGTCTTTTTGATATCATCCCATTTCTCGCCGATCCCGTCCTTGATTTCTATAAACCCATCCGCTACTGTACCGGCAAGACTTCCGATTCCGCCAATCAGGTCACTGATCAGGCCTGCGCCTTTCTCCCATAATGTCGACCCATCACCTTCGCCAAACAGGCTTTTGATGCCATCGACAAATGGGTTAAAGATGTGCTCCCTGATCCACCCGAGAGGATCCTTAAAGAAATCAATAATGCCTTGCAGCATACCCTCGATGATATATCCGCCTATTTCCGCCATAACCTTAGACGGTGACTTGATACCGAACAGGTTTTTTATGCCGTTGACAATCTTATCTACAATGTTCTTTTTAAGCCAGCCAAGCGGATCACTGAAGAAATCAGTGATTCCTTTTTTGATACCGTCTACAACGCTCTTGCCTATTTCTATCGCTTTGGTTCTAATCTTTGCGACCTGGTCTGACAATCCATCAAAGAAGTTTTCCAGCGCCTTATCAACCTTGTCTCGCCATTTCTTTATGCTGTTGACAATTTTATCCCAGTTCTTCACAAGCGCTATACCGGCTGCTATTACTGCCGCGACAACAATGATCCATGGATTAAAAGCAGCTGCAGCCACTCCCACAACAGCGGCGATACCCTTTGCCGCCGCGATTATGCCACCTATAATACCGATTATTGCCTTGGCTGCTATCCACGCGGCTATGAGTTTCAGCACGATATCTGTAAAGATCCGGAAGCCCTCCTGATGCTCATCGATAAACTTCGAGAGACCCTCCAATGCATCCCTGATAGCATTAAGGACAGTAATAATCATGTTTCCGGTCTTCTCAGCCAACGGCTTTATCACTTTATTCCATAATGGCTCGAACACAGGCTTTAACGCTTCCAATGCGCTGGTAAGCACATCGAAGGCCGCGCCGAGCGCTTCCAGTGCGGCAGGCAGTGCTTCCTCTATGGTCCACTTGCCAAGCGGCAGCAGGATGTTTTTCCACGCCCAGGCAAGACCGGTAGTAATGATTTTTACGACAGGCTCTATCTTTTCCAGGAGTGTATCAAACGCATTGAAGATCGGATAGAAATCCAGTTCGGCCGCCCAGTTTTCTGTGGCCTTGACGATTTCGTTAAAGAAATCAAGGACATCCTGAACGATATCTAAAATGTGCTCGAAGATTGATACACCGACTCCAGCTTTCTCCCATCCGCGCTGGATCGACTCCGCGATGTTGCGTATGGTTTCATGGACATTTGTCAGGATCGCGAGGATTGTCTCTATAATTTCCTGACCCCTTCCGCCTTCCCATGCCTGCTTGAATGCCTGGCCAATGGAGCTGAGGAGATTGGATATCGCTCCAAGCATCTCCATGATCGACTGCGCGTACATGACGCCTCTTTCGCCACCATTCCAGGCAGCCCGGAACGACTCGGTGATAGCCGTGATTATCTCGGCCACCGTCCGGATCAGAGCCAGGATCGACTCTATCATTCGCACGCCGGAATCACTGAGGAAAGCGGTCTTAAAAGCTGCAGCCACATCACCAATCAAATTATAGATTGATGCCCACATGTCCATGATTGCCCGGATCAGCCAATAGCCATTATCGTTATTGTTCCATGCGGTACGGAAGGCTACAGCGACAGCCGCGATAAGGTTATTGATCTGTGTCCACATGTAAATCAATGCGGCTGCAACATTATATCCGGACGGGCTCGCCCAGGCTCTGGCAAATGCATCGGCTATGGCCGTCAGCGTGCGGTTGATCTCCGTGAACATGTTAAAGATCGAGACTATGTAATCATACCCTCGATTGTTATCGTTCCACGCCTGATCGAAAGCAGTGGCTATGGCTGCCACCACATCGAATACTGACCGGAGCAGCTGGAAAAAGCTTACCGCCCACTCGAAGCCGTACCCCTCCATAAAGACACGGTAGAAGGTCTTCGCAATATCAGACAACAGGGTCTTGATGGCAGACAAGGCTTTTTGCATGGAAGCCAGGACAGCAGCTCCTTCCTGTGCCCAAGCGCGCTTGATTTCACCGAGCATGGCTTTGAGCTTGTCAGCAAGATCGCTGATCCCCTTCGAGACGACGCCGGGTCCGAACTGGTCGGTTGGCTTCAGGCCTTCGTCTTCTTCATCCTCGTCTTCATCCTTATCTGTATCATCTGACAGTTTATTGATCTGGTCGAAGCCCATCAGCTCACGCTTGAGTTCCTTGGCGGCCTCCTTGGCTTTCTTGGCTGCCTCTTTAGCCTTCTTGGATTTCTCAGCGCTTGTTTCCAGGGACTTAGCGTAATCCTGCCAGACCTCTTTAGCTTTCGTGTAAGGCTTCCCGGTCAGAGCGGACATGAGCTGGGCAAAGCTGTCAGTCACTTTAATTACGACCTGCATAAGCTTTGTCAGTGCCGGTGTCAGCGCCATGACGAGCGGAGCGACAGCAGCAGCCAGGGAGTTCTTAAGCTGGATAAATGTACTGCTCAGTCTCGATATGGACGCGTTCAGTTCTCCGGTCGGATCCGCCTTAACCATCGTATCGAGCCCTTCTTTGATGGCAGTCCGTATTTTGTTTAAAAGTGCAAATACGCTCCGGATACCGAATGCGTAGCGCAGGATGCTCTTTGTCAGCTTCCCGACGTCAAGCCCGCTTTGGCTTGCGCTGCGGTTAAACATCCTGAAGCTTGCGGTTATCCTTGATAGCCCGGGGACCATCTTGGAGATGCCGGAGCTGAATTTCTTAACCAGCGCGGCGAAGGCTCCGCTTGTTTTCTGGATGGCTGCCGTTACGCGCTTAAAGCCATTCGTGAGCCCGCCCGCGACAGTTGACGCGAGTTTCCGGAAAGAGAAGTTATTGGCTTCAACCATCCGGTTATTCGCCACAAGCTGTCTTTCGATCTCCGCGAGGCCTTCCAGTGTATTCTCATTCGATACGAGTTCTGCATGGTTTGTCTGGAATTCCGGCGAGAGTTCAGTAGCCATGCCGGCATTGGCGAGATCATTCATCCTGCCCTTTACCGCATCCACCTTCTGAGCAGCTTCAGCGGCTTCGGTGGCAAGCTCCTCCATCCTCTGCGTGGGGATCCAGCGAGTTCCGGACTCCTCCATCTCCTTCAGTTTGGTGGTCGTCTCGTCAATAGTAGCCTGTAGCTTTTTAACCTTCTCTTCTGATTCCTGGATACTATGCCTCAGGATGTCGTTAAACGGGTCGTTCGGGTTCGCTTCAAGCCTTGATTTATCATGAGCAATATTGCTCTGTTCTCGCATCATTGCGGCGGCGGCGTTATTCCGGCTATCGGCCAGCATGGTGTACTGCCCGCTCTGCGTATATGCCCCACCGGAATTTTCAAGCTCCTTCTGCTTTTCCACGACGCGGTCATACTCTCGCTGCACCCGAGCCAATTCGAGCTCCAGTGTGCGGTATTTGGCCGTGACCTTTGTGTCCAGGCCGCTGTCCATGAGCTCCTTCTGTTTCGCCGCGAGCTGCTCAATCTTCTCTTTTGTCTTCCTGATCTGTTCCCGGGTCTGCTCATATTCCTTGGTCTCGGTCTTAAATCCAAGCTTGACCTGCAGGTTTCCCCACTTGCGCTTAAAATCACGCATGGGCGTCATAGCCGTCTCTGTGGCCCTCTGAATGTCGGATACCGATTTTCGGGCGATACTCCGACTCTCTTCCATAGCCCGCTTAAAATCCTTGGTATTGCCTTCAAGGGTCACACTAAGCGTACCTAACGATATGCTCAAATCTGCCTCGCCCTCCTCTCGTTATGTATCCTGTAATAATCAAATCTTTTCTGTTTGTATTCCTCGATCTGAGACCGGAGCTCTGCTTCACTCGCTGTCTTTTTCTCCTCCACAAAGAGTGACGGGTAATAATCCCATGGCATAGGTAGCTTATGATCCTTGTCATTAAGACAATATGCGGCCACCAACTGAGCCAGCATAAAGCTGTCAGATATTTCCCGCTTGCGCCTCCTGGTCTCTGCCTTGTTGTATGCCTCAAGAATATCCATAATTTCACCAAAGGATAAGCTCCAGAAATACTCAGGCCTGATCCCTGCTTCGAGCGCATACGGGTAGATAGAGACTATTGAGTCAGTGAGCCGATTTACTGAGCTTCCTCCATCTCTGCCAGAAGCTTCTGCGCCGTCTCCTCCGGGAAAAAACCGGACACCACCATGGTAGGGATCAGTACCGCACGGAACAGGTCAAGCTGTGAGTTACCCTCTCCGATCCACGCGTCATACAGCTGCTTTACTGCCTCATAACCGATTCCGTGCTCCCATGGTTTCATGGCTGCCTGTATGATGGTCAGCATGACGGACAGGGGCGGCATGTCGTCCATGAGCTTGAAGAGCGAGCCCTTGTACTTGTCTTCCAGCCTGCAGATCATGTCGGCATTGAGCTTCAGGCGATAATCCCTGCCGCCCACATTCCAGTAGAAGAAGGCACGTCTTGATTTTTCCGTGCTTGCTTTCGCCTCTTCCGGCGCCTCGTCGTTAATCATCTGATCGTCATCAAGTCCGCCGAGCGTCTGTACCTTTGCCATATACATACCTCCTGATATTAAAAAACGGGGCCAGCTTATTTAAAAGCTGACCCCGTGGATTGTTTATTTTTGAGCTTACGCCGGATCAGTAACCGTGAAATCACTCTGCACGAACATGGTGACGTCAAACTCGATTACGCCGTTTACGCCGCCGCCAGTGCGCTTTACAGACACCTGGGCGTCAAACTCGGTCGTGGTTCCATCGAAGAGCTGCTCTTTGAACGTCTTGATGGACTTGTCTGCCTCCCAGCCGCGGAAGAGTCTGTAAGGACTGCCGGCAGCCGTGTTGTCGTACTTGAATTTGTAAACCATATTCGGCAGGTCACCAATACCGAGCTCGTATTTCTTGTGCGGATCAGTCAGTACCGTGTTATCCACTTTCTCGGCATCTACACCCATTCCGGGGATCTCCTTGAGCCCAGGAAGATTCTTATACTCCTGACCGTCCTTATAACTGAGTGTTGTACCATTAGCTAACATCTTCTATCCCTCCTTAATTATTCCAAAAGACATAATCTGATTCCATGTCAATGATACCCTCGTATCTCATCTGCTTATGCTTATACGGCGATGGATCCGGCGCATCTGCGCATGATGTACGCACAAGCCCAAGAGCAGACACGGCCCTGTCCACCTCAAGGGCTACCTGGGACGTACTCACTCTGTGCCAGACATCAATCCTGATCCGGACGTATGCCTTCTGCTCTGAATTTCCCGTGCGCTCCTGCACGCGGTTTTCCTCCTCGGTGAGCTGGATGTTTGCTCCCTCACTCCACTGGGACGGGTATACGTCGCTTACATTCTCCGTCACGCTCAGAAGCGCCTGATATACCTGATCTTTAATGTTCTTCATCTCTTCGCCTTCCCGTCGAAAGCCGTACTGAATTCGGCTCTGAACATATCCGGGAGCCTTGACTGCACATTGACCATTGCGGGATACATATACGGCTGCGCTGCCTGGCCACTGCAGCGGTAAAACTTACCGTCCTTGGTCTCGATGGACGGCCAGTGATATTTTTCAGCCGTACTTGCATCGACCTGGCTTTCATGGATCCACCATGGCGTTTGCCTGTAGGACACTGTGACGTCCGGCGCTATGCCAGCGTGATTCTCTTGTCCGACAGGGCCCGTGCCGAATTCCACATATGGCGCATACTCCTTGTTTGTCCAGCACGTGCCGATGATCCGGTCTCCGTACCGCTCCACCTCTGCGAAGATACTCCGCATCAGCTCGCCATCGCCTCTTGGACAAAGGACTATAGCCTCGGACCTTACGTCCTGGATTCCCTTTTTGATCACGGTCTCCACTGCACCAAGATCGCAGAGTTTTTTGAAGTTATCATCAACTCCATTTAATCCACTTACGCTCATGTATGCTCCACCTCCATCCGGAGGAACCTGTCAGGCCTGATGGAAATCACGCGATAATCAGGATCCATCGCACCATCGACGTAAAGGCAGATGCCGTCACGCTCCTGAATATCGGCGCCTGATTCCAGGACGTAATGCAGCTGACCCTTATTGTCTGTCTGGATGGTGTACGTATCAGCCAGTCTCAGATTGCGGATATACTTGAGCCTGTCGCCATACATTTCAGCTTGTACACGGCCGGAAGCAGGCCAGCTCTCGCCACTTATAGGTGTAGCCTCGCCAAATGTTTCGCTCGTGCTGCCCTCGTTATCCTTGACTGTCATCCGCTTCCTGTGGTGATACGTCTGTATCCTGCTCTGTTTTAGCCTCATGTGTGATACCTCCGATCCGCGCCAGACGGAATTTATTCAGGACGCTGTATACGCTTTCCGGGAGCGTCTCAAAGCTGTAAGATTCGCCACCTTCACTCCTGCCGGACTCACCCTCGGTGCCCCTGCGATTGTAAGCGATGACAGCTATTTGTCGCACCGTTCTTCTCAGGGCGTCAGGCAGCCTGGTACGGTTCGTGTACGATAGTGCGTCTTCTTCTGCTTCATCAAGCAGGAGTTCTATCAATGCGTCATCAGCTTCGCCTGTCAGCGCTTTGACCTTTGCCACGTCATCCTGCCGCGCCATCCTCCTCGCCCCCTTCCGTCAGGAGCTCCAGGAGCTCATCTCGCTTCAGGGCATTCGCCCCGGAGATTCCTCTTTCCTTTGCCAGAGCGCGGAGCTGTGCCACTGTCATGGATTGGATATCAGCCCGACTGACCTCCTCCTCGATGTCAACCGGCTGACCATCGAGCTCCCTGTAACCCTCGCTTTTAAGCTTCTGGATGAGCGCATGGCCGGAAGCCACGCGCTCTACATTGTCTTTGATCAGGATCATGCTTTATCACTCCTTACGATGCTGCCTGCGTGATGGACAGATAAATGCTGCCGACCTTATTGTCCAGTACCCACAAATCATGGTAGCGCCTGTAGTCGATGCTCCACGCGTCGGCCTTCTGGAAGGTGTTCGGGTCAAAGATCCGCATCTTATCCTGCTTGGTGATCGCCAGAGGCGTCTCGACCGGCAGGATCATGAAATTGATATCCTTCGCAGATGCGCCCTTTACATAGCCACCGATTGTCTGATCCGGATCATTGCCGGATGCAGCTGTCACGCCGTCATAGAGAGTAATGGCAGTATACATACGATTTGCCGGGGTGTCGATGATCGGTACTCCATCTACAGCAGGGACAGTGGTATTAATGCCGCCCTGGCTCCATGTCACGTTCTGCAGTTTCCCGGCAAGCTCGAGCTCAAGCTCCATCTTGGTGTTATCGTTCGCCTGAATAACCAGCGCACCATTATATCCCTGCTCGCGGATTGCCTTGATGCCCTCTTTGACTTTCCTGAGTGTGGAGGAATTCGCGCTGATCGTCTGACCGTATGCGACCATGCCGGCGGAGTTAAGCGTGATCGCTTTGGATGCAAGCTTGGAGATACGGTATGCATCGATCTCCGGCACGACATGCTCGCGCTGGAACTGCCCCATAACGCCGGCAGCAGTGGGCACAAAAGCGGTCTCGTCTACATCCATGGAATCAAGCTGGAATTTACGCCCTCTGTCCTGCGTCATGGTGTGGGTTTCCCATGCCAGGGTGATAGAGCCCTGCGGGTAACCGCTGTCACGATCATAAGTACCGAGTCCCTGAGTGGACATCTTCGGCAGCTTGACTTCATTGCCGCCATTGTATTTCACGCGGCTGGCATTCGGATCCATCCAACCGGTTTTCATTTCTCTCACTGCAGCTTCATCGAGAGTCGTCTGCAAAATCTGTGCATATGCAAGTGTGTTGATAGGCATAAATTATGCTCCTTTCTTTATCACGACCATCCTTTCAGGACGTTGTCCCTGATGGTCTTCGCCATTATTTCCTCAGCAGTCTCAGAGCCCTGCGCCTTCTTGATCGGTTCCCCGCCCTTCATACGATCCTTGACCGCAGCTTCCACCGCCGCACTGAACGCCTTTTCCACAGCATCGATGGATGCACTGCAGGCCTTGGCGTCTGTGTAAGTGAGGATCGATGCGAGCTCCTGCGGAAGTCCCTTGTCAGCCAGAGTGTTTTTTGCGGTAGCCATCAGCTCGCGCCTTGTGATTTCGGCCTCACGTTCATCAAGCTCCTTGATGCGTTTCTGCCTCTGATACTCCGCTTTCTCATCGGCCGACATCTTTTCCAGCTTCTTCGCTTCGGTAGCCTTGTCGTCCGCCATGATCTGCCACTTCTCTCTGGCCTTAGAAACGGCCGTATCAATGGCGCTCTGGACCCTCCGGTCGAATTCCGCCTGGTTCTTACCGTCCTTCAGGAAGTCATCGAAGCTCACGGGCTTCGGTGGTTCCGGTTTTGGATCCTCGGTTGGTGCGGGATCATTCTCCACTGGTTTCGGATCTTCCTGGCTTTCCTCAGCGAAAAACTGAAGGTTCATGGGAAGTTTGTATCTGGACTGCATATCTTTCATGTTATCTGCTCCTCTCTTTTGCCCCAGGCCATTCACGATCTTCGCGCCCAGCCCATTGCGTATCCTTGCCCCAGCCCATTCGCATACGCGCCCAGGCCATTGCCGTAGTGGTAGTTTAGGCTCGTTCCGGAGCATAATAAAAGCACCGGAAGCTGATCAGGCCTCAGGTGCTGTATTATCGTCTTTATTTTGCTTTGCTTTTATCTTTTCCGCTACGCCAGCCTTAAGGAGCTCCTGCGCTCGAGCCTCAGTGACATCCTGCAGGACAGTGCCCATTGGCACGGTCTCCTTGGTATACTTATCGACATAACGCTTTGTTACTTTCAGTTTCATTCGATCACCTGCCAGTCATCTGCAAGCATATCCGCCTGGGACGCAAGCCAGCCAAGCTGAACGCCGGAGGTACCGACAAATGCAAGTGCCTGGTTGCCGATCGCGTCATGGTTAACATTGACAATCTCTCCTGAAGGATTCTTGTAAGAGATACAGGTGGCAAGCTCAACGTACTGGGATTTACCATTCCAACCGCTGCGCGAAATCCGTCTCCCATTTTTCACTGCCTCAATAGCTTTTCCGAAAGTCATGATATTGCCCCCTCACTTAATGATATTTTCCACTTGATTTATTCGTAAATAAATTATATAATATAAATAAGATATCTTGATAAAGAGGGTGTGTCTCCGCTATTTTCGGTGGGGGGGCACCCTCTTTAATCATTCTCAAATCTCATAATTAGCACGCGCCCCATAAAACGCACCAATATATCAACCCGCCTCTGTTTGCACCATTTCATTCTTTTTGTTATTACGGATATCAGTTCTTTTTCTGAGATGTCTTTTTGGTTTTTATAGTATAACATTACTCCCCCGGGGTTATCCGCTATTTGTTGCAGCCCCCCTCTGATTGCGCTATTTGCCGATTTCTCTGTAGTCACAGTTTTGAGATCCCAGAGTTTACCATTCCATAAAAAGTCAGGGCTCTTCTTTTCATCCCATCGTTTTAAGCCTACCACACTCCCACCATATGTTTCGAATATCCATTGGGCGTTTTCCTTTTCGTTCATCACATCCTCAAAACCTTCTTCAAAAAAGAGTGACCCTTGTCCTGGAGTGGCGGTTCTTTCATATTCCAGCGTAACGTCTTTCCATGGTATCCCATTCTCGTCCAACCATTCCTGTGTCCCGAAGTCTGGTTCTGGCTTAGAAGCAACTTCCGGTTTCATCACCGATTCTGACTTTGACTCAGGCTCTGACTTTAACTCAGGCTCTGATTTCATACCTTTATCAGCCTTCTTCTCGTCAGCCTTCCCATGTTTCTTCAGCGTTGTCTCATCCTTGGCCTTCGCATTCTTGCCGACCCCTTTTTCTTTTGCTTCGACTTCCACCTTCCCCTCCACATATTCCGTATACCACTCCTTATATGTCATAGACATCGGCACAAGCATGCTTTTACCGGTAACCGGGTCCCTCGCCCTGCGCTTCATTGTCTTCAGCTGCTCAGGCGTTGGCGCTGCGATTGTGGTAGACCGGCACCATGGATGCATGGGCGGATAGTTCTCCCCAGTCTTGGCTTCCTCGACCGGGAACTCCTGTCCATCCAGCTCGCGGCATACCTCTGATGTCTTCAGGTCGAGGATAGCCACATACCTATAATTCTCTATACCGCATTCCTTGTATGATCTGAGCGTGAAGTCGGATGACACATGCGCGGCCTCCGTCCTTACCAGGCGGCGTGACTGCATGGCTCCGGCTCCCATAGCTTCCTGGATCACCTTGGTCGTTTCGCGATCCGTCCTGCCGGTGATCAGGCTGACCACCATTTCAATCTTTAGTAAGTCTGCCAGCTTCTGCGTATTGTCCCATATCCTGGTCGAATAATTCTTCCCCGACCATGGCATCTGAAGGGTGTTATTGATCTGCTTCCGGCTAACGTGGGCAAAAGAAAAAGCAGCGCCTGCACGCTGCTGGATATCATATATCGTGTGGTAATAAGCGTCCTTGGCCAGCTGGATATAGAAGTCACGGTTCAATGGTACTTCCTGCTTGTAGACGGCTCCCATCACTTGGTCAACCTGGGACATAATGTCTTCCAGGCGGGATATCCTGGCGGCATACGCTGGCGCTTCAAGGATCCTGTATATCGCTTCCCTCTCCTCGTCTGTCACAGCGCGTGTGCTGATCTCATGCAGGAGTTTATCGAGATCCTTTCTGCTCCTCGCTTTATTCAGGAGCGCCTTGGCCTGCTTCTCAGTCAGACCATGCTCACGTCTGAATTTATCGAAGACCTTCTTCGCCTGTCCAGTCAGGTAAACGGCTGTCTTCTGGTACACATCCGCTATCTGATCCGCCACTCTTTCGGCGCGCTCCATGTCCTCATGCATCCGCTCAGCAGCGCGCCTTTCCCAATAGCCATCACTCCTCTTCATCTTCCTTCACATCTTCCTGAGGCTGTTCTTCTGGCGGAAGGTTTGGAACGCCCTGGGATTGGAAATATTCCTGCTGCTGCTTAAGTGATTCCTTGGCCTCCTCCTGGACGGCTTTAATCTCGGCCTCAGGATCATCCACAAACGGCACCTGAGAAAGCAGTGTCTTTTTACTGACCATGCCTTCGAGGTTCGAGATATACTGACTGATCTCAAGCAGGTTCTTCGGCATAGCCCTGGAGAAGACAGCAGTCACGCCGGCAGGATCAATGCGCGCCCTGCTGCCGGTAGCCAGCCAGTTACAGAAGATCCTCAGCCTTTTCCGCAATCCCTTCCGGTAATATCTTGTCTTGATCTTCGTGACGTTCTCCATCCCCAGGAGCTTAAATTCCATCGCCACACCAGAGACATTTCCACCGAAGGATTCATCAGTCAGGCATGGAATGTGGCTGAACTTGTGGATATCCTGTTCCAGGGCCTTTTTGAGCACTTCCACTCCTGTCTCATCGAATGTCCTGGTAATGTACTCAGCTTTCGCCTTACCGTCCCCTGGGAGCTCTAGGAGCTTCTTGCGTTTGAGTCGCTCCATCGCCTTGTCGCTCTCATCCGCATCCTCATCTGAAAGCAGGGCGCCATATATGGCCAGGATCGCGTCGATGAATTGCTCCTTATCGGTGACGCGGTCACTCATCAAGGCATTATAGGCGTCAATAAGCGGGATCTGAAGCTCGTAATCACCTATGCCATCCTTGTTGTTGAGATACTCAATGATAGGTACCTCTCCCTTGTAATGCGGCTCAGGACCGGCCAGAACAGAGGATTCTGACGGTATCGTGCAGATATCGTACACCCATTTGTAATTCGCGGTCAGCACATTGGCTATATAGTGTATCGTCCCAGACAGATCCGTGTCGTCTTTCCTGACGTAGTAATAGACAGCAAACAGCTCGTTCTGCTCGATGCTGTCATCAAAGACCATGAATGTATTTTCAGGATTCAGGTTCTTGATCCTGAGCCTCACGTCGTCCTGCTGCGTGAAAATATATTCATACGCCCTGCCATATATAGACAGGTCAGTGCCATTATCCCCGTCCGTCTCGTCTGCTTCGGCGTATGTCAATTCCTCGGTAAGCACGCTCAGATCCTCGTCCACGCTCTTATACGAGATGGGATTGCCGATAAAGTAAGATGACGCGGTATCCGTGATGTCTTTGGCGTGATTGCATACCAGCTTATTCTCGCGGTTCGTCTCCCTGAGGATCTCGTGCTGTCCCTCGTAGTACTCTTTCAGTTTCCTGAGATCCGGCACGAGTGATACATGGCGCTGGATCAGCCGGAGCAATGCCAGTTTATCCGGGTTATTCTCATCCCACTTTTCAGCAGGCATGGTAAATACATATTTCATAGGCATCACCTCAATCCTAATCTCTTCTTATCACCGATCCTGGCTGTCTTTAATCCTACCACTGTCGAGCAGAAATACCGCATGGCGTCTACTGCATGGTCTCTGGCTTTAACCGGCTTGTCCTCACCCTTATCCGCTGCTTTAGCGTCCCACACGTACCCGCCGATCTCGGCAATCAGATTCGCGCAGGATGACGCAATACAGAGCTTCCCGAGTGACATCATCATACCAACCAGACGGATCCCATCAATGACATCGTTGTCAGCCTTGATGACTTTGTATCCGCGCTTCCTCAGTTCCGCAATAAAACTCGATGCCGACGGATCCACGATCACAGCGCGTATCGATGTACCTTCCAGCCAGGATGCCAGATCGTCGGCGTACTCACTGTCCGTCTTCTGCTTCATGCTGTCGCGACCGGAGTAATAATATTCGCGGCAGCAGTACCAGACACCGTCAACACCCTTGTTCCAGAGCAGGAAGGCGGTGGGGTTCTGCGTGCCATAGTCGATACTGACATATCGGTTACGATCAACCAGCTGAGCTACGAAATCAGTGATACACTTAACATGCCTGTCCTCGTCAAACATATCGTAGATCATGCCCTCAGCCATGCACCATAAGCCAAGGATGTATCGCTTGAAGAAGACGCCACTATACTGCGACCTGTATCTCTCCTTGATATGCTCAGTCAGTGAGAGATTGTCATCCATCGTGAAGTGGAGATAGATCAAGCCTCTTTCCTTTGCCTTGTTTATCCACTCTTCCTTAAACCAGTGATGTGGAGACTCCGGATTACAATTGAACCACCACTTACTTCCAGGTACGGAGCATCGACCAGTAGCCTGATTGACAAATGATTCCGGCATAAGCGCCACCTCATCAAAGAAAGCCCCGGCAGCAGTCACGCCTTGGATCAGATCCTGCGAGCGCTCATCCTTACCACCGAAGACGTAGAAGTAATTACTCTTGTCATGATTTGATATGATAATCAGATTGTCTGCCCGGTGCTCCTCAACAACGTATCCTCTGGACTTGAGCATAAGCTTAAGCCAGAACAGGACATTGCGTCGGAATGACCCGATCGTCTTCCCGGCCATGATGAAGTTCTCGCCGTTGAATGACGTCATCGCCCAGAGCACGAAGGACAGGCTCATGCTGATTGTCTTCCCTGACCTGATTGCACCGTCCGCAATAATACCCTCGGCGTCCTTGACCGGGCTCGAATCGCACCACCAGTTCAGAACCTTCCGCTGTTTGGTAGAGAAGGGTTTAAACTTGAAGACCGCCTCAGCTGCTCTCATCTTCCCAATCCTCCGCAGCCGTGCCATTCAGAGCGTCGATGAATCCATCATCCGCTTTCTGATCATCGATGGCGTGCGCTTTCTCCGGATCATTGCGCCAGTCTTTCGGCTTCCGATTCCGCAGCCAGAAGATTTGAGCTACCGTGTCTGGCGGCATCTCCTTGGTAGTCTGCTTGACCACCGTGAGTTTATACTCTCCGGTTGCCTTATCAAATCTAAGCTCTTCGACGGTTTCCGTGTATTTGTAGCCGGTAGCTCGCTTATGAAGGGCATTCTCTACCTGTATGTCAGCGACTTCCTTGCTGGTTTTTATGGCGTTGGAAAATTCTGAAAATTTATTCGCCCAATCACAAAGGGTGCTTTCGTTAATGCCAATATTCTGCGCTATCTGCTTATTCGTCAGACCGTTCCGCGCCCATCCTTCCACGAGCGCGAGTCCCTCCTCACTTAACCAGTATTCATACTTGCCTTTCCTCCCGGCCTTCGCCATCAGCTCACCGCCTTCGCCCAGTCAATGCCGTACCTGTCAATGATTGTACGGAAGTCCTCGACGTCATGAGGATTGACAACATAGACCATTTCGCCGCTGCGCTCATTCACGCCAACATGCAGAAGCTCATGATAAAGCAGTATATGTACTTCACAATCGCCTGTTTCTGTCAGTAAACAAATACTGATTCCGTTATTCCACCCGACTTGCGCGTAATAGTGTCCCTCAATGAATCCGTCTCCACTTTCTACACACTTAACGATATCAAAATGCAATAGTTCATCGTTTTTCATGCAGTAGTCGATATCGTCGTCGTACTCTCTCTCCCACACCAGAGCATCAAGCGCATCATAGAGGTCTTCCATGACCTTCCCTGCCTGAGCGATGGTCAGTTCCATGTGTCCGGCCAGTTCGCTTTTAAACTGCTTGTAGATGCTCACGATCCTGCTGTTCCTTCTATTCATCTTCATAGCTGTTCTCCTCGTATAATATGTTTGTAAGCAAGATAAAGCTTACCCACATCTGATTGAATATAGAGGTAAGGACATCTAAGAGGAACTCCCCTCATCCTGATTCCCGCTATATTGGTTAAAATTGTGTATACAAATATAGGTGA
>JAFWGA010000053.1 GCA_017515325.1 Blautia sp.
TACGGATAGCAACGAGGGTTGATATATTCTGAATTATCTGTTAATTCGGAATATATGAGCCTTGGTGAAGTGCACCCTTTTTGAGGAAATATCCTTGAAAATTCCTTCAAATTTCTATTGACATATCACCAGAATGCTTTCCGATGTAGAAATTGCCTTCCATGTCCGCCAGCGGCCTGAGCTTGTCATCCGGCACCCGGATGCCCTTGCAGAACTTTTTCCCCTGGCGGCTCAGACCGTCACAGAGCCAGGTGACCTTCCCGGTGTTGGAAACAATCCTGCGCAGGCGGGAACCGCAGTATTTGCAGAAAACGCGGTTCATGTACGGGTAGTTCTCCTCGTTCAGTTCCGGTGCAAGGGAAGCAGCCGAGCGGTTCTTCTTCCTGTGATCCTTTTTCCACTCTTCGTCCGGCGTATGGTCGTGGCCTGTGATTTTGCCCTTTTCAATGATGGCGGACACGTAATGCCCGCCCTCCGCCAGCGGCAGCCAGGAGCGCACCTCATCGTCGGTGACGGTGACCCCGGAGCAGAAATCCTGCGAGAACCGCTCCTTGCCGTTGCACTCCCATAAAACGCGCCCGGCGCGGACGGCACGATTGAGCCGATGCCCGCACCGGGCGCAGAAAAGCTGGTGGCGATACGGGTAGTTTTCATCATTCAGCGCCATCGGTTTGCTGTCGGTCGGAGCAACCTTGTGCGTGGCGGCCGCCAACGTCTCCTGAGCCTTGGCCCAAAGCTCCCTGGTCACGATGGGGATATGGTCATCCTCGATGTAGAGCATGGGCTTCTCGCCGTTGTTTTTCACCAGCCTCCTGTCCTCGGTGACGTAATGCCGCTGGGCAATGAAGTCGCCCTTGTAGGCGGGATTGCGCAAAAGCCTCGTCACGCTGGCGCGGTGGAAGGTCTTCCCGTTGTGGGTGGTGATGCCCTCATTGTACCTGCGTTTCAGCGACATTCAGCGTATGCATCCTCGCACCCTCGCTCTCCGCCTGTCCGAAGGCGGCAAAGAGCGTCATGAACAGCTCGCCCTCCTGTGAAAGCGTGTTGATGCCCTGCAGTTCAAAGTAGACGCCAATGCCCATCTCCTTCAGCCGCCGGGTGGATTCCAACACCGTCCGGGTGTTTCTGGCAAAGCGGGATGGCCTTCGTGATGACCAGTTCGAAGCGCCCGGTCTCGGCATCGTCCATCATGCGCTGGAAACCGGGTCTGGCTTCTTTGAAACCGGAAATGCCGAAATCGTAGTAAATCTCCACCAGCTCATAGCGCGGGTCATTGCCCACCGTCTCCGTGTAGTGGGTAATCTGGTTTTCCAGGGAATCGCCCTGGCGCTCCGCTTTCGTGGAGACCCTCGCGTAAACGGCGACACGGGTTTTATGCCTGTCAGCCCGTTCCCGCTGGGGTATGATGGTCACATTCTTGTTCATGCTGTGCCTCCTCAGAGCAGAATGAAGTCAGGCTCCTGTGCCGGTCGCCTGCGCCTCGCGGAGTAGAATGCCGCCCTCTGCTCTTCCGTGCGGAATGCCGAATCGCCTGAGAGGTTCTTCAGCAGTTCCGCCCTCGCCCCCGCATAAGCCTCTCCCGTCATGCCCAGGGAATTGAGCCACACGCGGAAACTGTACTTCTCGTTGGTGACCGCCGGGGCTTTGCCTTTTATCCAGCGGTTTGTCACGGCGGCATGGACGATTCGCTCCGCCAGTATGCGGCAGGCGGCGGTATCAGGGAACCCCGGAAACGCGATCCATCCGTTTCCGAGTGCCAGTCCCTTTATGGCGCTTTGCCCTCCGTAGCCGTGAAGGATGGCCATGAACTCCGTCATCGCAGTGGGCTTTATGGTCTTCAGTTCCTTCACCAGTTCGGCGTTCATGTGAAAGGCGTTCGGGATGCCGATGGCCTTGTTGATGAGCTGTCCTCTGGCGGCGAGGCTGTTTACGATGTTCGTCATCGTCTGGCCGGTGAAGTCGGTGGCATCGAAGGAAATGCCGCCCAGGGTATTGCCCGTCCGATCGATCAGCCCCAGCCCCGCCAGTCTGTCCAGCATGGCGGCGTCCGCCTTCCCATCAGAAACAGTGAAAGGCGGGCAGCTCCTATCGCTTGGGGCTGCCTGTTTCTGTTTCGAGGATAATACAAAACCGTGATATATGGTTAAAAAATCTTGACCGAAGTAAAGCCTGCGTGGTATCATATATCTGATTTACCGGCACCTTTGAAAACGGAATAAGGATCTTGAAATTATTATGAATGAGAATACTGAAATGAAAAATGAACAAGATACTCGCCTTGAAAGGCTGCAGGACAACCTTCCGGCTATTCGAAAAATAGCTGGATGGCGCGCTGTTGATCTGGGTAATCTTTTGGGCATAACAAAGCAGAGCGTCAGTAACCTTGAAACCCGTAAATCCAAAATCACCCTGATGCAGTACATTGCGATCAGACATATGATTGATTTCCAGATTACGGCTCATCCAGAGAATACCGCACTGGCTCATGTTGTACCGTTGCTACTTGATTCACCGTATACAGATGAAAAAACCTATGACGAAATAAAGAAAGCAGCGGAAGAAATGGCAAGTGCCGCGTCTGGCGGTGTAAGCGATGCTGTTCTCTCAACCCTGTCGGATTCTCTCCTATCAGACATTGACGCTTCTCCGCCATCTGACTGGACCGCCGCCGTCGTTGCAAGTGCGGCATCCTGTCAGGACATATAAAACAATACTCGGAGGCACACCGTTATGAATAAGCAAAAGCTCGCATCCACGATTTGGGAATCTGCTAATGAGATGCGTTCAAAGATTGAAGCGAATGAGTATAAGGATTTCATCCTTGGATTCATTTTTTATAAATACCTCTCTGAGAGCGAGGTTCGTTTTTTCCGTTCAGAACAGATGACGGATGAGGATATTGAGCAACTGGATGAAAGCGACGAGGAATTTGTCGGCTATGTAAAAGACAAAATCGGATATTTCATCGAGTATAAGAATCTGTTCTCAACCTGGATTGGTAAAGGGGATGATTTTGACGTCTCCGACGTCCGTACCGCACTCTCCGCCTTCTCCCGCCTCATCGGGGATACGCACAAAAAAGTATTTGACAAGATATTCACCACGCTTCAAACCGGCCTTTCCAAACTCGGCGAAAGTGCCTCTACACAGACAAAGGCCATCAGCGGTCTTATCACACTTATTAATCAGATTCCTATGGATGGAAAGCAGGACTATGATGTCCTTGGCTTCATCTATGAATATCTGATCAGCAACTTTGCAGCAAACGCCGGGAAGAAGGCAGGCGAATTCTACACGCCCCATGAGGTTTCGGTGCTGATGTCGGAAATTGTGGCCGCGCATCTGAAGGATAGAAAATCCATCCGTATTTACGACCCGACATCCGGTTCCGGATCGCTATTGATAAACATCGGCGCCGCCGCTTCCAAATACATTCAGGGTGATAACAAAATCACCTATTATGCCCAGGAATTGAAAGAGAACACCTACAACCTTACCCGGATGAATCTGGTCATGCGCGGGATCTCTCCGAGCTGTATCTTTGTCCGCAATGGGGATACTCTTGAAGAAGACTGGCCCTTCTTTGAGGATGGCAATCCAGATACCTATACACTTACTCGAGTGGATGCCGTGGTTTCCAATCCTCCTTACTCCCAAAAATGGGACGTAAAGGACAAGAAATTCGATCCGAGATTTAAACAGTATGGTGTCGCTCCTAAAGGCAAGGCGGACTATGCTTTCCTTCTCCATGACCTCTATCATTTGGAAGAAGACGGCATCATGACAATCGTTCTCCCGCACGGGGTGCTGTTCCGCGGCAATGAGGAAGAAACCATCCGCACAAACCTCGTGGAGAACAACAACATTGATGCCATCATCGGGCTCCCAGCCAACATATTCTTCGGTACCAGCATTCCCACCATCATCATGGTGTTACGTCGTGTCCGAAAGAATACCGATATACTGATCATCGATGCCTCCAGAGGTTTTGAAAAAGCCAGCAAAAACAATGTCCTCCGGGCCTCTGACATCAAGCGAATTGCCGATACTGTCAAAGCCAGGGCTGAAGTTCCGGGGTTTTCCGTGCTCGTGAGCAAAGAGCAGGTCGTTGCAAACGGATACAATCTGAACATCCCCAGGTACATCGACAATACTGATCCTGTGGAGCCTTGGGACATCCACTCCATTATGTTTGGCGGCATTCCCAAGAAGGAGGTCGCTCTCCTGCAGGAATACTGGGATGCGCTTCCGGGCTTGGCCGATACGCTCTTTACCGAGGTTTCCTCTGACTATGTACAGTTCTCTTGTGAAGACATCGCTGTGCATGTAACCGAACACCCCGCCGTTGCCCGTTACCGTTCCCAATATGAGGCGGCCTTTTCTGGCTTTGCTGACCTGCTAAAGTCCGACCTTATTGACCATCGCCATGTGATCGGCGCGGAAGCAGAAGAAGAAAAAATCAGTCAGGAGATATTCCGCCGCATGGAAGGAATCCCGGTCATCGACCCATACGACGCATATCAGGTGCTGGATAATGCCTGGGCGCAGATCCGCATCGACCTGGATATTCTCCATACCGAGGGTGACGCCGCACTTACTGCGGTGGACCCGAATATGGTGACGAAGAAAAAGAACGATAAGACCATCGAAGTACAGGAAGGCTGGGTTGGACGTATCCTGCCCTTTGACCTTGTGCAGAGACAGCTGCTGGGCGCTGATCTTGAAGCTCTTGAGGGAAAGCAAGCGGAACTGGCTGAGATTGATGCCGCCTATGAGGAGATCATAGACTCGCTGGAAGATGATGAGCGTGAAAGCAGTATCACAAATGAAGGAAACGCGTCCTTCTCTTCCAAGGGAGTTAAGGATAAAGTATCTGAAATTCTGGAGGACGTGGAATCTGACGAGATTACTGCCTTGCAGGAATATCTGACTCTCTCCCGAAAGGCAGATAAGCAGAACTATATACGTGACTGCAAGCTGGTAGATTGGTCTGCTATTACCTGCAGCGCAAACGGCACATATACGAAGACCGCCATCACTACCCGCATCGCAGAGCTTAAGCGACAGTTTGAATTCCCGGAGGACTCCTTCGAGTATAAGATGCTGGCTGTTCTTGATGCGATGGAACGGGAGACGCAGTTAAAGCGGGAAGTAAAACAGATGGCCGCCGATCTTCACGAAAAAACCAAGGTAACTATCGAGCAGATGTCGACTGAACAGGCATTGGGACTTCTGGTAGAAAAATGGATAAATCCCATCACTGCTAACATCGCCGGTTTGGCGGACGTTATGCTTCGCTTACTAAAAGAGAAACTGCAGCACCTATCTAAAAAATATCAGCATACATTCTCTGATGTGGGGCAAAAGATTGAGACCAGTGAACGAGCATTAGCTATTGTGTTAAAGGATTTATCAGCTGACTCCGCCACATCCGAAGGATTAAAAACACTAAGCATGCTGCTGGGAGGAGAAAATGAATAAACATCCAAAGATACGATTCCGGCAGTATACATCCGATTGGGAACAGCGTAAGTTTTCTGATGTTGTCGATATCGGTAGCGGAATGGATTATAAACATCTTGGTGAAGGGGATATTCCTGTTTATGGAACTGGCGGATATATGCTTAGCGTAGATGTTGCTCTTTCGGAAGATAAAGATGCTATCGGAATAGGACGAAAAGGTACTATCGATAAACCATATATTTTGAGAGCACCATTTTGGACTGTAGACACGCTATTTTACTGTATTCCCAAGGATGGATATGATTTAGATTTTACCAGCTGTCTTTTTCAAAATGTTGATTGGAAGAAAAAGGATGAATCAACTGGAGTACCAAGTCTCTCGAAGGTGATTATAAATAATGTTGAGACGGCGGCTCCTTCATATGAGGAACAGAGAAAAATCGGTGATTACTTTAAAGGAATCGATAACCTTATCACCCTTCATCAGCGTAAACTGGCAAAGTATAAAGAGACTCGAACATGTTTACTTCAGAAAATGTTTTGCACCAGTTCTTCATCCAAACCTGACATTCATTTTTCTGAGTATACAGCGCAATGGGAAAAAATACCTCTGAGCAGGGTTTTGACTCCCTATACCGACTACCTTCCGACCCCCACCGATGGCTACACCCGCCTTGGCATTCGTAGCCACATGAAAGGGACCTTCTACGAGTACGTTGCGCCCAGCAAGCAGCTGGGGGAAAAGCGGCTCCAGCGCGTGAAGCGGGATAACTTCATCGTTAATATTGTCTTTGCCTGGGAGCACGCCATTGCCGTCACCACTGAAGAGGATGAAGGGAAACTGGTCTCCCACCGTTTCCCGCAGTTCAGCTTCACTGAAGGAATGTATCCTCGATTCTTCCACTACGCCCTTAATGATGAACGGTTCCGCCATCACCTTTGGCTCGCTTCTCCCAGTGGCGCAGGGCGAAACAAGACTCTGCGCATTGACGAGATGATGGAATATGAACTCCGCGTTCCAGGATATGAAGAGCAAAAGAAAATCGCGGATTTCCTGACATCGCTTGATGAGCTTATCGAACTCTATGATTACCGCATCACGAAGTTGCAGAACATCAAGGCCGCCTGCCTGCAGGGAATGTTCGTATAGGAGGGATTCCCCATGACATACGAAACCGAGAAAGAATTTGAGAAGGTAGTCATAGCACAGCTTATCGAGGGTGGCTGGAAATCTGAGGTCATCCGCTATCCAACGGAGGAAGAGCTCGTCCAGAACTGGGCGAATATTCTCTTTGAAAACAACCGTGGGCGGGACCAGCTGAATGGCTGCCCGCTCACCAAGGGCGAAATGGATCAGATCATTGAACAGATTATTGCCCTGCGCACACCCCTGAAGCTGAATGACTTCATCAACGGGAAAAGCGTATCCATCCGCCGTGATAGCCCGGATGATCAGGAACACTTTGGTCAGGAAATCAGCCTGAAGATTTATGATCGTCAGGAAATTGCAAATGGGCAAAGCCGGTATCAAATTGTCCAGCAGCCAAAATTCAAAACGCGGGCTGTTCTTAACGACCGGCGTGGCGATTTGATGCTGCTGATCAACGGCATGCCCGTCATCCACATAGAATTAAAACGGAGCGGCGTCTCCGTCAGCCGCGCATACAACCAGATAGAGAAGTATGCCCACGAAGGCGTATTCACCGGCCTCTTCTCGCTGATTCAGGTTTTCGTGGCTATGGAGCCGGAAGAAACCGTGTACTTCGCCAACCCCGGCCCCGATGGTGAATTCAACAAAGCATTCTATTTCCACTGGGCAAACTTTGACAATGAACCGATTAACGACTGGAAACAGGTCGTGTCCGAGCTTCTCAATATCCCTATGGCGCACACCCTGATCGGCTTTTACACAATTCCCGATGCCAAGGACAACACGCTCAAGGTCATGAGGAGCTATCAGTATTATGCCGCGACCAGAATTGCCGACCGGGTCACAGCTAAGGATTGGGCAGATACCGACATCCTTGGAGGACATATCTGGCACACTACCGGTTCCGGGAAAACCCTGACCAGCTTCAAATCCGCTACGCTTATAGCCAGCTGTCATGATGCCGACAAGGTTGTTTTTCTCGTAGATCGGAAGGCTCTCGGCCGGCAGTCGTTTGACGATTTCACGGCTTTTGCAGGGCCGTCAGAGGTCATTCAGGCTACAGAGGACAGCACTGAGCTTGCGGCCAAGCTGAAAAGCGATTCTACCCAGGATACGCTGATTGTCACCTCAATTCAGAAACTCAGTAATGTCACGAAGGATGATGCAAATATCCGTGCTGCGGATTTGCAGAAAATTCTCTCGAAGCGGATCGTCATTATCATAGACGAGGCGCACCGTTCCACTTTCGGAGAAATGCTCTCCAACATCAAGACTACCTTTAACCACTCCCTGATTTTTGGCTTTACCGGTACGCCGATTCAGGACGCGAACAAAAAGAAAGACAATACTACGACCACAGTTTTTGGTAGCGAGCTGCACAGATACACCCTCGCTGATGGCATCCGCGATAAAAACGTGCTTGGCTTCGACCCTTACATGGTATTAATCTATAAGGACGGAGACGTCAGGCAAAAAGTCGCTCTTATGAAAGCTCGGGCCGACAAGGTCGAAGATGTCTTCAAGACCAAGAAGCAGGAAAAAATCTACTATCACTACATGGATGCCACCAAAGTGAAAATGGTGGGGGAAATGCGCGGAGGCAAGTACATCAAAGGCATAGAAGATTTCGTGCCCAACTCACAGTACGAAGAACTCAGCTACCGTAAGGCGGTGCTTCAGGACATCCTGGACAACTGGATTAGCCTGAGCCACAACGGCCTGTTCCATGCGATTTTTGCGACATCAAGCATCCCGGAGGCTGTGGCGTATTATAGGCTTCTCCGGAGCATGGCACCGCAGATGAACATAACGGGTGTCTTCGACCCGGCCATTGATGACAATGGTGGAAAGTCGCTGGACAAGGAAGACGGCATTGTTGAGATGCTTGAGGACTATGAGCGCATGTTTGGCCAGCCATTTTCCATGTCTGGCTATGACCAGTTCCGAGAGGATGTACAACTGCGCCTTGCGCACAAGAAGCACTATAACCATATTGGGCCTGACGAGCAGATTAACATCTTGATTGTTGTAAACCAGATGCTGACCGGCTTTGATTCCAAATGGATCAATACTCTGTACATGGACAAGGTCATGGATTATGAAAACCTGATTCAGGCCTTCTCCCGTACCAACAGGCTCTATGGTGACGAGAAGCCATTCGGAATCATAAAGTACTACCGCCGCCCTCACACGATGGCGAGGAACATTGAGGAAGCGGTACGAGCCTATTCTGGGGATATACCCATCGGTCTGTTTGTTGACAAACTGCCGGGGAACCTGAGAAAGATGAACCGCCTGTTCGCTGAGATTTCTGACATCTTCAAAAATACTGGAGTCGAGAACTTCGAGCGACTGCCGGATGAAAAGGCAGCCGTAGGCAAATTTGCAAAGCAGTTTAAGAAACTGAATCAGACCATTGAGGCCGCCACAATTCAGGGCTTCAGCTGGCAGAAGGACCGCTATAGTGAAGTGTTGGAGGACGGCACAGAGAATTTTATCCACGTGGATTTTGACGAGCCGACGTACCTTGCGCTTCTCCACCGCTATAAGGAGCTTTCCACCGGAGAAGGCGGAGGTTTTGGCGGTGACCCGCCCTTCGAAATTGACACGCATATCACCGAAATAAGGACTGACGCCATCGACGCTGACTATATGAATTCCCGCTTCGATAAGTTCTATAAGCTGTGGGAGCAGGGCGGCTACGATCAGGAAACCTTCGATAACACGCTTGCGGCCCTCCACAAGTCATTTGGTATGCTCAGCCCGGAAGAGCAGAAATACGCCAACCTGTTTATTCGCGACATTCAGTCTGGAGACATACTGGTTGATCCGAATAAGTCCTTCCGGGATTATATCTCCGAGTATATGCGTCGTGAAGAAGATTCCCGCATCGCCCGCATGGTCCGACGGCTTGGCTGCTATGCGGACAAGTTAAGGGAATTCCTCGACCGCAAGGTCACGGAGGCAAACTACAATGACGGGAACCGCTTTAGTGAATTAGTGGCGAGCGTGGATCGAGATAAAGCCAGGGTCTTCTTTATAGCTGTGGAGAAGCAGAACTACAAGGAATTCCGGCTCGGAATGCTCATCCACAATTATCTGAAGCACTTTATCCTCACCGGCGGTAAAGACTTATACGACGATGTTGCTGAACCCGTAGCGGGAAGTAATACTGCTACTGAAGGAAACGAGACCACCCGCAGGTCGAATAGTCAGGGCGGTTCCACTGACGGCCATATTATAATTGACGGTGTACAGTACAGCACTTCCCACTCAGTCAAAAGAAAGAACTTTACGACTTGGTATTCCAACAGTGGGAAGAAAAACGCTGTCGCCTGCATGATGGATACTGGCTGCTTTGCTTATTTGGAGGAGAAGGTCTGTCTAAATCAGGAACTGTATGTTCAGCGCGGTGCTGACAGCAAAATGCATCTTACCGAGTATGCCCGTTCTCATGAGGATGAATGCTTTTTGCAATTTGTTACTGACGATGATGGCATTCTACATTATGTCGTGCTGCCGAAAAAGCTGGCTGACAAAAAATTCGAATACTCGAAGTTTATTTCCGAGGATATACTCAAGAAGTATGGACTTGTATGTGAGATGGCGCGGCTGATGCTTGAGGCGATTGAACACATGGAATTCGGCCCTGCGTTTAAGAAACTCATGAGCAAGGGAATCTGCAATTACACAGTGGGGTCCTTATACACTACCACCGGGCTGGACAATCATACCATCTCAAATCTCCGCAGTGGCAAAAATCTAACAAACCTCAACGTGGTCTCCGCTCTTCTTGGCATTCAGGTACCATATCCTGTAAGTGAGGCAATGCTGAAGTTAGCCAACATCTCGTTCCCTACAGACCGAGGCCCGGACAGTAATAAGATGTATGTAATGCTACTCAGCACCAGATGGGCCGCCCCATACTATGAAATATATGAAGATCTCGAATCTGAAGGTATGCAGGATTTGATAAAGCAACCGCCAATCTAACCATATATAACCGCCGATAGGCCAGACGAAAGTCTGGTCTATTTTTTTTTTGCCAAAAATTTTTTTTTGCCGTATTGAACTTTCTTCAACAGAAAGTTGCTATCCGCTCCGCTGAAGAGCTTGGAAAGCCTTATTTCTCCATTGTACTTTGTACAATGCGGTTCAAATTCTAATGGAATATTATGTACTTGTTTTTAAGAACAAGTTCGGCAAAACGCCTTGTTTTTCTCTTTATAAGAGTAGGGAGGCGCATCTGTCCGGCTGACGAGTCGGAAGATAGCTGAACTGCAACACCATCACTCACAAAGGGCGGCGGGTCCGGATTCCCAAAGCGCGTAAGGCCGATGTGGGTGATAACAGCAAAAGCCAGCGTCCTTGCGCGGCTGGCCACTACCGATAACGAACGGAGTGGCCGATATGAAGAAACTGAACATTGCCATTGGAGACCGCTCCGTTCTGTGCGAACAGAAAGGAGCCCAACGATGGCTAAGAAAACCGCAGTCAATTTCAGCAATTACGACTTCAACGAGAACCCTGACAACTACACCTACGAGGAGATTACGACAATCCGCCGCATGACCGCCGCCGGTGAGCCGATTTACCTGGCTCCCATCGAGGTCGAGCATCGTGAAAATCTGGAAGCCCTTCACGTCACCTACGCCGAATGCAAAACCTGGCATATCGGCTCGGAGCCTGTCTGCGTCCATCTGACGCCCGCCAATGCGGAAATCTATGACCTGCTCTTGGGCGACCTCCGCGCAAAGCATCGTGACGGCGTCCGCAAGAGCAGGTGCATGGTCATCGGCAAACGCGGCAAACCAATCCGCTGCGACGAGCGGAACAAGTGCCGGGAATGCCCGTTTGGAAGGAAGCCGGAGGACAGGGAGCATCAGGTGGTTTCCTGGAACGAGATGGTGGATAAGGGGTACGACCCCGCCGCCCATGACAGTACATCCGAGCCCGCCCTGAACAGGATCACCTATCAGGAAATCCGGGCTGAGTGGAACGCCGTCGACCCGCGCCTCACCAGGGCGTTCGAGATGTCCGAATCGGGATACGATATCAAGGATATCATGAAAGAACTGAACTTGTCCCAGCGCCGGGTCTACCAGCTGATTGAGAAGGCCAAGGAAATGGCGAAACAGGGCCACTAAGACAGCGCAGCCCCGGAGGCTTCATGCCTCTGGGGCTTTTTACGCAGTCTTTGGCGATATACGCATAGAATGGCATTATACGCAATTATGGCTAAAGGCAAAAACGCAATATTGCGCAAAATGAATGGTGGATGGATATGAGGCTGATTTGGCTACTGAGAGAGGTATTGCAACAAGATTAGAAACTCACAGCCGAGCAAATTATCCCGGCTCGAAGGCAGTGTTGGTTGCGATTGCGATTCCGGTTTTCACAACCCAGTTAGAGAAGAGCCGTGAGGCTACCGATCTTGCAAACCTGCGTAGCGCATACGCCGAGAAAATGACAGAGATTCTGACTTGGGACGGCAAGACTGCTATCACAGCCACCAAGGTTACCGCCAAGCAGACACAGGCTAACTGGCAGAGTGATGGTAACGCAACTTCTACCAAAATTGCTGATGGCCTTGATGGTGCAGGAATTGACGTTCCGCAGTCTACTAAGGGTTGGGATATCACTGTAAGCAATCCTACGGATGGCAGTGCTCCCGCAATCACAATATCTGCTAAATCTTAAGATAACGTAGTTATCGCCACCCCTCCTCTCCGGGAAAGGGAGTAGGGTGGCAAGCAAAGGCCCTGTCCAAGCATGCGGACAGGGCCTTTGCTATAAAGAATGGCACCCTCGCATGCTTGAGGGTGCCATTCTTTTAGGTTCTTGGGCCTTCCCGGGGACCCAGAATATGCTATTACGGAGTAGTTGTGATGAAGCTGGAATCAACCTTTGTTCCACCAATGGTAATTTCACCAGTTCCATCAGTACCAGCAGTATACTTAATTTCGATTTTTTTGCCCTTGGCAACATCCCAAAGATCCGCAGTAATATCGATGCCAGCAATGTTAGCACCAGTGGTCTGCCACTTTGCCTGAGTCTGCTTCAAATCCACGCTTGCCGTAATGGTATTGTCGGGATCAGTAATAGAAGCAGCAGCAACTTCAGCATAAGCGCCACGGATGTTAGCCATATCGGTAGCCTCACGGCTCTTCTCCAACTGCGCTGTGAACACGGGAATAGCTATGGCGGTCAATACAGCAATAATCGCAACAACGATCAGCAACTCAGCAAGGGTAAAGCCTTTCTTATTATTCATTTTCTTCATATTATGTATCATCCTTTCTACATGTAGTTGTCAGCCTTAGGCGGCTGAAGAACCTTTTCTTACCCTGGGTTCCTCTCGGCCGAATGCCGCCCACGGCTATTAGGCCAAACAGGTACATAATCTATCTCACAGGCTGCCGGGAACAGCCGGAAGATCGGTAATAAAAAATTACTATCATGAATCTATTTTACTTCGGCAGAGTCCAAAGGAAGGGCAGCATCCGGTGTGCCTCCTACCATGGTTTCATAGAAGGTGGCCGTAGTATTGATTGTTACTCCCTTTTCTTTATCCATGCTGCAGCGAATGTCCCCCACCAGACAACGATATTTTCCATTGCTCAGACGCGCCATCACTCTGCGAGCCTCATCGTAGTTCCTTGTCTGAAACTGCAGGGTGAAATTCCGGCGGATCTGATTTCCGCTTCTGGATACATCCGCAAAGGTAATGGTATATACTATGGTATCAGCCAGGATCTCATTCAGGAAAGCCACCTCCGCTTTGCTGCTGTTGTAGCTTGGCATATAGGTCAACTCCCCGGACTCCTCCATCTCCGTCAGATTGTCACGGATACCCCTAAGCTGCATAATCCTGATCTCCAGCATATCCATCTCACTTTGAATCAAAGCATTATCGGCTTCGGCTGAAGTAATGGCATCCCGAACCGGAATATCAATAAAGCGATAATAAAAAAGTCCGATAAGGATCAAAGCCAAAAAGGTAAGGAGAAGTTTTTCAGAATTCTTAAATTCCCTGCTCATGAACCTCATGGCTCTTCTCCCTCCTCTTCCTCCGGAGGCTGCTGAAGATAAATGATAAATTTCCCTCTGACGCCAGCGGAAGCCTTTTTCTCATCATTTTTGGTGACATTCATAATCGTGCAGCTGTCAACGATATCCTCCTGCTCGATCTTTCTTGCCAACTTGTTCAGCTTGGTCAGAGAACTGCCGGTCATCTCCAGGGTCAGGACATTACCGGTCAATACCCAGGTTCCATCTGCCATACCATTGCGGAGGACATTTCCCGCCAAGGCTAAAATCTTAGTCCTGTCCACTCGGGAGAGCTCCTCCCGGGTCATACCATCACGGGTATAATGGGCATATTCCTCCTCCACCCCACCGTACTCCTTCAAGAGACTGTACAACCTCTCCAAATCCGCTTTCTTCTGGCCTGCCAAAGACTCTGCCTGGGACATGGCTGTCAAGCGGTCAACCACCAGATATTTGCTGAAGACTCCAGCTATAACTACAATTGCGATAATTCCTATCACCGCTTTGGGGATACTCAGCTTTTTTTCATCCGCCAACACCAAATTGATGGATCGCTTTGTCGGAAGCTTTCCCCGGAAATTCTTTTTCCCTCTCTTTCTTTTTGCTGCCTGAACAGCCATCCGTCATCCCTCCCGCTTCTAGCCCATAGCGATTCCGATTGCCTGAACGAAGGTATTGCATTCCGCAAGCTTTTCTCCTTCAGGAACCAGGTCTTCGGCTCGATGCAGATTAATATCCAGCATTTCTCCTATAGTCTCAGACAGGGAGGAGATAACGGCTCCACCTCCGCAAAGCCACAGATCAGCCAGGGTACTGTCCCGATTGCTGAAACGGTAGAAATTCAGCGCCCGCATCAGCTCTACAGCGATATTCTCATAAGCAGCCAGACATTCTGCCCTGGCCTGACAGTTTTCATAATTCGACATCAAATAGGTATGCGCCAGATGGACATCCACACTATAGATATCCGAGATCACCCGATCCAGGTTGGAAAGACCGATCTCCAGAACACGGGTGGCCACATGGCGGTCACCGCGGAACATATACATACGGACAGCTTCGAAGCCCAGATCCAGGATGCCGTATTCTTCAGCTATCTGTGAAAGAGTTTCCTTTTGAGCCCTAATCAGAGAAATGAAAGCACTGATGGCAGGAGCTGCTACGGCCATACGAAGACCTGCCTGTTGCAAAATCAACTGAGCATCCTCCACTACACTGCGAAGAGCAGCCACCCCCATAAGCTCCATCGTCTCAGGCTCTGCCTCATTCTCATTCTCTTCCCGCTCTTTTGCTTCCGGCCAGACAGTATCAAGCCCTGGATTCTTTTGATCCGCTTCCTCCTGCCCCTCCGGTGTGGAAAGCATAGCATAATCAAAGACGTAATCCTTGATATCCCCAGAAATATAGTCATTAAATTCAAAGGGGAGATTATAGGATAACTGCTCCACCGTCATCAAGGGCATCTCTATATTCTTAATAAAAACAGCTTCATTGGGAATGACAATGCAGGCCTGGCTGGCGTGAATGCCACCTTCCTTCATAGTCTTGCGCAAAAGCTCACTCATGGATTCAATGGAAACAATACGACCTTCCCGCAGAAGGTTCACGGGCATGGCCGCGGATACTGTCTTAATCACTCTGTTCTGTTTGACCAAAGCCAGCTTGAGCTGATCCCGCCCAATGTCGATCCCCAAAAAGGTTTTTGCCATTTTATTTTCCGCCTGTCTGCTGATTTCTTCCCAACTGTTCAGTCCACTGTTACATCACAGCTACATTTCCGGGTCTCTTCCGGAATGGGTCATACTCCTGTCAGGCTCAGCCGGGCTTTGCCTGAAATAGTCCGTCATCGCAAAAAGCTCATATACCAGTTCACCAGTGGCTCCCCATACAGGAGCATGACAGCCGTCCCTAAAGCAATCCAAGGACCGAAGGGAAATTCCTTCCCTCCGTGCTTTTTGCCCAGTCCATAATAGAACAGACCGGCCACACAGGCAAACATGAGGGCAAATAAGGTAGCCACAAAGCCCAGATAAAGGCCAACGACAGCAAAGAGCTTAATATCGCCGCCTCCAAGGGTATCCCGCTGCAGCATATGATCCATCAAAAGAGAAATCCCCAGTAAGCTTCCTCCAAAAACCACAGCTGCCGCTACATGAAGCAGAATGTCCCTCCCTGTCAAATCAAGGAAAGGACAAAACAGCAGCCAGACAAGAGCAGCCAGGATGAGACACCCATCCGGAATCACCATAGCATCCAGATCTGTCAGAGTAAGCACGAAAAGGCAACACAGAAAAAGATAATTCCGAAAGCAAAGAGGGGTCAGATCAAATCGGAGAAGACAGACCACCGTAAGCAAAGAAAAACCCAGCTCCGTCAAAGGATAACGGGCAGAAACCTTCTCCTTACACCATCGGCATCTTCCCTTGAGAAAAACCCAGCTCAGTACCGGAACCAGCTCTGCGGCTCCCAGCACATGCCCACAGTGGGGGCATTGGCTTCTCCCTGTGATAAAGGACTCGCCCCTACCCAATCTCCAGGCGGCACAATTGAGAAAAGAACCCATAATCGCACCAAAAACAGAAGCAAGGATCAGGAAGAAAAAAAGTATGGTCTTATCATCATAGATAGACATTCATCCCTCCATCTTTTATTGGGTATACTTATCTATCATCATATTATCAAAAAAACCCGTAGCTGTCAATTGTTATTTATGTATGTTTAGCTAAAAACTATAAAAGACCCTTTTTCAGCTATTTATCTCTTCTACTTTGTATAGGCGCTTCCGGTCCAGCCGTCATCACTGCGCCAGACGGCATATTCCTCTTCATCAGCATAAGCAAAGTAGCAGATCTCACCTTTTTTCCCCTTGTCAGCAAAGTCTCCCTCTCCTCCCAGGCCAAAAAAGGCAATCACTCCATTATAGCCACTGGTAGTCCTTGTCCCTCTGCGAATCCAAACCTCTTTCTTTACCCGAATACATTTCAGATCTTTCCCATTGAGAGTAATCATGACAGAATCCGGTTCAGGAACAAACACTTCTGTGTTTATCTCTGTATCTGAACTCGACTCTGCTGCAGCAGCTTCTGCTTCTTGGTTCTTTTCTGCTCCCTCGTTTTCTCTTTGGGCATTCTCCCGGCCTTCTAACTCTGCCAGCTCCTGCTCTTCCACCTGATGTTCCGCATCCAGCATAGCCCGACGGCGGGTCTGGATCAGATTTTCCGTCACCAGAGTCATCGCCCGGGAGGCGTTCAGCCTCGTGCGCTGCTTGAGGTCAGAGCTATGCAGGCCGCAGATGGGCACAAATATTCCATTCTCATCCGGAACCAGATAGACATTTCCCCCAGCCGGACAAATGCCAGGCCTAGTGACCATGATCTGATCCAGGGACTCTCTTGCCTCTTCCAGGGTCTGGGCATCTCCACCCCGGGAGAGATATTCAATGATCAGGCCGTCTCCCGCTGATTTGATGGCCTGCTCACAGGCCGTTTTTTCCGAACGGAAACGAAAGCGGTTCCAGGCGGGAACAGCCAGGATCACCAGCATGATACCGATCAGGAGTAACAATATAGCCGTGGCACGGTTAACACCGCCCTGCTCTTCCTTTATCTTTCTCTTCCCCTTATTCATCCTGGTTCCCCCATATGAGCCTATTTCATACCTACTCGAGCCAGCAGCCCATGCCTGCTGCAAGCTGCGCAGTTATCCAATTTCCTACATTGCAGCGTACATACCGAACATGGCCATATAGATGGCAATGACGATATAGCCGGCAAAGCCGGCCAGGAAAACAAGAATGGTAGGCTCCAGCTTGGCCAAGGCCTCAGAGGTTGCCCGTTCCAGCTCATGGTCGTAATACTCGGCAGTCATGGACAGGGTCTGGGCCAGCTCCCCGCTGTCCTCACCGACAGCCGTCATGTCCACCAGGATATCCGGCAGACAGTTGGCTTCACGAAGACATCTGCCCAAGGTATAGCCTTCCTCCAGCCTGCCCGTAATTTTCCCCACTCTGCTGCTGACGTAGTAGTTATCCATGACGCGGGATGAAATGGCCACTGCCTTGGTCATGGGAAGGCCAGCGTTCAGCATCATGGCCATAGTATTGGCAAACTGGCTGGAAGCGTTTAATACCGCAATCTCCCCCAGTACCGGCAGCTTCAGCTGCGTCTTTGCCAGATTCAGCCGTCCCGCCTCCGTATTACCATATATTTTATAGAAAAGTCCCAGAAATGCGGCAATCCCCACTATGGTCAGGATGTTGCTGCGGAAGAAGTCGGAAGCCCAGATCAGGGTCTGCGTAATAAAGGGCAGCTCAGCCTCGTAGGTATCAAAAATAGCCATGAAGGTAGGAACCACCTTTACCATCAGGACAATGACTACCACAATGGCTACAACAAGGACGAAGGCAGGATAGATCATCGCCCCTCTCACCTTGTCCTTTAAGTTAGTCTGTTTGGCATAATGCTGACTGACCGATTCGAAGGAGACATCCAGGCTGCCGGATTCCTCCCCTGCATGGATGGTTTCCAGAAAGGTCGTCGGCAGCAGCTTCTTTCCCCGGTCCGCAAAGCTGGCGGAAATCGACCGGCCGGCTTCCACATCCTCTGCCACCTGTCCCAGCACCCGCTTCAGGGGTTTGTCCGTCATCTTCTCATAAATCAGAGCCACTGTCCGGGTGATGGGCACTCCCGCCTTTAAAATGACGGCAAACTGACGGCACATCAGGGTGAAGAGCTTATCGTCCAGCTTATTGCCACCGATATCCATGCTCAGAAAGGCTGCCGCCTTTCCCTGTTCCTTCACCGGAGCCAGATGTGTCACAATGGCGTAGTTCTCCTTGATCTTCGCTGCCGCGTCCATCTCGTTGAAGGCCTCGATTACGCCGGAAACCTTTTTCCCATCCTTTGAGAGGGCAGAATACTTATAGGTAAACATACTTGCCTCCCATCTTTATTGTTTAGGAGTTCTTTTTCACGTAATCCGTTTCATGGGCATAATGAAGGGCGGAATCTCTGGTGATCCTGCCAGCCCGAACCAGCTTCACCAAAGCCTGATCCATGGTCTGTCCGCCCAGGGCAGCACTGGTGGCCACTGCATTGGCAATCTGCGGGGTATTCCCGCTGCGGATCAGGTTCCGGATGGCATCCGTCACCACCATCATCTCGCAGGCCAGAACCCGGCCTCCGTCCTTTCCCGGAATCAGCTGCTGCGTCAGGACAGCCTGCAGGCACATGGAAAGCTGAAGGCGGACCTGGGTCTGCATTCCCTCCGGAAAGACCTGAACAATACGGTCGATGGAATCGGGGGCACTGCCTGTATGCAGAGTCCCGAAAACCAGATGTCCGGTCTCTGCCGCTGTGATCGCCGTCTCAATGGTCTCCTTGTCTCTCATCTCACCGATCAGGATGACGTTGGGATCCTCACGAAGGCTGGCCCGCAGGCCGGAAGCAAAGCTCATGGTGTCCTTGCCAACCTCTCTTTGGTTGATGGCGCACAGATCCGGTTTGTAGATATATTCCACCGGATCCTCCAGCGTGACAATATGGCTCTTCCTGGTATGGTTGATGTGGTCCATCATGGCTGCCAGGGTAGTGGATTTACCGGAACCGGTCTCTCCTGTCACCAGCACAATGCCCTTGTGAAGACTGGTCAGGGGAATAGCTGCCGGAGGAAGGCCAAGGGTATCCAGCCTGGGGATATTGTCGGAAAGAAGACGAAGAGCAACCGACGGCATGCCCTGCTGCCGGAAAATATGGATACGGCAGCGGATGCCCGCAAAGGTCTGGGCAGCATCCAACTCCCCGGTTCTGTCATACTCCTCATAGGCAGGCCCTGCCAGCTCCCTGGCATAGAGACAGCAGTCTTCTCCACTGATGGGCTCCTCAGTCATATTTTCCAGCTGGCCGTTCCTGCGGTATTTGGGCGGTAGGCCATAGATCAGATGAATATCTGACGCACGGTCTGTCCTTGCTTTGACCACTAATTCTTCTATTGTCATTCTTTTACCTCATCCCCTTTCCAATAAGCGATACAAAGATTTCGTCGCAGGCTGCTACCGATTATGGTATAAACGCAAAAAAGCGTATCCAACCCTGAAAACACCTGTCCCGTGCTGCCCGACTTTAACCACAACCACCTCGCGGTGTAATACCGGACATCTCCATTATACTCGTTAGCGGAAATCATTTCCATTAATATAAGTGATGCGACAGCCACATAGCCGTTATCACAGATCCTCATAGATGACACGCATGACCTCACTCACTGTCGTCTGTCCTGTCTCGACCAGCTTCATGGCATTATCCTTCAGGGATACAAAGCCGCTGGAGGGATCCGCCAAGGCCTTCTCGATGGCCTCTCTGCCCGAATTGGCAGCTATGATGCGGCGGATGCCTATGGTGAGGGAGAAGATTTCAAAGACAGCAATTCGTCCCCGGTAGCCGGTATCAAAACACTGAGGGCAGCCCTTACCCCGGTAAAAGATCCTGCCTGCTTTGGGCTTCAGGCCAAGCTGGCCGAGCTCCTCCGCGTCAGGCTCATAGCTCTCCCGGCAATTGGGACATATCCGCCTTACCAGACGCTGGGAGAGAACGCCCTTGAGGGCGCTGGCCACCAGATAGGGCTCCACCCCCATATCGATCAGTCTCTCTACGGTTCCCAGGGCGTCGCTGGTATGAATGGTGGAGAGAACCACATGACCCGTGATAGCAGAGCGCATGGCGATTTCCGCTGTCTCGCCATCACGGATCTCGCCTACCGCGATGATATCCGGGTCCTGTCTCAGAATAGCCCTGAGGCCGCTGGCAAAGGTCATACCTACCTTTTCATTGATCTGCACCTGGTTGACGCCGTCAATATTGTACTCCACCGGATCCTCCAGCGTGACCAGGTTGACATCACGCTGATTCATATCCCCGATCATGGTATACATGGTCGTCGTCTTTCCACTTCCGGTAGGTCCTACGATCAGGACAACACCGTTTTTGATCCTGAGCAGCTTCAAGTACTTGTCCAGATCCTCTTGTGTCATGCCAAGTGATTCCCGGCTAAGCCTTGCCCCTGTCTTGTCCAGAAGACGGGCGACGATCTTTTCTCCGTAAACCGTAGGGAGGGTGGACACACGCAGGTCAATATCCTTGTCCCGCACCTTAACATTAAAACGGCCATCCTGAGGCACCCTGCGCTCCGTGATGTCCAGACCGCTCATAACCTTGATACGGGAGATCACGGCAGCCTGCAGCTCTCTGGGAACGGTCAGGATATCCTGCAGTAAGCCGTCGATCCGCATACGAACCGAAAGCTCCGTCTCCCTGGGCTCAATGTGGATATCACTGGCCCTCTCTGTCACGGCACGCTCGATAATAGCATTCACCAGACGGATGGCAGGAGCCTGATTCAGGGAATCATCTCCCACCTGATTGCCGGCAAAGGCCGTGTCCACTGCCCCGGTTCCCTCTCCGGTAAGGGCAGCTTCCCGCTTCATCTCCTCGATGGCCTTGGCTGCGCCTTCATTCCCATAGAGAACCTGGATCGCCCGTTCCACAGCTGCCGACATAGCCACCATGGGCACGACTCTGCGCCGGACAGCCTTTCTCACTTCCTCTATCGCATAGAAGTTCAGCGGATCCGTCATAGCCAGGAAAAGCTCATCCCTGACGATGCGCACCGGCACAACCTGATACTGCTTGGCAATATTCTTTGGCACCATCTGAGCCAGCTCGGTGGGAATATTGATCTTCGCCAGATCAATGAACTCAATACCCAGCTGCATCTGCAGGGCTTCAATCAGTTCACTCTCACTGATAAAGCCTTGCTCCTGCAGTACCGTCCCCAATCTCTTGTTGCTGCCCGCCTGAAGGCGTAAGCCTTCCTGTAGCTGCTCCTGCGTGATCATACCCGCCGAGATCAGCAAATCCCCCAAACGAAGGTATCCCTTACCGGCGGATTTCTTCTTTTCGTTTTGATCTGCCATTTACAATCACTGCTCTCCCTGAAATATTTAGTCGTTGCTGCAGACAACGCGAATTTCTCTCTTCCGGATGAAAATCTTCTCTCTGATGCCAGATCAAGGCAGCCGGCTATAGGTTGAGGCCAGGTCACGGATGCTTCGGGCCAGATCCTGGGAAAGGAAATGGGGCTTCAGCCTCCACTGCCAGTTGCCGTCTGCGGTTCCCGGTGTATTGATCCTGGACTCCCTTCCCTTGCACAGGTAATCCTGCAGAGGAATGATGCAAAGATCCGCTACGGAACGGTAAGCTTCCCGGATGATATCCCAGGTTAAAGCACCGTAATCCGTATTCCTGGAATTGACATAACGGCGGGTGAAATCCCTTTCCCCATCGGAAATCTCCTCCACCCAGGCTCTGGTGGGCATATTGTCGTGGGTACCGGTATAGACAACACAGTTGCGGATATGCCGATGAGTGACATAAACGCTTTCCCAGCTGGTAAAGCCAAACTGAAGAACCTTCATGCCGGGGAAGCCGGTATCCTCCAGAAGCCTGGCATTCTCCTCGGTCACATTCCCCAGATCCTCCGCGATGATATCCAGTTTTCCCAGTTTTTCCTCCAATACCTTAAAAAGCTCCAATCCGGGTCCCTTCCTCAGGGTACCCTTCTCGGCGGTTTCGTCCCCATAGGGTACGGCGTAATAGTCACAGAAGCCATGGAAATGGTCAATGCGGATCACATCATAGAATTCATAATTACGTCCGATGCGGCGCACCCACCAGTCATAGCCTGCCTCCTTCAGGCCATCCCAATCGTAGATCGGATTGCCCCAGAGCTGACCCGTAGGGGAGAAGGCATCGGGCGGGCAGCCGGCCACCACGGTCGGCACCAGATCCTGATCCATCTGGAAAACCTCCGGATGGGCCCAGGCGTCCGTACTGTCCAGGGAAACGTAGAACGGCAGATCCCCGATAATGCGAACCTTCTTTTCGTTCGCATAGGCACGGAGCTTATGCCACTGGCTGTCAAACTCAAACTGAAGGAAGCGATAGAAACCGATATCATCCGCGTACTCTTCCTTTGCCTTCGCCAGGGCATCAGCCTGCCTGGTCCGAAGTCCATCCTCCCAGGTCGTCCAGGAGGCTCCGTTAAAGGCGTTCTTCAGCGCCATAAAGAGGGCATAGTCCTCCAGCCAATAGGCTTCCTTATCACAATAAGCGGCAAAAGCTTCCCGTACGGCCTGACTTTTGTCTTCCGTATCCTCCTGCCTGTCCTGACCTTGAGTATCAGAAGCTTCCTTCTCCCCACTGCCTTTCTTCATGAAACGCTCGTATGCCTTTTTCAGCAGGACGAAACGATTCTCATAGAGGGCGCCGTAATCCACCGACTCAACGTTCTCTCCAAAATTCACATCCTTCACATCCTCAGGGGTGAGAAGGCCATCTTCGATCAGTAGATCCGGAGCGATAAAATAGGGGTTGCCCGCAAATGCTGAGAGGGGCTGATAGGGGGAATTGCCATAGCCTGTGGGGCCAATGGGCAGGATCTGCCAGCAGCCCTGGCCAGCCTGCTCCAGAAAGTCCACAAACTCATAGGCTTCCCTGGAAAAGCTTCCGATCCCATAAGGGGAAGGAAGGGAGAAAATGGGGAACAAGATACCACTAAGACGCATAAAACATATCTCCTTACTGTGTTTTTTTCTCTCACCCACGAAGTGTTGCTTCGTTTGTAAGCCTGCGCGGCCGCATGCCGCTTAGCAGCTGAATTCTCTGTACGGCCGTCGCATCGATTGATACCCGTTATACAAAACGTTTTTTCTTAAAGAGTATCACAGTTCTTGGGAGCCGCCCGGTTTACTTTGCATTCCGTTAGTGTATCACAGAGAAAGAGTTTTTTCAAGGCAGTTTGTCTGAGGTGAACAGCCGGGGTTGATTCACCTGTGGAATTATGATAAATTATAATATCCGCACGAGAATCATGCCGTTTACAGCATAATATGGTGCCAGTTTTTGGCTTTCGTTACCCTCACTCTAAGGCATAGATTCAGGCGATGATGAAACAATTGTCAAAGCTACCCCCCATATAGTTCACACGATCAAAAAAAGGAGGAATACGATGAAGAAAAAACATCTTGTCGGCCTGATCACCGTGGCAATTCTGGCTTCTTTGCTCTGTCAGACCGCCTTTGCCGAGATTCGATACCTGGAATATGTCACCGGGGACATGACAGAAGCCGGCTACTGGACAACCGGGATAGAGAATCCTGACGCTGTGCTGGCGGATTATACGGATATCCAGGCCATCAACGCCAGTATCTATGACACAGACGCCTGTATGATGACCGATATGAGCCAGATCCGCAAAGAATACAATGCCGAAGCCACCTATCGAAGCCTTTGGGCGACGGCATTTTCCGAAGCTTCCGGCCTCATGCAGGTAACCCATTACGATATCAACAATACTATCATCACCGGAGACAGGATGAACGCGATCCTGGAAAACATCGGCGGTGAGGATGCCTCAAGCTCGGCCACGCTGAAATACGGTATCTGCGTCCGCCGTTCTGACGTGATCGGCCTCCCCAGCGACCTGATCGCCACCGACGAAGAGGGCGACGTGGACTATAATTTTTACCAGATGTCCGCTGTCAGGGTAAATGAGCCTGTCGCTATAAAGGCTGTCTCCAAGGATGGAAAGTATTTTTTCTGTGACACGGAATGTGTTTCCGGCTGGATCCGTTCCGAGGATATCGCTGTCTGCGAGGATAAAGAGGAATGGCTGGATGCCTGGTGTTTCCCGGCGGAAGAAGCCATCGTCGTTGCCGAGGGCAAAATTTATCTGGAGGATTCCAACATCAATCCCGTCACCAGCCATGTCATGCTTCCCATGGGGACTGTCCTGCGGAGAGTCTCTGACGATGAGTATGACGCCTCCGTCACCGGGCGTCAGCCGGTATACAACTATGCGGTATGGCTTCCCATCCGCCAGAAGGACGGCTCCTATTCCAAGACCATCGCCCTGATCTCCAAGCATTACTTTGTCAGCGAGGGCTATCTCCCCCTGACCACCAACAATATTCTGAAGGTAGCCTTTGGCAAGCTGGGGGATACCTACGGCTGGGGCAGCATGCTCAACTCTGTGGACTGCTCCAACTATATCCGGGATATCTACAGCTGTTTTGGCCTTTCCCTGGCCAGAAACACCACTTGGCAGTCTGCCATGCCGGTCTTCAAGTTCAATGTGGCCAATGCCAATATCAAGGAGAAAAAAGCAGTCCTGGATACTCTGCCGCCCGGAGCCGTGCTCTACTTCAACGGACATGAGATGATGTACCTGGGTCACGAGGAGGACAACTACTATGTGATCAGTGCCGTCAGCAATGTCAAGGATATGACCACCGCTGAGCAGGTAAAGCTCCGCACCGTCGTCATCAATGTACTGGACCAGCCCAGGCCCAGCGGTCTGACCTGGCTGGAATGCCTGGACACCATGCTGGTACCCTATCTGCCCGGGCAGGAGGGCGGCCCGGAGGTCATCGGCACACCGGATACGGACAATTCCGTCAGTGAAGCTGCCCTGAAGGAAGAGCTGGCCAATGCGGACGCCGCAGCCCTTCGGGATGCCATGAATATCCACACCGATTTCCATGACAAATATTTCCTGCATGGGGACAAGGGCGCCGACTTCCAGAAATACATTGTTCTGCATGATACCTCTTCCTACGCCGCAGGCGATGAAGTGGTTTCCCACTGGGCAAACAGCGGTGATTACCAGGCTTCCCATTTCCTGATCGATAAGGACGGAAGCATCACCCAGTGCCTGCCTCTGGACAAGCTTGCCCATCACTCCGGCTGGGGCGATAAGGGAAATAATGAGAAATTCGAGGTGCCTGAAGACGGCAGAGACGACCGCAACGGCACACAGCCAAGCAGCATCTACAGCGACTATGGTATGAACTCTTACTCCATCGGCATCGCACTGCAGCATATGGATTCCGAGGAAGGTGAGGAGGACGAGTACACCGAAGAACAGCTTACTGCCCTGGATCAGCTGATCGCCTATATCGATGCCTACTATGGCAGCGAAAGCCAGATCATCTCTCACAAGGATTGGTTGGCCGACAGTACCGATATGTCTGCCTCATTTGACGCTTACCTGAATCTGTATCAGGCTTACCGGCAGCATACGGAGCCCGAAGCAGAAGCCGAGGAGGTTACCGAGGAAACGGAAGAAGGCTCTGATGAGGCGGTTGAGGAGATTGTCGTCTCCGGAACTGACTTGACCGATGAAGAAAGGCCAGAGAATGCGACGGTTTCCGGGCAAGCCGAGGCCGCTGATACGAATCCTGAGGCGGCTGCAACAGATAACGAAAAGACAGGAAATGCTGAGGTTTCCGAGCAAACTGAGGCAGCCGATGCGGATGCTGAAGCGGATGCAACAAATGACGAAATGGCTGATGCAGATACAGATACACCAGCAGACGGCACTGACGCTAAGGCAGTTGATGAAGATACCGAGACCGCTGATGCCGACCTGACGGAAGGAGAAGCTGAGACGAAGGATACCGCGGCGAAAGCCAAGGAAAAAAATGCCGAAGCTGAGGGAGCCAATGAAGCAGATCAGGCTGAAAATGCCAAGGAAGATGCTTCAGATGCTGCCCCCGTTCCCGGCCAGACAAGCGAGATTTCCGGAGAGGCTTCCGATCTGGACGAGGTTACCGGTGACGAGAAGGAGGCCTCATAAAAAGCTCGACTTTAACGATACACACCTCGCAGAGATGCACGAGGTGCTGACTGCCCCGTTACAAAAAGAAATGGAGAGAGCGTCTTTCCTGCTCTCCCCTCCCCCTGAGTCATGCGCCGCCAAGGACTGCTGCTTTCACAGCGCGGCCCCCCTGCCAATAAGGGAAAAGGAGGCGCAGCCTGCTCTCCCCTCCCCCTGAGTCATGCGCCGCCAAGGACTGCTGCTTTCACAGCGCGGCCCCCCTGCCAATAAGGGAAAAGGAGGCGCAGCCAACTCTCTACCCCCCCTCCCCGAGCCGTGTTTCGACGTTAGTCGGAAAACTCATAACGCGGCTCGGGGATAAAAAAAGGGCGAACCGATGTTCAGTTTCATTTTCTGAACATCGATTCGCCCTTTCCTTTACCGGATTTCGTCTGTTAACCTTCTTCCTGGCCGTCTTCTTTCCCACGTCACATCCCGCCTCGGGATCTATCCTGCAAAGGCTTATAGCCAATGACACATTACATGTATCGTTGACTCACGATAACTGTCGTCTGCGGCACACAGGCCTCCCTAGCTCATAGCTGTTGGGATAAAGAAAAATGCCCGACCAGCCTGACTCTGCCAAACAACCAGCTTCTTCCCTTATCCGGACTGGACTTCACCCAGAGATTGCCCCCAGGCTCCTGCAGGGTCAGAAAAACGGCTTGACCCATCTGATCCGCCAGAGCCATTCCCACGGCAGAGCTGCCGCTGGCACAGGAGTTCTCCCAGAATACCGTCCCACTGCCAGGGATATACACCAGAGGAGTCAGTCTCTTGATTATCGAAACAGGCTTCTCCCCCTCTTCAACAGATCCCACACAGAAAGCCTGCTCAAAGAGCCTTCGAACCGCCTCATCCCCGGAAGGTTCCTCCAGGAACATCAGTCCAAGCCCCTCTGCCGAGAGCTCCTGGCACCAGGCTTTTACAGCCTGCTCCGCTTTTTGGGCATCCCGCTTCAGGCTAAAGAAGGCGGAAGACTTCTCTATGATGATATGGGAAATCCCCTCCATCAGCACGGTGGGAAGCATTTCCCGGATTCCCTCAAAGGAATACTCCATCCTGGTTACAGCCAGAGGCAAAGGCATCCGGACAGCAGCCCTCAGGCTTTTTTCATCTTCCCTGACCAGGCTGACCTTCACAAGCTCTGCACAGCCGGATACCCCAAGCTTCACGGTCTGCCATACATCCGTTACCCCTTCAGGCCGGCACCGCAGCGCATACAGAGCCGCTGCGCTCATGGACGCATTTCCGCAGAACTCTCCACCTGCCATGCGAAGCTCAACCTGATGGTCTGTCCGGGGTGAAGCCACATAGTTCACAAACCCGACCTGCTCCACCTCAGGATGATCCTCCATCAGCACGGCGGCCAGGGACGGCTGATCGGCAATCTCTATGGGACTATCCACCAAGGCCGTAATATTCCCTGTCGGATCCAGGATACTGTAAGAAACCAGTTCGTCTTTCCACATGTCTATCTTTCAAATACCCGAAGGAACTGCTTGGTTCTCTCCTCACGGGGATGATCGAAAACCTCCTTGGGATCTCCCTGCTCTACGATCAGGCCGCCTTCCATGAAGATTACCCGGTTGCTGACTGCCTTGGCAAAAGGCATTTCGTGAGTCACCACAACCATGGTCATCTTTTCCTCTGCCAGCTGCCGGATTACCTTCAGCACCTCTCCTGTCAGCTCAGGATCCAGGGCTGAGGTCGGCTCATCAAAGAAAAGAATTGCCGGCTTCATCGCCAAAGCCCGGGCGATTGCCACCCTCTGCTGCTGTCCGCCGGAAAGCTGGTAGGGATAGGCCTTTGCTTTTTCCGCAATTCCCATCTTTTTCAACAATTCCATGGCGGTCGCCTCTACTTCCTTGGGATCCCTGTGCTGTACCTTTACCGGAGCATCGGTAAGGTTTTTCAGCACATTATAATGGGGAAAGAGATGAAACTGCTGAAAAACCAGCCCGCAGTAAGCCCGAAACGCTCTCAGCTCCTGATGGTGGACATATACGGCTTTTCCCGATTCGTCCGTATGGGCAGCCTTTTTCCCCATATACAGGATCTCGCCGCCATCGATCGTCTCCAGGAAAGTTGCACAGCGAAGAAGAGTGGATTTGCCTGAACCGGAGGGGCCGATGATGCTGACCACTTCCCCGCTGTCCACGCCAAAGCTGATGGACTTTAAGACCTCCAGGCCGTCAAAGTGTTTCCTGATATTTTTCATTTCTATGATCATGCTATTACCGTCTCCCTATGGCAGCCTTTGCTGCCCTGCTGCCGTCCCAGCATTACCTGTAATAATCCAAGGCTTTCTCGATCCTCTCCATGCCGAATGCGACCACATAGTTGGCGACAAAATAGAATGTGCCTGCAATGACAAAGGGCATGAAGGAGGTCTGGGAAGCAGAGATCTGTTTCGCCAGAGAGAACACCTCCTGGTAAGCCAGGGTAAAGGCAAGGGAGGTATCCTTGACCAGTGTGATCACTTCGTTTGTCACAGAAGGCATGATCCTTTTGATCACCTGAGGCAGGATGATGCGCATAAAAATCTGCGCCTTGGTATAGCCCAGAACCTCTCCTGCTTCATGCTGTCCGACAGGGATGGACTCGATCCCGCCACGGTAGATCTCAGCAAAATAAGCCGCATAGTTGAGGACAAAGCCTGTGATCAGAGCCGGGAACCGCCAGCCCCTGATCGACATACCGAACAGATAGTAAGGGCCGAAGTACCAGACCAGCAGCTGCAGCATCAGCGGGGTGCCGCGAATCACAGAAATATAGACACGAATGATCCCCCTTACCAGGGGGATCCGTGACTTCCTAAGCAGAGCGACGATCATGCCGAGAGGCAGAGAACCGGCCAGGGTCAGGAGAAAGATCCCGATTGTCCGCAGCATCCCGGCTGACATCGTGGAAATCATAGTGGATAAGGTCATTCCTCGTTCCTCACTTATTCAGGCAAAGAAAATCGTAAATCTCAGGATATTTCTGTCCGATCTCATCGTAGGTTCCGTCAGCGGCCAGAGCGTCCAGAGCCTCATTGATCTTCTCGCACAGCTCTGTGTCATCCTTGCGGAAGCCAATGGCATACTGCTCGCTGCCCAGCTCTTCCTCGAGATAGACATAATCCGTCTCTCCGCTCATCAGGTAATTGCCGCTGGTCACATCGATGGCGATGGCATCGATGGCGCCTGCCTTCAGATCGTTGAAGGCGATGGTATAGGTCTCGTACACCTCCAGGGAGCCGAAGGTGGCACACAGATCTGCCTGGCCTTCCTCGTCATTGAGCAGATCATAGGCGGAGGTAGAGGTCTGAACGCCCACTGCCTTGCCGGCCAGGTCCGCCAGGGTCTCGATGCCGGAATCCTTGTTGACCATGATCATCTGAGTATTGTCGGAATAGGGTTTGCTCCACAGATAGTCATCCTCACGTCCGTTCATGGTAAAACCGGACCAGATACAGTCACAGCTGCCGGCATTCAGCTCGGCATCCTTTGCGTCCCAGTTAAAGGGAACCGCTTCGTATTCCCAGCCGTAATATTCGCAGACTGCCTTTGCCATCTCTACGTCAAAGCCGTTGGTCTCGCCATTGTCGTCAATATAGGAATAGGGCGGATAGTCAAGATCAAAGCCATGCTTGAAGACAAAGGTTTCTTCGTCGGCGGCTTCAGCCTCAGCCTCGCCTGCCCAGACCGTCACACAACAAGCCAGCATAAAAACAGACATAGTGATCGCAAGAACAGAGGTAATTCTTTTTTTCATTTTTCTTTCATTTCTCCTTTTCATTCATCAGCCATAAATGTAGCCCTTATAGCAACTATGACATAGTAGCACACTAAAGTGTTATTGTAAAGAGCGAGATTCGCGATCGGGAAAGACAAGGCCCAGAGTCATTGCCGGAATTCCATCAGGTTCTGGCACATTCCGAAGCGCTTCCTCTCAGTATTCTGAGGCCATGGTCCAGGGGCTCCAGGATAAAGCCCAGGCTTTCCCTGACTGCCTTGGGGCTTCCGGGAAGATTTATGATCAGGGTTCCCTTGCGGATCACAGAAACGCCTCTGCTGAGTATGGCCCGATTGGTCACCTGGGCGGAGCACTGACGGATGTATTCCGCGATTCCCGGAGCATTGCGGTCCGCGACTGCCAGCGTGGCTTCCGGCGTGGTATCCCTCAGCGAAAAGCCCGTGCCGCCACTTGTCAGGATCAGATCCACCTGCCGCTGGTCAGAAAGCCGGATCAGCTCCTTCTGCAGCAGCAAGGGTTCGTCCGGCAGAAGCAGCAGCTCCACCACCTCATAGCCCGCTTCCGTCAGCATGGCCTGGGCGGCAGGGCCGCTTTCATCCTTTCGTTCCCCCACCGAGCCCTTGTCGGAAAGGGTGATGACGGCAGCCCGGAAGGGCCTGTCCGGATCGGGCAGAATGACTGTCATCTCATCTCCGGCCTTGATCTCTCCTTCTGTCAGTACCTCGGCAAAAACACCCTCCCTTGGCATGATACAATCCCCCACCCGCTGTCGGATGGCACAATGGCTGTGACACTCCTTACCGATCTGGGTCATGCGCAGGGTAACCGATCCGCATTGAAAAACCGTCCCCACCGGAAGGCTGCAAAAATCAATTCCCTCCACCAGGAGGTTCTCCCCGAAATCTCCATCCTCGACCTGGGCTCCTCTGGCATTGAATTCCACTACTTTATCATAGGAAAGCAGGCTGACCTGCCTATGCCAGTTTCCTGCATGAGCATCATTTTCGATGCCAAAGCCCTTGATAAAATGTCCGCTTGCCACGGGTCTTTTTTCTGTCCCCTTGACCGGACTGGTGCATACCGCCCTCACCCGTCCGGTCAGACTCATTTCTTTTTGCATCGCCCCATCACCCTCCTATGGCGTTCATAGTCGCGGCCTCGGTAACCGCTTCCGCCGATTCAAAACAATGTTCCCTTGGTTTATGCTCTACCGCGTCCTGAATAGCAAGGATCAATTGCCTCTGGATCTCCTCCTCGGGCAGATCCGAACGCAGGATCCGTCTCAGGTCTGTCCCGTTTTCATAGCAAAGGCAGGTCTTTAAATAGCCCTGAGAGGTCAGGCGCACCCGGTTGCAGCCTTTGCAGAATTTGCCGTGTATGGCACTGATAAAACCGATGCTTCCTTCATACCCGGGCAGGGTATAGTAGCTGGCCGGCCCGAAGCCATGCTGGCTTTTGTCCTCTTTCAGGCCGGGATACAGGCCTTTCAGGATCTCGAATATTTCCGGATTTGACATGGCCGGAAAATCCTTCCCGTTGCCGATGGGCATCATCTCGATAAATCTCACATCGACTGGCCTGTCCTTGGCCAGATTGACCAGGGCCTGGATATCTCTTTTTTCCTGGCGCACTGACACGGCATTGATCTTAACCGGCAAGCCCTTCTTACAAACCTGATCCAGAGCCGCAAGGACCTCAGAAACGCCATCTCTTCCCGTGATCTGCCTGTATTTTTCCGGGTCTGTGGTGTCAAGGCTGATATTGACCGCGTCCAGACCGGCCTCCATCAATGACTCCAGCTTTTCCCGCAGAAGAATCCCATTGGTGGTCAGAGTAACCTTTTCGATGCCAGGCGTACTTTTCAGCAGCCGGATCAGGAGATCCAGTCCCTTTCTGATCAGGGGCTCTCCTCCGGTCAGCTTGATATGGCAGATGCCAAGGGCAGCGGCTGCCTTGGCCGCCTGGGCAAATTCCTCCATGGACAGGATCTGGCTCATGGGAACAAGATCGATGTCCTCCGGCATGCAGTAACGGCATCTTAAGTTGCAGCGGTCTGTAATGGAAACGCGCATATAGTCGATGGTTCTTCCAAAGGAGTCCTTCATGAACGATCCCCCTCTCTGGGATTGACAAAATCACCGCTCTTGCCGCCGCTTTTTCTCAGAAGCCGTATCCCGGTTATTTCCATGGTCTTATCCACGGCCTTGCACATATCGTAAATCGTCAGCAGAGCCACCGAAGCACCGGTGAGGGCTTCCATCTCCACCCCTGTTTTTCCGGTGGTCTTTGCCGTACACAAGGCCCGGATCTCATGCCTGTCCTCGATCATTTCAAAATCCACTGCCAGCTTTGTCAGGTTCAGGATATGGCAGAGGGGAATCAGCTCGGAGGTCCGTTTTGCCCCCATGATTCCTGCTATACGGGCAGTTCCCAGGACATCTCCCTTGGCCATAGACCCTTGCTTTACCTTCCGGAAGCATTCCGGGCTCATCAGGATGCTTCCTGCTGCCACTGCTTCCCTCAGGGTATCCTCCTTGGCGCTGACATCTACCATCCAGGCATTGCCGGCATCATCAAAATGTGTAAATTCCATCATATATTCTTTCTCTACTGATTCCTCTCATAGAAGCCAGACACTGGCCCTGCTGCCGGCCTCCATTGCTTTGGTTCCCGCCGGAATATCCAGCAGGGCATTGATATGAAGGCCGGAAGCCACATCTCCATTGCCTCCGGTATGTCCCTCAAGATATACCAGTCCCTCCTGCAGATAAGCCCGGACAAAGCGGCGCAGGGGACTGGCCTTATCATAGCTGTCCGCCAAAGCCGCATTCACGTAGACCATCTTAAGAGCGTCATTTCCTGTCAGTCCACACAGGATAGGTCTGGCCAGAAGCTGTAGTCCCACGAAAGAGGCATAGGGATTTCCGGAAAGAGCCAGCAGCCATTTCCCCCGGTATTTCCCACAAAGAACTGCGGAACCGGGCTTTATGGCCAGGCCGCCGATCATCTTTTCTACCTTCAGATCCCGGAAAACCTCGTGCATGATATCCCTTTTTCCCACCGAAACACCCCCGGTAGTGAAGATCAGATCGACCTCCTCCTGCCGGCTTCGGATATAGTCCTCGACCAGGGCAGGATCATCCTGACAGCAGATGGCCTCAGCCACGTCCACCCCCCAGTCCTTCAGCTGCGCCTGCAGCATGAAGAGATTGGAATCGTAAATCCTGCCCGGCTTTAAGGGTTCCCCCGGATGCTGCAGCTCACTCCCTGTCGAGATCACCAGCGCTCTTGGCCTTTGCACTACCGTGACGCTTTCCAGACCAAGGCTTGCCAGAACGGCAATCGTCGAAGCGTCCAGGCAGGCACCCGGCCGGACCAGGAGATGCCCCTCTTTATAATCCTCTCCCTGGAATACATAATTCTGCCATGGCCGGACAGACCGGTACAGACGCACCTGATCCTCGCCATAATCCGTATTCTCCTGCCTGATGACTGCATTGGCTCCATTTGGAACAGGCGCCCCTGTCATGATCCTTACCGCCTCGCCCGGCTGCAGGGTATCCGCAAAAACATCCCCTGCGTCCACCTCCGCAATCACCTTCAGAGTCACAGGCGATTCCGCAGCGGCACCGTCCGTATCCTCCCCGATCACTGCATAGCCATCCAAGGGCGATCTGGGAAAAGGCGGCTGGTCGTGGGTTGCGAACACCCTTTCCGCCAGAGTCCTTCCCAAAGCCTCAGGAAGGGGAACAGATTGAACCCTCCCCAGCGGCAGGGTCTCTCTTTTCAAAAGCTTAACCGCCTCCTCAAGCCCCATCGGGCCAGCCGCCGCATCATGGTTTCGCATGTTTTTTCACTCCTCCTTGAGTCATGGGGACGGTTCTTCTGACTCTCTTCAAAACCATCCCCTGATATCCCCAATGCACCGTTTTGTTCGTTACCGAAGCCCCGTTCCCGCCTGCCTGGTCTCGCCTCCCGGCTTGGTCAATTCTAAACGATGCCTACCTGGCACCAAAACCGATCGTTATGTGGAACACTTTTTGCAATGGAGTCATATATTATTGTTACATTTTCATTGATATATGATATAATCACCTGGCGAAGGATGGCTATAGCTGTACCTTGCCATGGTATTTTATGACGAATTTTCCGGGTAACTATTCGGATCAGCAGCCCACACCTACTGGGCCGGATTTGCCCCGCCTCAGGCGGCATATTTCCCAAGCAAAGCCGTGCGCATCCTGCCGGAGACTGAAAGGCAGCGACAAATTACATTTGTCGTTGCCTTTACATGATATCATCCGCCTGATCAAACAAGCGGTGAAGGCTTTGGCTATACATCCTGAGTCAAATGCGTTTTGAGGAACGTTGAGAAAGGAGAAAAAATGAAAAAACGTTACCCTGTCAAAAAAGCTCTTGTCCTCTTGCTCTCTGTGTTCATGATCATGAGCCACTTTGCCCTGGCCAGCGCCGAGGAGGCAGACAGCCCAGTCTTTACCGTGGCCTCCCCGGAAGGAGCCCCCGGCCTGGCCCTGGCCACTCTGGCAGCAGCGGATCCTGACCATTACACCTTCCTGGCGGCGGAAACCATTACCGCGGAATTCTCCAGCCAGGAGGCAGACTTCATCATTGCTCCCCTGAATGCCGGTGCCAGGCTCTACCTGAATGGCAAGTCCAGCTATAAGCTGGCGGCAGTCGTTTCCTGGGGTAATCTCTACCTTGCCTCACAGAAGGATCAGTTCCAGCCGGAGGATATCAATGGCGCAGAGCTCACTCTCTTCGGGGAAAACACCATCAATTCCTCCATCACCCTCTATGCCCTGGAGCAGAACGGCATCCAGCCGGCCAGCGTCTCCTATCTGGCCGGTGCCGCCAATACCCAGCAGCTGCTTCTGACGGACGAGAACGCCATTGTCCTGACAGCCGAACCTGCCCTGACTGCTGCCCAGGCTAAAAACGACCATATCACCGGTTGCCCGGTCAATGACCTGTTTCAGGAGGCGACCGGCAATGACGGCTTTACCCAGGCCGGATTATTCGTAAAGGCAGAAACCGCCGAGAATCAGCCTGAGGCTGTGGAAGCATATCTGCAGCAGGTCGAAGAATCCTGCGAAAAATGCCTTTCCGACCTTGAGTCTGTAGCCCAGGCTGCCGTGACACTGGAGCTTCTCCCTAACGAAAAAATCGCCATGAGCGCGATCCCCCACTGCTCTATCCGCTATATGCCCGCCTGGGAAGCCAAAGAACAGATCGAGATGACCGCGAATATCGATATCGCACAGTTCGGGGGCTCCCTTCCCGCCGATGATTTCTACTATGGTGCACAGTAAAAGAACACAGACCATAGCCTTCTGTCTGGGGATCATCCTGATCGGCTGCCTGATCCAGGCAGCCGGCTGGATGAAAAACGACCGCCTGGTCTTTCCCAGTGTGACCGAAATCCTGAGGGCTCTTTTTTTCCTGCTATCCCAAAAAGAAACCTATCAGAAAATCTGGGTTACCCTTCGTCATCTGCTGCAGACGCTGGCAGTTTCCACCGTCATCGGCATTAGCCTTGGACTGGCCGAAGGTCTGTCCGATTTCCTGCAGGCACTGCTGAAGCCTCTGATGATCCTGCTTCGCTCTGTTCCCATGATTATCCTGGTGGTCGTCATCATGGTCATGACACAGTACGACCGGGTTCCCCTCCTTGCCTCTTCTCTTATCCTGATCCCGCTGATCAGCGAAGCCGCCAATGAAGGATGCCGCCGGATCGATCCGGAGCTGATCGACGTCTACCGCCTGAACAGCTCCGTAAATCCCCGTATCCTCTTCAGCGTCTACCTTCCCCTGATGGCCGGTTACCTGAAACAGGCCTATATCAGCGCAGCCGGTATGGGACTCAAGCTGGTCGTTTCCACGGAATATCTGGTCCAGACCAGAAATTCCCTGGGAAAGGCCGTTCACAGCAGCAGCTATTTCAACGAATATCAGGACATCTATGCCTATGCCCTGATCATGATCCTGCTGGTGCTCGCCGTATGTGAACTGCCGGTTCTGGCCGGACGGCTCATTCAAAGACTTAAAGCCTGAAGTGTACCAGCTCCTTGGACTTTTCCAGAGCGACGACCACAGCATCACACCAGGCGTCAAATTCCTCATCCTCCTCATAGTTTTCCGGATGGGATAAAATATATTCCAGCGCAATCTGCGCTCCCTGATCGAAACGGTATGCCGTGTACATATCCGGAACGGCTCTCTTCAATTTGCTGTTGTCAAATACCACAGAGACGGATTTGTCGCCGATCAGGCTGCCTTCAAAATCATAGCCGTATTTCTTCCCGACTGCGCTCAGATAGTCGGAGGCCACATGATAAGCGTTCAGCCTGACTCCCAGCAGACGGGCGATTGTCTGATGGATCTGCTCCCAGGTCAGGGTCTCGTCCCCTGTGATCTGGAAGGCTTCCCCGATCGCATGGGGATTCCCCATAAGGCCGGTGTAGCCTGTGGCAAAATCCTCATTGAAGGTCACTGTCCACAGGGAGCTGCCGTCTCCCGGAAGGATCACCGGCTTGCCCTCCTGCATACGACGGATCACCTGATAAAAGCCTTTCTTTCCATGTACGGCTATCGGAAGATTTCTTTCGTCATAGGTATGGCTGGGACGGATGATAGTCACAGGGAAACCATTTTTCCGGTATTTTTCCATAAGGAATTCCTCACAGGCAATCTTGTTCCTGGAATATTCCCAGTAAGGATTTGCCAGCGATGTGCCCTCTGTGACAATATAGCCTGACGCCGGCTTGTGGTAAGCGGAAGCGCTGCTGATATACATATACTGCCTGGTCTTCCCGTGAAAAAGTCTGAAATCCCGCTCTACCGCTTCAAGGGTGAAGCCGATAAAATCACTCACCACATCAAAGGACATTCCCGCCAGCTTCTCGGCGGTATCCGTTTCGTCCGTGATATCCGCCACGATCTGATGAACCCCCTCGGGCACGGCCTCCTTACGGTTTCCTCTGTTCAGAAGCCAGATCTCCCAGGCAGGATCCTGCGCCAGCCGTCTCACAATGGCGGTACTGATGGTTCCTGTGCCTCCGATAAACAATGCTTTCATACTATCCCCCCTAAGAAATCATAAACCCGCTGGTTAAAATCCTTTGCCTCCTCATAAGCGGAGTGGCCATACTCTTCGTACATGTAAATCCCGCAATTCAGCTTCTCTGCCATCTCTCTGGATGCCTGCGGCCCGACGACAAGATCCTTTTCCCCCCCGATAATAAAAACAGGGCATGTTATCTCCTCCAGTCTCTCATAGGTTCCGCAGGTCAGGCAGGCCTTGGCCATATTGGCAAACCTCTCTGCCGGAAGGAGATTCACCGTCTTCAGCAAAATCGGAAAAACACGGCGAAACTTCTTCTGATAATTCTCGGAATAACAACGGTCCAGCATATCCATGACCAGGGACTGATAATCGTCAGCCCGGGCAAAGGCCGTCCATTTCTCTATCGCTGTCTGAATCAGTTCATTGCTCCGGCTGGTGGTAACGGCTAGAACCAGCTTTCTGACCAGATCCGGACGATCAAGAGCCAGGTACTGGCCAATCATCCCCCCCTGGGATACCCCGACCACATCGGCCTGACTCAGCCCAAGCTGATCCATACAGGCCGCCAGGTCCCCCGCCATCTGCTCCACGGTATAATCCTCAGGCAGATCGCGGATCCTGTCAAAAAGATAAACCCGGTAATCCCGGCTGAAAATCCTGTACATATGGGAAACCAGCAAAACCGATCCTTTGAATTCCCGAAATGTCAGTCCCTGGATGAGAATCAGAGGCCTTTGCCCCTTTCCAAAGGCCATGTAGTCCACGGTGGTATCTCTGAGGGAAAGTACTCCTTCCATATTGCCCATATCATTCTCCCTCCCGTCTCATGATACCTGGGAGGCATCCCTTGTGAACCTCTTCTCAAGTCTGAACAGCATCGGATAGACACCGATAATCACAAAGAGGCAGAGGCCGTAGCGCAAGGTCCGAAGGGTAAAAGCAGCCATAGTGCCGGAGACAAGAAAAGACTTGTCCAAGGAAAGCTTAAGCAGGTAGTTTAACCCAAAGTAGACCAGCGTCCCGCCTAGAACCCTCAGCACTGATATAAGCGGAGAACGGGTATTTTCAAAATGAACAAAGCGCTTTTCAAATTCCACTCCCAGAATAAATCCGATCAGAATGCCAAAGGCAGAATAGTAGTCATCACTCCTGCAGAAAAACCAGCCAGGGATGGCTGCTGCCACAATCAGCCCATAGAAGAGCCACTGATTGGTGATTTTTCTCGCCAGAAGCGGCACAACCAGGATCAGTAAGAAACCGATCAGCCATCCGGCGAGAACATCCGTCGGATAATGAACACCCAGGCAAAAGCGGGAAATACCGCAAAGCAGCGGTATCATGATACCGATCGCCCGAATTATCCTGTTTTTTTCGTACCGTCCCATGGAGGTAAAGATGGTCACCGAATTGGTGGCATGCCCACTGGGAAAGGAATACCCCTGGGCGGCAATGTCATAGATATCGGCTTCTTTTTCGACCGGCCGAAGGCATTTGATCTGGGGATGGTCCATATATGGCCTGCGCCTGACAAAGACATTCTTGACCATGCTGTACAGAAGGATCCCTACCAAAGCATTCAGTCCGACATACCGGCCCATCTCCTTGCTCCAGCACCAGTAAATGAAGCCAAGAATCAACACACACATCAGCTGCTCGCCAAAAAGAGTGAAAAAAGAAGCAACAGCCCTTCCCGCCGGGCCAAGCCCTGCCTGTATCCATTCGATCAGCTCGACCTCCCAGGTCCAGAAAAATGTGTTCCCCATCGTTTCTTTCCTTTCTTTTTTAGAAATGGCAAACAGAATAAATTGACAAACAGACTCTCATCCCTTACATTGAAACCATAAGGGTAACTGTTTTGTCCTGTATTCCCTCACAATGACAACCATCGTAACTATACCTCTTTCCGGGAATTCTATCAACCAGATTTGAAAACAAAAACTTTCCCGAAATACGGAGGATACTTCGAGGTACAAAGTGCTGCGTCGTTACTACAGGGGATTTCATGTTATTCGACGTATGGCAGCTATGGCCTGAACGATCGCTGCCGTAAAGAACTTTTACGAAAGCTTAATTCGTGCGCGTACTTTAACCAGAAAGGGATTGGATGATGAAAAAAGTCGTTATTATGGAATCGCTCGGAATCTCTGAGGAAGAACTGAACTCCTTCAAAAGACCGTTTGAAGAAGAGGTGGAATTTACAGAATATCCCAAAACCACTGATGTCTCTGCCTTGATCCGCGAAGCGAAGGATGCAGACGCGATGATCATTGCCAACATGCCTATGCCAGGTGAAGTCATTTCCGCCTGTGACAGACTGCAGTTTATCGACGTCGCCTTTACCGGTGTCGATCATGTGGGGCTTGAAGCCGCAAAGGCTAAGGGAATCAAGGTTTCCAACGCCTCCGGCTATTCCAATGAGGCAGTCTCGGAGCTGGTGATCGGGGCAGCCCTGTCACTTCTGAGAAATATCCCGCAGACACAGGAACGCGTCCGCAACGGCGGCACCAAGGACGGCCTGGTAGGCAGTGAACTAAGGGGGAAAACCGTAGGTATCATCGGTTACGGCAAAATCGGCAGCCGTACCGGGGAACTGCTCCATGCCTTCCGTTGTCATGTGCTGGCCCAGAGCAGAAGCTTTCACCCGGACTATCCCGATTTTGTTGAGCAGGTTTCCCAGGAAGAACTCCTTCGGCGCAGCGATATCGTCGTGCTTCACTGCCCCCTGAACGAGACTACCCGTGGCATGATTGATTATGAAAAGCTCTGTATGATGAAGCCCTCCGCCATTCTCATCAATGTCGCCCGTGGACCGGTCACCAATGAGGACGATCTGGCCAGGGCACTCTCCGAAGGAATCATTGCCGGCGCGGCGATTGACGTTTTCACCAAGGAACCGCCTCTTCCCAGCGATACCCAGCTGCTTCACGCGCCTAATACCCTTCTGACCCCGCATATTGCCTTCGCAACCAGGGAATCCATGACCCTTCGTGCCGAGATTGTATTCGACAACCTCCGCGCATGGCTGGACGGCAGCCAGAACAACACGATTCTGTAATGGCAGACACCCATGGATTCTCTTGAAAACTGTGGACAGCTGATGTATCATCTGTTCCAGAAGCCACCGGCCGGAAGATCCCTTCCGGCCGCTTCCAAGTGATTCCAGGATATGAGGTTAAAACGTGAAAAAACATAATCGTTTCCGATCTGCCCAGCTTATCCCCCTGAGTTTTCTGGGCGCCATATTTTTCGGTACCATTCTGCTCTGGCTGCCTTTCTCTGCCGCCTGCGGAAAACACACCGATTTTCTCACCGCACTTTTTACCGCAACCACCTCTGTCTGTGTGACAGGACTGGTCGTCGTAGATACCTACGCCCACTGGTCCTTATTCGGAAAAGCCGTGATCCTGTTCCTGATTCAGATTGGCGGTCTCGGGATTATCACCGTGACATCCCTGATCATGGTGTCTTTGCGAAAAAAATATTCCCTCCGACGTGCCGTTATCATACACGACTCCTTTAATCTGAATTCCATCGGTGGAATGCTGCAGTTCCTGAAGAAGGTTTTCAAAGGCACCTTTATCGCGGAAAGTCTGGGGGCCCTCCTGTACACGATAGCCTTTATTCCCAGGTATGGCCTGATCAGAGGCGTCTGGTATTCCCTTTTTACCGCTGTCTCCGCCTTCTGTAATGCCGGAATCGATATCCTCGGTCCTAACAGCCTGATGGATTACCATTCCGATATCCTGGTCATGACTACGACCATGCTGCTGATCATCATGGGAGGTCTTGGCTATGTCGTCTGGTTCGACTGCCTCAAAGGCTTAAAGGAAGGGATCATAAAAAGGCATCCCTATACCCGCTTCATCCGGAATCTGGGGGAACATTCCAAGCTGGTGCTTACCCTGACCTTTATCCTGATCGGCTTAGGCACTGTCAGCATATATATTCTGGAATGCCATAATCCCGACACGCTGGGGGCATTGTCCCTGAAGGACAAAATCCTTAACAGCCTTTTCCAGTCCGTCACCTTCCGTACAGCCGGTTTCGCTGCCATTGACCAGAGCGCCCTGCGGGACAGCTCCTGTATGATAGGAGTGATCCTGATGTTCATTGGCGGTTCTCCTGTCGGAACAGCCGGTGGCGTAAAAACCGTCACCTTCTTTGTGGTCATCGCCAACACCTATGCTTTCATAAAAGCAAGAAACGAGACCAATGTTTTCCACCACCGCATCTCCGAACAGATGATTCGGAAAGCATCCGCCATAACCTTCATCAGCTTCATTGTCACCTTCCTTATGGTGATCCTTCTGCTGACAAGCAACCATATTTCTCTTACCGACGGCATGTTCGAGGTCTTCAGTGCCACCGCCACCGTCGGTCTGTCCCGTGGTCTGACACCGCTTTTGAACACGGCCGGCCGGTGGATCATTATCATCTGCATGTATTTAGGCAGAATCGGTCCCATCTCTATGGCCCTGTTTTTCTCCTCCAGCTGGTCTGAACAAAACAGTATCCGCCTTTCAAAAGGAAATTTCTTTGTGGGATAGTATGTTTTCCGCGAGCTGCCCCTGCCGGTCGGGCACAGCTTTCCTTGGGGCAGCTCTGCGAAATAGAAGGAGCAATCATGAATAAATCTATCGTTGTATTCGGAATTGGAAGATTTGGGAAAAGTATTGCCATGACCTTGAGTGAAAATGGGGCAGATGTCATGGCTGTCGATAATGACGAGGAGATCATTGAAATGATCTCGCCGATGGTCTCGATCGCAATCCAGGCTGATCTGGAAAACGAGGAGGCCATCAGCCATCTGGGTCTGGAGCATATGGACGCCGCAGTTGTAGCCATCGGAAATGACCTGGCTGCGTCTATCATGGCCGTTATGATCTCAAAAGAAAAGGGGGTTCCCTATGTCATTGCCAAGGCAGCCAACGAACGGATGGGAGAGATCCTGAAAAAGGTAGGGGCGGATAAGATCATTTTTCCCGAGCTCCAGACTGGAATCCGGGAGGCGCGCATGCTTTTGGCCAACAACTTTATGGAATACTTCGACATTGATAAAAACCTGTGCATGATCGAAATCTCCCCCAAGAAGGAATGGATCGGAAAAACGCTGAAGGATCTTGACCTGCCCCGCAGATACCATGTCAATGTGGTCGCTATAAAGGATCATCATGAAATGCGTTCCCATATCAATCTGGATAAGGTTCTGGATGAGCATTCTGCCCTGGTCGTCATCACAGAGAAGGCAAATCTCAAGCATCTGGTTAAGCTGCAGTGAGCAGCCGGTTCCCATATGGGGGCTTCTCCCCTGCAGCACTTCCCCTTAGACAAGGCACCGGACATCTCCGAAAGGAGATGTCCGGTGCCTTTGTCCTTTTATTCCTTTTTTGCCTAACTATGAAGGTATCTGAATCGCCCTCAATCCCCGCAAGTCTCTTTTCAAAGCTATCACAGATGACTGTCGTTGCTCCGGCACAGCGGGCATTGGCGGCAAAACCGGGACGATCCTCCAGCACCGTAACTGGACAACCCAGCATCCGCCCCATCCGAATCAGTGGGATCGAGATGTGTCCTCCCCCGCAGATCACAAATTTCTTCTCTCGGCCCAGGACCTCGCAGAATACTCTTTGTCCTCCGATTTGCAGGGTTCCGCTTTTGTCTACATGGTTCATGATATCCGGATGACGGGCAAAAAAACCGTCCTCTCTGCTCTCCCATTTCAAAACTCCCGCTGACAGTAAGCACTTGTCGCCAAAATCCGGTCCCTCTATGACGGTCAGGACAGCATTCAGGGTATTAGGGTTGACTTCTGAAAGAAGCCTGTAAAGATCTGTCATGATGAAATATCACTTTCTGTTCTTATAGCAGGGCTAACCAGGTAAAGAAGCCAAAGACTCCTACCAGTATGACAAGGAAGAGGATTTCCGTAATCAGACGGTTTTTCAGAAGGGCGATGCATTCCCGTACAAAGGCGTTAGGCCAGAACCACCATTTCGTCCTGCTTCCGATTCCTTCCGCCTTCAGATCCGCGAGTCCCGCCCAGATGCCGCTCCTGAATACATGATAATTCGTCGTCGCAAAAGCAACGTTTGCCACAGCCGGAGCGGCTGCCCGACTCTCAATGATTTTCTTGGAAAACTGCATATTCTGGAAGGTATTGGCGGACTGATCTTCGCGGATCACACAAGAGGCAGGAAAGCCTGTGCTGATCATATAGCGGTACATGGCCTCCGCCTCAGCCATGGGCTCTGATTTTCCCTGCCCACCGGAGGGAATAATGACTGCCTCTTTTCCTGTCTCCTCCTTCTGTCTGCGCCAGAATTCCATGGCCTTGTCTACCCTGCCCCGAATGAGGGGCGGCAGGGATCCGTCCTTGCGAAAGCCGCAGCCGAGGATCAGGATAAAGTCCCTGTCAGGCTTGGGCACGTGCTTCGCAGCCCGCAGCCCGCAGACAACGGAGCTGAAAAGAATGCACTCCAGATAGGCAAAGACAACCCCCACAATATTCTCTGCCATCAGCACGAAGCGATAATTGGCAGACGACAGTAAAAAGCGTACTCCGCCGGTCAGGAAAAACAGATCTCCTCCCGTCATTGCGATCCCCAAAATCAGCCCCAGAATGTTCTGAACGCGCGGCGGCTCGTGCCTGAGCAGTTCAATATTGCTGATGATCAGCAGGAGGGAAAAAACAGCGACAAGGGGGAAGGTAATCACGGCAAAATACTTTCCGCCTGACGCTATATCGTCCAGGAACATCCAGGTCTGATATAGACCTGGAGAGATCAGATGCCTGATATAGACGGGAATTTCCAGGATCAGCGTGACAAGGGAAAAGATAAACACGCCAAAGGAAAAGATGGCCTCGTAGGAATAGATCAGAGATTCTCTCAGCCTGAGGAAAAACAGCAGCATCAGTACCGCCAGCCCTGAATAAAACAGGAGCGCTGCCAGGAAAAGCCCTTCATCTCCGGTGAAATTCCCCGTTCTTTCCGAAAAAGCCGTCAGAAAGCGTCCGACATGAAAGGAATCTCTTGCCAGCTCCTTTCCGGAGGGATCACGTACCGTCAGTTCATACTCTCCGGGTCTGTCCGGCTGCATGCTGAGGTGTATCAGCGTTGCTCTGGCGTCCCTCTCTTTCTCCACTTCCACCGAATAGTCCCTGACAGGGACATTGTCCCTGTCCCACTCCAGAACCAGCTCTGAAGTATTCCAGTCTTCCTCCCGTTCTGACAAAATCAGAAACGTATCATAATAATTCCCCTTTTTCAGCCTGACAGCGATGCACAAAAGCAATATGATCCCAGTCAAAACCGTTACCTGTATCGCCAGGCTCTTTCTGGCCTGTGTCAGCGAACAAAATCCCTTCATCTCATCATCCATCCGTTTTTCATCGTAACTGCTCCGCGCCTTGTGCTTCGCAGTTCCTTTTTCATCTATTATAGTATGCGTATCGTATACGCACTAATTTACTGATTTCCCCAGATATCATCCAGCCTGCTTCGCAGCAGCTGAAGGTCTGTTCTCTTATCCAGCCTGTCCTGAACCGCATCGGCCATCTCGATCTCATCCGTGATAACAGCGTCGATCCCACTGTCGAGGAACGTAAGCATTGCTTGCTCCGTATTGACTGTCCATACAATGACTTCCTTGCCCGCCGCGTGAACCTGATTGACTCGGTTCGGGGAAGCCGTCTCCTCCTCCATAATGAGCAGGTCACAGTTCATCCGGGATACATCCCCAAAAGCGCCGAAAAACAGGGTCCCGGTCACAAATTCAGGATAGCTGCTTTCGGCATAATCGATGACAGGATAGTTGAGAGAGATCAGAGCCACATCCTCCACGCAGTCATGCTCCCGGATCATTTGAACCACATCGTCCACCATCCTCCGGTCTGCCGTCGCTCCTTTTAATTCTATGAAAAGAATCTCATGGCTCTTTATCACATCCAGCATTTCTTCAAGTGTGGGGACAGGCAAAAGCTTCCCGCTTCCTGTGGTGTCCCTGATGGCAAGCTGACGGATCTCCTCCATCGTCATCTTCTGAGGAGTCCTGGCCACCCCTGTCAGTCGTTTAAAATCGTTGTCGTGATATGCGATGTAATATCCGTCAGCGGTTCTCTGTACATCGGTCTCACTTCCGTAACAGCCATGCTCAATGGCAGCATACAGCCCCTCAATGGAATTCTCCGACGCCAGATTCCCTCCGGTACGATGGGCGATAATCTTTACCGGCTTCGCCCTGTCAAACACCTGATTGAAGACCAATCCCAGACAGGCCGATACAACAAGTACTCCCAGAAAAACGCCGATAGACGCCAGCACTTTGAAACGATAGCGGGCTTTTTTCGGGCGCTCAGGCCATAGCTTCTGGTCTCTTCCGGTCAGGGCCAGATACAGGCGCGTAAAACGAAGCATAATATAGGCTCCCCAGAGCAGGAACACAACCGAGGACAAATAATATCCCATCAGCACAGCCGCACAGCAAAAAACACGATAGCGGATCACCATGGCCTCCGTAGCGCTCCACATCGAAGGATCCAGTCTGCCATCCCGCAAATCAATCTGATAGCCGATGGGAACATCCGCGCCCAAACGGTTCAGCCATTCTTCAGGCAGCAGAACGAAAAGGAAATAGGCCGCTGCCAGGATAAAAAATATCAGCAGCAGCATTCTGACTGCCCAGAGCAGGAAACATTTCCAGTTTGCCTGAATGATCTCAATGGATTTTTTCCTCGCCTGAGAAGGCGAGAGACCATCGATCAGTACGCCGTGAAGGGTAAACATAGAACGAAAGCCAAACCAGACCAGGAAAACCATCCCCGCAAAATACCCTATCAGAAGGAGCGGCGTTTTCATGATCACATCCATGATGAAATTCGGCAGATAGAAGTTCTTTGTCAGACTGATGGAAAAGCCGACGCCGCAGAGTGGAACTGCGAGAAAAATAAAAACAAGGATACCGATACCGCCCGGATTAAAGAACAGGCGCAAAGATCGGATGCCGGCACCGAGCTCCCGGATAAAGCTGGCCTGGTTTCCATACAGAATATCTTTTGCCATATGGATCTTGGCAAAAAGCTCAACCACGATATAAGCCAGCACCAATATTGCGCCCAAAGCCAGAACGACCGGAAAACGCCAGTTCAGGATCATGGCTCTCAGGCTGGCTGTCGTCATGGCACCTCCCGGACCAGACGTCACCCAGATGATCAATCTGTCCAGCAATTCCGACAGCCCCACCAGAAGAATTCCCATCGGCAGCTGAAAGGTCCACATTTCCGGCAGCGCCTCAAATACCAGCTTTCCAAAAGAAATCATTTTATGTCCCTGCAGATCCGAATTGTTCTTTTTCACTGTAATCATTCCTTTTCAGCATCGTCTCATGTTCCAAAAGATCAGTTTCAGATAATATTTATAGTATACCATACAGGAACAATTGCCACAATAATCCTTTGTCATTCCCCTCAATCTTCAAATTAAAATCATGTCTGTAAGCTCTATCCCTTTTTCTTCCCCATAGACTGTTACCTGTCCCTCTCCAATGATGCGATAGATACGGATGCTGTCTTCATTAGTTCCATAAGGTGCTATTTCTGCAAGAAGCTTCTTATATTTTGATTTCGTTATGACTGCTTCGAAAGCAGATTTTTGTATGCGAAAGCCATATCCTTCCAGCATTTTTGCAAGCTTTACTCGTTTCTTGTTGCTGATTATATCATAGATAACAAGGACAAATACTTTATCTCTATCTTGATTTTCATCATCATTCAAATCAAAAGAATATTCGTCAATGACCATCATCGGATCTCCACTGGTTTATAGAAAGAGGCATCACTGCATTCAATTGCATGAGAAAGAGTATTGATCTGCAAAGCGATTCCCTGCCGAAAAGTGACTGGAAAGTCAACCGAAGGGATATATTTTGTTTTCGTCTGAAGTTTTTTGTTGAACTTATTTAAGAATACCCGCAATCCCTTTTTTGTCAGATAGCACCCTTGATTTTCGGGGTTGAACAAATAATCTTCTTTGTGGATTTCATGGCCATTGATCAGACTCATGACGGTAGAATCAACCAAAACAGCCCGCCATTCCTCCAGCAAATCGCTGGCGAGAGTAGGATGATTCTCATGATCCCTGTGCATGAATCCGAAGTAAGGGTTCATCCCTTTCATTTCAATTGCGGCAACAATTTCATTCATCAAGATGGTGTATCCAAGGCTGATCATAGCGTTAAACTCATCAAGAGGTGGCCGTCTGCTTCTCCCGGAAAAGGAAAAATCCTTTTCTATCACCAGACTTAAACCCTTAAAATATGCTTTTGCCCCTTGACCTTCATATCCTAACAGGGAAGTGATATTTTCACAGCTCTCAATTTTCTTCCTGCAATTGATAAGAGCTTGGATACAATCAATGGTACTTTCATCATGGTCCTTCGTGTATCTCCTAAGGACGACGATCTGATTTTTCAGCTTGGCAGAAATGATGATTTTGGCAAAGTCTAACGCGAATGGCTGATGATACAGCCCGCTCTGCATCCTTTGTCTTTCTGCATTAGTATGACTGGTAGACTGAAGTCTGCCAAAATATTTTCCCCCTTTTGAAAAGAAGGCTACCGGTATCCCTCGTGTCAGGCATTCTTCCATGCACTGTGTTGTGAGTTGAACAGAGCCTAAAATAACAATGCTCTCAAGTGTCTCAACTGGTAAAGATTTCGAAGAATCATCCTTGTACTGAACAACTATCCTGTTCCCATTTTTCGTAACAACAGCACCATTTTCATCGATAAACAAAATGCTCATAATAATACTCCATTTCCCCTGATATGTTTTGAGAAGGTTTCTGTTTCTTAAAGAAATGTGCATCTATATCCCTATCTTATTTCTGAATATATATTTTGATAATCTATTCCTTGAATCCGTCCCCTTACGGGGTCATATATTTATAAATTCAGGGAAGGAGTCTGAGGATCAGATGAAAATATCGTTTCCGTCTCCTTACGGGGTCATATATTTATAAATTCAATTAAAGAATATTTTGAAAGCCAGAAATGGCGGTTTCCGTCCCCTTACGGGGTCATATATTTATAAATCGGCGTCAGCGGTGTAACCAGGTCAGCAAAGAGGGTGTTTCCGTCCCCTTACGGGGTCATATATTTATAAATTAAACACAACTATTAGGTATCTTACAAAATCCAAGTTTCCGTCCCCTTACGGGGTCATATATTTATAAATATGGTCTTACTATTAGTGTTGACGGATATTTTCAAGTTTCCGTCCCCTTACGGGGTCATATATTTATAAATCCTATCCTCTGCATCCCTTGGTAGAACTGGGCTGTAGATGCATTTTGCGGCTCAAACCTGTTTTGGAATTTCCAGAGCCTTTCTCATGAGCAGAAATGCTTCTCAAGCCCAGTATTGATGCTATGCGGCTGAAAATCAACCGAATTTCATTTCCTTATCCAAAACAGCTATGATGGTCTGGTTCATTTCATCATATGAATTCCACACGTCTTTTCCCTTTACCAGGCGAGACTTTTCTGCTACCGTCTTTAGCTTATCCCAGATCTGCTCCGAAGAGAATCCCGTCCATCTCACGATCAGATCTTCTGTAACCGGGATCATGGTATGGGCAGCCCTGTTGCGAACGCTTTCTTCTATCCTCCGCAGATCCTCTATGAGACGATTGAGCTTGTCATCGCCGGACAATTCCAGGATCAGATCCTTTAAACGTTAACTCCCCAAATTTGGGGACTAACTCTATAATAGTTATTGGATTATTGGGACTAAGATAATCCATGAAAGTATTGAAAACAAAGGTTTTTCACCATTTTTTACTTGAAAATAATTATTTAATCTGTTATAATA
>JAFWGA010000054.1 GCA_017515325.1 Blautia sp.
CCTATATTTGTATACACAATTTTAACCAATATAGCGGGAATCAGGATGAGGGGAGTTCCTCTTAGATGTCCTTACCTCTATATTCAATCAGATGTGGGTAAGCTTTATCTTGCTTACAAACATATTATACGAGGAGAAAGTCCATGAAAAAAAACACAGCCTTATTACTCGCAGGTATCCTTGGAGTCACACTCACTAGCGGTGTTTTCGCTGAAGAGCAAAATGAAGGGACCGTCATTGAAAGTGACGTAGAAGCCACGGAGGAGGTCACCTTCGGCAGCGGCGAAGAAGGCTACACACCTGTTACCATCACTGTTCTTCTCGATCGTACCGGTCTGGGAGACAATATCAAGGAAACCTTTACCTCTGCTCCGGAGCATGTGGTCGTTAATGGCGATCAGATGGCTGATTATTTCTTTGATCTCGGACTTGAGGATCGTATGGCAGGCTACACCCATGGATCCTGCTGGAGCACGGTGTCCGAGTATCCTGCCAGGGAAAAGGTTCGGCTCCTGGGAGACGGCTCCAACAGAAGTTTTTCCAAGGAAGACCTTCTGGATGTGAACTGTGATTTTCTGATGGGATGGGATTCCATGTTTGGCGATGACTGGTATAATAAAGACTTCTGCATCGAAAATGGAATTGCCATGTACACCCCCTTCTGCGCCAGCGACAAGGCTGTCTTTGAGGATATCTATAAGGATTATGAGACTCTTGGGGCCATCTTTGGTGTAGAAGAGCTTGCCGGCGAAAAGGTGGAAGCCATGAAAGATACCCTTAGCAAGGTTCAGGATGCCCTTGGTCAGGAAGTATATGAAAACCCGGTTAATGTTTTTGTCTATGACTCCGGTGAGGATGGTGCCTTTACAGCCTGCCAGGGTATGCCCGGCGATATCCTGAAGCTGGCCGGCGGTCTTTCCAGTTTTGACGATATCGAAAAGGGATGGGCTACTGTTTCCTGGGAACAGATCGTAGAACGTAATCCTGAGGCGATCCTGATCCTTGACTATAATGGTGAAGCCGCTGAAAAGGAAGAATTCCTCAAGGGCATGGAGGCACTGCAGACCGTAGACGCCATCGCAAATGACAGAATATATGTTGCCAACTGCGCAGATATGCAGGGCAGCGCTGGTTCCGCAAGACTGGTTCAGGATATTGCCATGCAGCTGTATCCGGACAAATTCTAAAGTGAAGGCAGCATGAAAAAATACTTACCCCTTAAAAAGAAATCACAATTCTATCTTTTCTGTGGGATCATGGCGGCGGCAGGCTTCGCCGCCATGATTGCAGCCATGCTGCTGGGAAGTGTGGGAATTCAGCCGGACTGGGTTGTCAAAATCCTTGCCAATCATCTTTCCCGGCACAACATCTTCTCCCCTGAATGGGAGGCGAATAAAGAGGCGATCATCTGGACTCTCAGAGCCCCCAGGGTTGTCATGGCTTATGTCACGGGCGCAGGATTAAGCCTGTGCGGCATCCTCATGCAGGCATTGACCAAGAATTCCCTGGCCGACCCCTATGTACTGGGTATCTCCTCCGGTGCTTCCTCTGGTGCCGTCGCTGTAATCTGTTATGGATGGTTCCGCTTCGCCGGAGCATACCATATCATGTTCGGAGCTACCCTTGGCGCCATCCTCGCCATCGTCATTGCCATGAAGGTTTCCTCTGTAAGCAACAAGGTCACCGCCACTCAGCTGGTTCTGGCAGGCATTGCTGTACAGGCCATGTTTTCCGCCATCACCAATGCCATACTCTATTCTTCCACCACGACTTCAGACAAGCTGCGTTCTGCCATGCACTGGATGGTAGGCTCCCTGGCCAGTGCATCCTGGAATACTACCGTCTATGTCCTTATCATTTCCCTGGTCTGCACGGTTATTATCCGCCTCTTCCATACTGAGCTGGATGTACTTATGCTTGGAGATGACACTGCCTCCACCCTTGGCATTAATCTGAGACAGGTCAAAATCGGGGTCATCGTTCTTTGCACTGCCCTCACCGGTTCCATCGTATCCATCGGAGGAGTGATCGGTTTTGTCGGTCTGCTGGTTCCCCACATCACCAGAAGTATCGTGGGATCCGCTCATAAAAGGCTGATTCCGGCCTCCGTCCTGACCGGAGGCTTTTTTGTGGTAATCTGCGATATGCTTGCCAGAATCCTGGCGGCTCCGGAAGAACTGCCTATCGGTGTAATCACATCATTCTTCGGTGCCCCCTTCTTCTTATTCCTGATTCGAAAATCCAGGAACAGCTTTGGAGGTAAAAACGGATGAAGCTGACCATACAGAATCTGACCTACTCCATCAATGATACTGTTATCGTATCTGATGTCGGCCTGAATATCAAAAAAGGGGAATTTGTAGGACTGATCGGTCCCAATGGCTGCGGGAAGTCCACTCTCCTGAAAAACATATACCGGGTACTTTCTCCCGATGCCGGGAGCATCTACTTGGATGAAACGGACATCCGGACCATGAAAAGCAAAGAGCTTGCCCGGAAAATGTCTGTTATGATTCAGGAAAACAATGTGGAATTCGATATGAATGTGCTGGACATGGTTCTTCTTGGCCGATATGCCCACAAAAAAATGCTTGGGAATATGACCCCGGAAGATTATGAAATCGCCAGAAAAGCTTTGGAAGAGGTAGGTATGGCGGAATATGAGGAGCGCAGCTTTCTCAGTCTGTCCGGCGGAGAAAAGCAGCGAATCCTTATTGCCAGGGTACTGGCTCAGCAGACGGATTTTATTATCCTTGATGAACCCACCAATCATCTGGACATCCAATATCAGTTCCAGATCATGGATATTTTAAAGTCCCAGGATGCCACCGTGTTCTCTTCTGTTCATGATCTCAACATCGCCGGCTATTATTGCGACAGGATCATCGTCATGAAAAAAGGGCGGATTATTCACTGTGGGGCTCCAGAGGAGGTTCTTACCTCCCAGATCATAGACGAACTCTATCATATCCGGTCTGAAATCCGGGAGAACAAATATACCGGAAGAAAACAGGTTTATTACATACCGAATTCAGCCAATATTTCGACCTGTGCGGTGACTGAAAATCTGTGATGTTTTGACTGAATGGATCCAGGCAGAACATCGCATCCTTTCGGGTCATTTACCAAGGGAATGAGCAAAATATGGATGTGCATCACTTAAACACGTTAACGGGAATGATTTCCGTTAACGTGTTTCATTTTTCAGGGTAACTTTCATTGGAGAAAGGCGCAGACCAGGATTGCCATCTCCAAACTGCCCGCTATCATTGTCCCCACATCCAGAAGGTTCCGTTCTTTTTGATGATCGCATTTCAGGCAGAACTTCATACCTATTCCATAATCAAAGTATTGACAAGGATAAAAATAGATATATAGTGGTATTTACGATTTATATTTTTTTACGATAGAGGGATGGGCTTTTATCATGCCGGGGCGGCGCTTTTCAGAGCTCAGGGAAACAGCAAGGTCAGCATGTATGCCAGCCTCGTGATGAACCTGATCAATATCAGCGGAAACGCCCTCCTTATCTATGGACTAAAAATGGGTGTGCTGGGAGCTGCTCTTGCCACCCTGGCGGGAAGAGTTTTCGCGGCGGTCTGGGTGACCTGGCGTCACCAGAGACTCGATAATCCTCTCAGGATCACAGGTTTCAGGGAAATGATACCTCATTTCGGAAGAATGAGGCGTATTCTGGCGATAGGTATCCCTTCCGGTATGGAGAACGGTATGTTTCAGATCGGCAAGCTGTGTGTCAGCAGCCTTACATCCACTCTGGGCACAGCGGCTATCGCTGCCAATGCCGTAGCCGGAAGTATCACCTCGATTGTCACGATTCCGGGCAGTACCATGAGTCTGGCGATGATTCCTGTCGTTGGGAGATGCCTAGGGGCGGGGGAAAAGGGCCAAGCGAAGCGTTATGCTCTTCTTTTGTTGAAGATCGGCATGGCAGGCCTGGTCGTTTCCAATATGGTAGTCTTTATTTCCATGCCTGTCGTTACGGAATGGTTCCGCCTGTCACCCGATGCGGCAGTATTGTGCCGGAATGTAATCAACAGATTCTGCCCCATGTGCGTCTTGTGCGCTCTACTGACCTTTTTCCCAGCATCTCGGAGTAGACAGTACCCTCGATGGAAAGCGGATCATCCGGATCGTTCAGACGATACCGCCAGGCTTCGGTGCGGAAGATCGACTCGTCTTCCATGACCATCGGATGGAAGCAGCTGTCGGTATAGAAATCCGCCAGCTTCAGCAGCTGTGCTTCCGACATGCTGGAAACCGGATAACTCGTATAACGATGATATGTAAATGCGTTCATGAAAGTGTTGTAGGTCTGATTGCGCAGATTAGCGTACAACTGCGCAGAAGGATATTTCTCGGATCCACTCAGAATGGCATGTTCAAAAACATGGGGAGTTCCGGTGTCATCCGGAGCTTCCGTACGAAATGTCAGATCGAACACACGGTCAATATCATCATTGGCGATATAGTACAGTTGTGCCCCCGTCTTCTGGTACACAAATCGGACGACAGAAGCGTTTATCATGGGAAAATCGCGTATTTCCAACGCTTCAAAACCATTTTCACCTGTCCGATTTGCGGAAGAGAGACCGTCTTAGTCTCGAGCGTGTTTTGACCTTCGGACGCTTTATGGTTCTGAGCCAGGGCTGTGTTCACACCGCCCAGCAGCAGAGCGAAAGCCAGAAAAGCAAACACTAGTTTCTTACTCATATCCACCTCTTTCTCATCATTGATCTGAATAAACCAAATATGACGCTATGAATTCATCCCCCCCAGGCAAAAACTGTCCCCATTTTAAAAACAAAACAGCCCACCATTAAGCAAGGAAAATACCTAATAGTGGGTCATCTTTCATATCAAGAATTTGGTACTACCCTATTATTCGGCAAGAAGTCCGCCAGGTGAGTCAGCTTGTCTGAAAACGGTCGTCAACGGAGGAGCCCAGGGCTTCCATCAACTCGGTAATGTAGACAGTCGTGTTGTTCTGCGCATCCTCAAAATCATAATCCGGTACAGCATCGGCGTCTAAGCCAAGCTGGAGGGTTTCAGGCGGCTGTTTGGCATTGTCGATCACCAGGAACTGATAAGAGCTGCATTCCCTCGCCTGTTCGACGCATTCAGGGCTGAGCGCATATTCGATCCACAGCTTGGCGGCGTTCTCATGTCTGGCACCTTTAAAGATGGCGGTTGCACCGATTTCAAAGGAGGTACCGCTGGAGGGAACAATCAGGCTGAGGTTTTCGAAGCCGTTGTCTACCATCTGGGAAATGCCATCGTGCAAAAAGCCGACAGCGATCGCAAAACTGCCGGAACCGACATTTTTGGCCGGAGTGGATCCGGACCTGGTGTAGAGCTGTACGTTTCTGTCCAGATCCACCAGGTATCTGATCCCTTCGTCGTGGCCATACTTCTGGATCATTGTATTGAGAATCAGCCGGGCTGTGCCGGCGGTATTGTAGTTACTCATCCAGATCAGATTCTTATATTCTTTTTTCAGCAGATCCTGCCAGTCCTGCGGAATCTCCAGGTTCCTGGATTCAAGCTTCTCAGTGTTTACGATGAAACCCAGGATTCCCCAGTAGATACCATACCAGAATCCGTCTTTGTCACGGAAAATCGGGTTGATCAGATGAGAAGAGTTCACAGCCTCATAAGGCTGGAGAAGGCCTTCTCTGGCGCAGACATTATAAGGATCCGTCGTGCCGCCGAACCAGACATCCGCGGAAGGATTGCCCTCTTCGTCTTCGATCCGGCTCTGCACTTCGCCGCTGCTCAGACGCTGATATGTCACCTTGACGTCATACAGCAGTTCAAACCTGTCGCAGGCAGCCTGAAGGTAATCCTCCTCGCAGGAGCCGTACACGACCAGTTCTCCGTCTGCCTGTGCTGCGGCAATAAGTTCGGGATCAATTCCATCGGCCCAAATGGGCGATACACAGATAAACGCGGCTGCAGCCGCCAGAAGCACAGTAACTATTTTTTTCATCTGTAAATTCCTCCTCCACGGTCGGCATGAATATCATGGGCCATTCCTTAATATTATATGCATATCGTTAATAATCGTCAAGTTTCGAGACAGATTGAAACGTAATCGCGATCAAGTTATGGCAAACGACAATGAAAACTTTACTTTGTCGTTTGCTGCGCCGGATTTTAGCCGCCTCTGGCGGCATATTTCCTATGAAAAAAAGTCCATTCCCTCTTTAGTTTTTTCCTGTGGTATGCTACAATATTTCATGTTTTTGTGCCTGTATACCAATAAATTGGGAGGAAATGGAAACCATGTTTATTTTTCAGCGGAAGATGTCCTGCAAAACCCTTCTTTGCATACTGTTCTTTCTGATGGTTCTGCCGGTGAATCAGGCTTCCGCCGCAGAAAAAGTCTCGGCAAGGAACAGCAGCGGCAGTCTGAACAGAAGCCTTTCCGTTGATCCCTCCAATCCTTTGGAGGGATATCTGGCGATATTATACAACAATCAGAATGGCCTGCCTACTTCCGAAGCCAATGCCATTGCCCAAACCGACGATGGCTTTATCTGGATCGGCAGCTACAGCGGTCTGATCCGTTATGACGGCAATACGTTTGAACGCATGGATTCCAGCCTGGGTATACCCAGCGTCACATCCTTATACGCTGACAGCAAGAATCGGCTGTGGATTGGCACCAATGATTCCGGCGTGATCATGATGGAGCGGGATCATCTTCAAAAATGGGACAAATTGAACGGGGTTACGGTTGCCAATATCCGCGCGATCACCGAGGATGAGCATGGCATGATGTACGTTGCGACTACCTCCGGCATCGCTATGATCCATCCTGACATGAATTTGACCCTTATTGACGACCCCCGCCTGTCTGACGCTTATGTTCATGATATGCGCATAGGGAACGACGGCCTGGTCTATGGCCTGACCCAGCTCGGAGACCTTTTTACTCTGTACGATGGCGAAGTGGTCGACTATCTGCGCAGCGAAGACTGCCGTGTGAAGGGAATCGTCGGTATACTGCCTGATCCCCGAAAACCCGGTTACCTGTATCTGGGGACAGAAGGAAGCAATATCTATTATGGCAGCCTGCAGCGAAATTTCGGTTCCATGGGTGTCAAGGACGTCTCACCGCTGACCTATGTGGAACGCTTTGAATACGTCGATGGACAGATCTGGATCTGCGCGGGTAATGGGATCGGTTGTGTGGATAGTCAGGGCTTCCGCCTTCTGGACAATGTTCCCATGAATAACTCCGTCGGCCACGTGATGACGGATTATGAAGGAAATCTGTGGTTCACATCCACACGGCAGGGTGTTATGAAGGTGGTGGCCAACCATTTTTCTGATCTTTATGAACACTGGAACCTGCCCGAATCGGTGATAAACTCTACCTGTATGCTGGGGAATCAGCTTTTCATCGCAACAGATTCCGGGCTTATGGTCCTGGACAATAACGGACTTGTAGACAGTATCCCACTCACGCGTGCGGCAACAGTCTCCGGCGAAGATCTGAAATCAGATGATCTGTTGGATCTGCTGAGTGGAGTGCGGATCCGCTCCATCATTCGGGACAGCAAAGACAGGCTTTGGATTTCTGCCTGGCGCAAACTCGGTCTGCTTTGCTACGATCATGGAGAGGTTCTGGTTTACACCCCGGAAGACGGACTGTTCTCAGGTCGTATCCGCGTGGTGTATGAACGTGAAGACGGGTCTCTTATGGTGGCCAATACCGGAGGTGTGAATCTGATCCAGGATGGCCGCGTAGCTGCCGGGTTCAGTGATGACGCGGGCATCGCCAACACGGAAATACTGACGGTGACGGACGGCTTTGCCAATGACATGATTCTTGGTTCAGACGGCGGCGGCATCTATGTCATTACCGATGAAGGAACGCGGCATATCGGCTTGGATGAGGGTCTTTCTTCGGAGGTTATCCTGCGGATCAAGCGTGACGACGATCACCAGGTCCTGTGGATTGTCACCAGCAATTCCCTGGCCTATATGACACCGGATTACCAGGTGACCACGCTCACCAATTTCCCTTATTCCAACAATTTCGATATTTACTTCAACAGTCAGGGCGAAGCGTGGGTAATCAACAGCGACGGCGTTTATGTTCTTCCGACAGAAAAACTGCTCATGAATGAGGAGGGAATGAAACCCCAGTGTTTTAACGTCCACAACGGACTGCCCTGCACCATCACGGCCAATTCGTACAGTGAGCTAACCCAAGAGGGCGATTTATTCCTTGCGGGAAACACGGGTGTCGTAAAGATCAATATTGAAAACTTTGATGATAACTACAGCGATCTGAAGGTTGCCGTTCCCTATATCTACCTGGACGGCAAGCGCATGTATCCTAAAGAAGACGGCAGCTATACCATCCCGTACCAGACACGAAGGCTGACGATCTGCGGCTATGTGTTCAATTATTCGCTGTCCAATCCACAGGTTTCCTATTGCCTGGAGGGCTTTGACACCGAGCCGATAACGGTCAGCCGCAGTGAACTGAAGCCGATCGAGTATATGAACCTTTCCGGGGGCTCTTATCGCTTCGTTATGGAAGTAAAGGATACCCTGGGGTGGATCACAAACACGGTTTCTTTCCGAATCAACAAGGAAATGGCCTATTACGAGCAGACCTGGTTCTATCTTCTCACCGGCCTTATCGCAGCAATCGTCCTGGCGCTTTGTACACGGCAGTATATCCGATGGAAAATGTCGCAAATTGAGAAACGTCACAAGGAAGAAAATGAGAAAGAGCGCATCAACACAGAGCTGAACACAGCCGAGCGAATTCAGGCGAGTACGCTGCCGAACGTGTTTCCGCCGTTCCCGGATCGTCATGAATTTGAAATCTACGCATCCATGGATACAGCGAAAGAAGTTGGCGGCGATTTCTATGATTTCTTTCTGATCGACGATGACCACCTGTGTCTGGTTATGGCGGATGTGAGCGGGAAAGGCGTGCCCGCTGCGCTCTTTATGATGAACGCCAAAGCAGTCCTCCAGAGTATTGCCATACCGGGAAAGAGCGCCAAGGATATTCTGACCAAAGCGAATGACACGATCTGCGCCAACGATAATATGGATATGTTCGTTACGGTTTGGCTGGGCATTCTGGAAATCAGCAGTGGGATAATTGTATGTGCCAATGCAGGACATGAATACCCTGCCATCTACCGAAATGGCGGTTCATTTGAACTGTACAAGGATAAACACGGCTTTGTACTCGGGGGAATGGAAGGCATCCGTTACAAGGAATATGAATTGCAGCTTGAGAAAGGCGATAAGCTGTTCCTGTACACGGATGGTGTGCCCGAAGCGACCGACAGCCATAAAGAGCTTTTTGGCACAGACCGGATGCTGGACGCCCTGAACGCCAAACCGGATGGCAGTCCGCAGGAATTGCTTAAGGAGGTGCACGACGCGGTGAGCGCCTTTGTTCAGGAGGCTGAGCAATTCGACGACATTACCATGCTTTGCCTGGAATACAAGGGGACGGCCTCGGCAGACGCTGAATGATATGTTTTATATACCAGACTGCCGGTGTCTGTGTCTGGATACCGATGAATTGGGGAGGAAATGGAAACCATGAGAATTTTTCCGCGGCTAAAGAACTGCCTGACACTTCTTTGCATACTGCTCTTTTTGCTGATTCTGCCGGTGAATAATACTTCCGCCGCGGAAAAAGTCCCGGCAAGAAACAGCAGCGGCATTCTGAACAGAAGCCTTTCCGTTGATCCCTCCAATCCGGTGAAGGGATATCTGGCTATATTGTACAACAATCAGAATGGCCTGCCTACTTCTGAAGCGAATGCCATTGCGCAAACCGGAGACGGCTTTATCTGGATCGGCAGCTACAGCGGTCTGATCCGTTATGACGGCAATACCTTTGAGCGCATGAGTTCCAGCCTGGGCATTTCCAGTGTAATCACCTTATACGTTGACAGCGGGGATCGACTGTGGATCGGCACCAATGATTCCGGTTTGATCATGATGGAGCGGGATCATCTGCAAAAGTGGACGAAACTGAACGGAACCTCAGCTGCCAATATACGTGCGATTACCGAGGATGAGAATGGCGTGATGTACATTGCAACTGCCTCCGGCATTGCAATGATCGATCCTGACATGAGTATGACCCTTATTGACGACTACCGTCTGGCTGATGTCTCTGTCCGCGATCTGCGGATAGGGAACGACGGCCTGATCTATGGCCTGACCCAGCTTGGAGACCTTTTTTCCCTGCAAAATGGAGAAGTGGTCGATTATCTGAGCGCAGAAGACTGTCGTGTGAAAGGGGCCGTCGGAATTCTGCCCGACCCCAGAAATCCCGGTTATCTCTATCTGGGCACGGAAGGAAGCATTGTTTATTATGGCTGCCTGCGCCGCAATTTCGGCTCCATGGGTGTCAAGGACATCGCACCGCTGACCTATGTGGAGCGGTTTGAATATGTCGATGGCCAGATATGGGTCTGCGCAGGCAACGGGATCGGTTGTGTGGACAGTCAGGGTTTCCGCCTTCTGGACAACGTTCCCATGAATAACTCGGTCACCCATATGATGACAGACTATGAGGGAAATCTGTGGTTCGCATCCACACGACAGGGCGTCATGAAGGTGGTTGCCAACCATTTTTCTGATCTCTATGAATACTGGAACCTTCCTGATTCGGTTGTCAACTCTACCTGTATGTATGACAATCAGCTTTTCATTGCCACAGATTCCGGGCTTACGGTTCTGGACAACAACGGAATAGTTACCAGTGTCCCCCTTACACGGGCCTCAACGGTCTCCGGAGAAGATCTGAAATCGGATGATCTGTTGGATTTGCTGAGCGGCGTGCGTATCCGCTCTATCATTCGGGACAGCAAAGGCAGGCTTTGGATTTCTGCCTGGCGCAAACTCGGTCTGCTGTGTTACGATCAAGGCGAGGTTCTGGCTTACACCCCGGAAGACGGGCTGTTTTCAGATCGCATCCGCGTGGTATGCGAACGAAGGGACGGGTCAATGATGGTGGCCAATACCGGGGGTGTAAATCTGATCAAGGATGGCCGTGTAACTGCCGGCTACGGCGAAGACGCAGGCATCGCCAACACGGAAATCCTGACGATAGCCAACGGGATGAATGACGATATGATTCTCGGGACTGATGGCGGCGGCATTTATATTATCAGTAACGAGGGGCTGCGGCATATTGGGCGGGAAGACGGCCTGGCTTCAGAAATCATCATGCGGGTCAAATATGACCCCCGTCATAATGTCTTCTGGATTGTCACCAGCAATTCACTGGCCTGCATGACGCCGGATTATCAGGTGACCACGCTGAACAATTTTCCTTATTCCAACAATTTCGATATTTATCTTAACAACCAGGGCGAGGCATGGGTGATCAACAGTGACGGCGTTTATATTCTTCCGGCAGAAGAATTGCTTATGAATGAGGTGGGAATGAAGCCACTGCGTTATACCGTCAACAACGGACTGCCTTGTATCGCCACAGCGAATTCATACAGTGAGCTTACCGAAGAGGGTGATTTATACCTTTCGGGAAGCACGGGTGTAGCAAAGATCAATATTGAAGGAATTGATGATTCCCTCAGCAATCTGAAAGCAGCCGTTCCCTATATCTATCTTGATGGCAAGCGGATGTATCCTGACAAAGATGGCAATTATACCATTCCATCCAAGACGCGCAGACTGATGATCTGCGGTTATGTGTTTCATTATTCGCTGTCCGATCTACATGTTTCTTATTATCTTGAAGGGTTTGATACTCAGCCGACAACAGTCAGCAGCAGCGAACTGGCGCCCATCGAATATATGAACCTTTCAGGGGGAATTTACCATTTTGTCATGGAAGTGACGGATTCGCTGGGACGGGTCACGAACACGTTATCCTTCCGGATCAACAAGGAAAAAGCCTATTATGAACAGACATGGTTTTATGTTCTTGGCGGAATCTTCATTACAGGTATATTGGCGTTTTGTATCAACCTGTATATTCGCCGGAAAATATCGGTAATGGAGAAAAAACATCAGGAAGAAAAAGAAAAAGAACGAATCAGCACGGAACTGAGCATGGCTAAAGAGATTCAGTCAAGAGCGCTTCCGAATGTGTTTCCGCCTTTCCCGGACCGCCATGAGTTCATTATTTTCGCTTCCATGGATACGGCGAAGGAGGTTGGAGGCGATTTCTATGATTTCTTCCTGATCGACGATGATCACCTGTGCCTGGTGATCGCGGATGTGAGCGGGAAGGGTGTGCCCGCAGCGCTTTTTATGATGAAGTCCAGAGCCGTCATCCGGAGCAGCGCTATACCGGGAAAGAGCGCCGGGGATATTCTGACAAAGGCGAATAAGGAAATCTGTGCCAACAATGACATGGACATGTTCGTTACGGTTTGGCTTGGCATCCTGGAAATCAGCAGCGGAAAAGTCGTATGTGCCAATGCAGGACATGAATACCCGGCCATCTGCCGAAATGGTGGTTCGTTTGAACTGTACAAGGATAAACATGGCTTTGTACTGGGAGGTATGGAAGGGATCCGTTACAGGGAATATGAACTGCAGCTTGAGAAAGGCGATAAGCTGTTCGTGTACACGGACGGCGTGCCCGAAGCCACCGAAATCAATAAAGAGCTTTTCGGTACGGGCCGTATGCTGGATGCTCTGAACACCAAACCGGACGGGAGCCCGCAAGAGCTGCTTCCGATTGTGCGCGCCGCAGTGGACGACTTTGTTCAGAATGCGGAACAGTTCGATGATCTGACCATGCTTTGCCTGGAATACAAGGGACCGGACAAGCCTTCAGAGAAGGATCATACAAATCAGCTACGACTGGAACAGTCTTAGACCCTGTCTGGTTGATGAACATTGGAATGGCTCATATTGTATTGCGTTAATACGGTGTGCACCGTAAAGTCAAGGGGACGGTTCCTGGCTGACTCATCCAAAGGATGTGTCAGCCAGGAACCGTCCCCTTGACTCTTTATATTTCCCCTGCGACCAAACCATCAAGCGCTTCGTTGAAACACGATGCAAATTTTTCTATCAGGGTTCTTGAATACAGCTCCGAATCATAATTAATGATTAAAGGCACAGGCAGATCCGCTGTCTGCTCCAGTTCTGAACAGTGTCTGCGAACCGTCTCCAGATAATAGTAATAATGGTCCTCTTTGAGCGGTTCTCCACGATACGCCGCGAAAAGTGCTTCTGCAAAGTTCGCCGTCATCGTTCCGTCGCTGATGATATGATGCGTATCCATTGCAAAGATCACTTCTTCGTCGGTCGTGTATATCCTGCATCGGTACATCAGTTCATTGTGCAGGGCGAATGGCTTTATGAAATCCGATATGATCTCATCGGTGTACGACTGTATGGGACAGATATCTACGGGAACAATTTTTTCAGGGGCATACCGCCATACAAGATCTCCGTCATCGCTGAAGTCGATCACGCTCGGTCGACGCTAAACGAGTGCCGCCGGCACTCAGCGCCGTCAGTTGGCGATGCCCGACTCGGCAGTAGTTAGTCGGGATTGAGGATGACAATATCGTTCGGGTCATTGTACTCGGGGATGTCGTTTTCACCCTTGCCGACGAACACGTCGCTTACGCCCATGTAGCCACTGACAATAATGCGTATCTCGCTGGTTACAGTATAGGCGCCATACGAATTGCCACTAATGAAAGGATTATGTGTCTCCCCGTCGTCCATGGCGGGCGGAGCCTCCCTTTCCGTACGGCTGGTGTAGTTTTTGGGTTCAAGCTGCACCGTGCCGTCTGCATTGCTGAACGAGCCGGTCTTAGGATCATACGCCATTGTCCCGGAAAAAACGGTATAGCCTTGGGAATCGGTCAGACTGACCGTCATGAGCATCTGTTCCTCATTCAGACTGAGCCTCACCATGGCATTGGATCTAGCATACTCATAATGCGTACCCCTTCCGGCGCCAGTCAAACGCCTTGAGCATAATGTGCCATTGTAAACCTCGGGGATCTCATCATTTGCCTTCGGATAATAATTGAACGAATCGGCTTGCGGGTATGCCTTGTGGTATTTTACGGTGATTGAAGCCTTCGAGCCGAAAAGACCGCCGGAATAGCTGCTGTCGCTCTCGTTGATTACCAGAATCAGGTAGGAATCGGTGTCGATGGGGAAGTTTTCAAGCTTCTTCTCCCAAGACCTGTAGCAGGTAATCTCGCTATAGCTGGTTCCGTGTATCTTCATCACAATGGCGCTGGTTCCGGGCGTATCAAGGCTTACGCTGAAGGAATCTACCGCGGCGTCCAGCTTGCCCTTTTCGCCTTCAAGCACAATGAAGTGGGCGCCATAACGCGGCAGGGTAAAGCTGTGGCTGTCGCCTTCTTCTTTTCCGCTGAGCTTCAGAATGCTGCGGATGTCGCATGCATCCACTGGCAAGATCCATTGGTCTCTGATGGAGACATATTCCCATGGCTTGGAATAATTAGCTTCCAGTTCCCCTTTTGCCACCATGCTGTCGTAATAGCCCCTGGCAAGCTCGCCCATCGTCGCGCTGGTCAGAGAGGTCAGGATAGATTTCACACCTCCCGCAGAGGCCACCGTGTAATTGCTGAAAAACCTGGAGATAAAATCACTGCCGTAGGTTTTCACCAGGTACTCGATGAGCGGGCGTCTGGCATAGCCGTCTATTCCGGCGGTACCGGCGGTGACAAAGAAGGTGCTGGCGGGGGTGATGCCGTCGAACTGCCGCAGGGCATCGGTGCCCTCATTGTAGGCGTTCTTGGTGTGGTCCACACCGGACTTGTCGCCCTCACGGTCCTCATAATAGGTTGCCGTGGCCTCGTCAAACCAGACCGCGCGGAAGTTTTTGTTCGTGTATTCCCACTGGATAAAATGTGTCATCTCATGCGCCATGGCATGGAAGAGGAGCGTGGATGCGTTGTCATAGGTACCGCTGGCCTTATAACCGCTGACGAGTCCGTCATAATTGAGGTCCATCACACAGTAGTTTGCTGTAATGGGGCTTTGGAGCATGGGCGTGTAGTATCTGCCGCTTACGCCTTTGCCATGGATGACCTCCACATCCATCGGCCACCTGTCGCGGGTATTCTTGGGAAATACCGCCTTGTAATCGTCGAAAATGGCCTCCAGATCCTCGCCGACCCTCTGCATATCCTCGCCGGACAGCTTGCCCTTGACAGGGACGGTATCATCGTTGTACATGGCAGGAGGAATATTGACGGAGAAGTGGCCTTTGCTGGAGGTATAGGACCAGACACTTTGCCAGAAGAACCTGGCGCATAACTTGATATTGAGTTCCCCAGCGTCCGCCGCCAGCTGCGCCTGGTAGGACATGTATCCCGCGCTGCCGCCGGAGCCACCTTCTGCGGAGAACATCACGTTCTCCACCGCACCCAGGAGATCCGTGGGGTCAAAGCTGGCGCTGACCCTTCCGCCGGAGACGATGCTCTCAAGAGGAATATAGAGATAGTCCTCCACGCCTGCCCTATCGGTGTAGGGCAGGCCCAGCACAAGACGCTGCACCATGCCCACGGGAACATCGGCTGCGTCTACGCTCAGCGTTACCTCACCCACGTCGGTGCTTGTCAGTAGCAGGTCGTAGCCGTGTTCTGCGCCCGAGGGAAGCCCGGTATTATCGGTCAGCAGCAGGGCCTCGGCATTACCGCTGCCGGAGAAGCTCACGCTGCCGCCGGAGGTGGAGAGGGTGCCCTTGGCCGCGCCTTTCACGCCGTTTTTCACGGTCTCGCCGGAATCCGGCGTAGGCGTAGGCACTGTCTCACTGACGGTAAAGCGATTGGTAAGGCGGTTAGAATCCGGCGTAAGCGTAGGCACTGTCTCACTGACGGTAAAGTGATTGGTAAGGCGGTTAACAAGATTCAGATCATTTGCACTATTCCCATCATAGAAGCGGACCTCATACTCACCCTCTTCGAAGGGAGCCTTCAGTATAACAGAACCGCTTCCGACACCTGGCTTTTGCCAGCCGCTCTTATAGCTGTTCGAAAGGCTGCCTGCATCAGAGATACAGATCCACGCAGCATGCTCCACGAGCCATTGTGTAACCCCGCTATAATTGACAACAATCTCCTCCTCGGGAGCAAAGACGGCCTTTTCGATGCTGAGAGAAACATCCCTGGTCAGCTCTGCATGGACAACCTTAATGGGGATGGTCAGATCCGTCACAAGGTTCAAGTCATTTGCCGAGCTTCCATCATAAAATCGGACCTCATACTCTCCCTCTTCGAAGGGAGCCTTCAGTATAACAGAACCGCTTCCGACATCGGGCTTTTGCCAGCCACTCTTATAGCTGTTCGAAGGGCTGCCTGCATCGGAGATACAGACCCACGCAGCATGTTCCACAAGCCACTTTGTCACACCACTGAAGGAAACGATCATATCCTCTTCCGGAGCATAGACCGTTTTTGGGATACTGATAGCCATGTTCTTGGTCAGTTCAGGATGCTCCACCGTAAAAAAAATGACCGTACTAAGATCCAGGTTTTCATCGTTGGCGCTACTGGCACGGTAGAAGCGGATCTCATAGGTTCCTTCATCAAAGGGAGCTTGTAATGTAACAGAACCGCTTCCCACAGCTGGCTTCTGCCAGCCACTTTTATAGTTCGTTGACAAGCTGCCTCCGTCGGAAATGCAGATCCAAGAGCTCCTGTCCACCATGTCCTGGGTGATGCCCGTGTAAGAGACGATAATCTCCTCCTCTGGAGCAAAGCGTTTTTTATCCACGCTAAGCTTCACATCACTTCCTCGTGCCTCGGACATCACACTAAGCTCGCCCCGGCCTGTCCGTTTGACAGGTTCCAACAGATCAGGAGCATCCTTGCCGGTGCTAACCCCGGTGGTTACAAGTATTGGAGTGGGCGTTATTCGGATGTCGGAATCCGTTGAGAAAGATGTTGGGGAGGGCAACATAGAAGTCATTTCACCATCCCCTCTCAGCTCAATAAAGCCGGTATAGGCGCTTTCGCTATTATGGCTCCAGGTATTTGGATCGGAATCTGCGAAATAGTAATGATTCCCCTTCTTAAGTACGATGTCCGGATAGGCAACCCAGTAGGTGTCTTTGTTTTCTCCCTGCGCTGGCCAGGTGCCGAACAGATTGTTAGCAGCGTCATAGATGCTGATCGATCCCGGCTCAGCCCCCCAACCGCCGTTCCAGTGGTAGGTCGTGATTGAATGCAGGAAAATGTCTTTCTCCCCAACCAGATAATCCGGTTTGTGCTCCGGATTACTTTGGACAGAACCGATGTTAAAATTCGAGTAAAGAAGCGAATCCATGTCCGCAGCCTTAGCAGGCCATAGAGACAAAAGCATCACCATCATAAACATCCATAACCTGTAGTTCCCGGGTACATTTTATAAGCACAACTTAGGGGATTGCCCTGTGAGATTATCTTTGGAAAACAATCCCCATTGCTGGCTTTATTGTGGTTGCTGTTGTGCCGCCAGTGCGGCTTCCCGTTCAAGAGTCTTCTTGTTTTTGGAACCCGGAGG
>JAFWGA010000055.1 GCA_017515325.1 Blautia sp.
AGCTGCAGAGCATCATCCTCTGAAAGTCCTTCTTTGACCTGCTTTTTGTAGGCCTGATACATCCACTCCGCAATTTTTTCTCTCTGCTTCTGTTTGAGCTGGCCGAAACTTTTATCCATTTGAAGCAGACGTCCATCCACCATCTTATGCTTACTCATAACGCCATAATCTCCAGCGACTCATTTCTTTCCAGGAATTTCTGTCCGAATAAAGACATATTCCGTATCAGATGACCTGCTCTCATCAAAATGATAACCGCTCCAGTTGAAAGTTTTAATCTGCTCCGGTTCATCGACATGGATGCCGGCCATGAAACGTACCATCTCGCCTCTGGCCATTTTTGCATAAACGCCCTTCTGGATGACCTTTCCACCTTCGAGCTCGCCGAATACACAGGTAATATAGCGATCCTCTGGCTGCAGATACTTCTCTATGCATTTTGAATATTCTTTGGAAGCCAGGTTAATAAGACCCCGGCTGTCATCCATAACTTCCCGGTACAAATCATCGCCCCAGAAGTCATAGAGATTCCTGTATCCCGCTACTGCTGCCTTCGCCTGCATTTCCAGACGGTATGGTACCACGCCATCCATCGGTCTCACTACACCGTAAAAACCGGACAGAATACGTAGATGTTCCTGCACATAATCATATTGGCCATCCTCAAAAACAGCTGGAGCCATGTATGTGTACTGGATGCCATCATAGGCCAGTAAGGCAGGCGTCAGATTTTTATGAAGATCCATAATCAAGTAGGAGGGGGTGACTAACCCCCGTCCTCTCACAGCACCGCACGTACCGTTCGGTATACGGCGCTTTCAATAGTTGACGTGCACAGACTGGTACGCAATGGCTAAATCATAGAAGCCTGCGCGTATCAGTCTTTCTTTAGATAGGGCTCTTTTGACAGCACCTGTGTTTGTGGTCCACCAATACCCTCGACGGCATCCCGCCGCCTGATGTGCATAATACTCCGGTATCCCTAAATTCATCAGGTTCCTTTTCTTTGTCTTAAACAGTTTCCACTGCTTCCAGATACACATACGGATACGATGGTACAGCCATCCATTCAGGTCATCGATGTTTTTCTTCATGCTTGCTATGCCGTAATAGTTCATCCATCCCCGGACGTACACCTTTATCTTTTCAAGACTTGGTCTGATGCTCTGACAGCGTTTACGGGAAGAGTATTCACGCAGTCGGTCTTTGAACTTCTTCATCGACTTTGGATGAACGCGGATATATATTCCTCCACCATTCTTCCCCAACGCAAAGCCGAGAAACTTAAAATTTCGGATTGCAAACACGCTGACCACACGGCTTTTCTTCTGATTTACCTTCAATTTCAAAGTCTCTTCCAGATACTTTGTACTCGTCTGCAGGAGTCTCTTAGCCGCTCGTTCACTCTTCGCCAGCAGTACGATGTCGTCTGCATAGCGTATACATGGAACTCCTCGTCTCAGATATTCCTGGTCGAACTCATTGAGGTAGATGTTAGCCAACAAGGGGGAAAGATTCCCCCCTTGCGGTGATCCTTCCTCCGTGTCCATGACCACTCCGTTTTCCATGACCCCGCTCCTCAGATACCTTTTCACCATCTGAATGACACGCTCGTCCTTTATCTCCCTGCGGAGCAGGTTGACCAAAAGAGTATGGTTCAGTGTGTCGAAATATTTGGATAGGTCAAGACTGACCGCATGGGTATATCCCATTTCCGCATACTCTTTTACTTTCATTATAGCATCTTTTGCGCTCCTCCCCGGACGGTAACCATAGCTTCCGTCCGCAAACAGGGGCTCATATACAGGTATCATCTGCTGTGCCATGGCCTGTTGGATGATTCGGTCTGTCACCGTCGGGATACCAAGCTTTCGCATCCCGCCGTCCGGCTTCGGAATCTCCACCCGTCTGACCGGACTCGGTGTATACTTGCCGCGTCTGATTCGGTCTACTAACTCACGGTTATGTTCCTTCAGCCATGTAAGCGTCTCGTCAATGGTCTTCCCATCGACTCCCGGCGCTCCCTTGTTAGCCTTCACTCTTTTGAAAGCTCTGTTCAGGTTGTCCCTGTCCAGTATCTTTCCCAAAAGGTCTGGCTCTGCACTGTCTCTTTCCTTCCATATCCGGTTGAATGAGCGGTGCGCTCTCACATACCCTTTACGTTCCGCGCTATCTCTTTGTGAGCAGCTTTCTTCCTTGTTTTCTGCACCCATGTACTCATCCCTCCTTTCCGGGTCGTACTGAAGACTCCTACTGATTCGGCCCTTCCCTTCTCAGGTACTATGGCCTCTGCTGACTTCTGTGCGGTCAGCATCACCTCATGATGATGGTTACCCCTTTCAGGGCATTCCGCACAGACCTCCCTGGGTACCACACATTTCTTTCCCTCCATCTACCTGCCATCTTTACTGCAAACGATTCCGTGTAGTTATTGGGCTTCAACTTGGTCAGCAGCCTTACCCTCGCTTACAGCCTGTAGATGATTTCTGTTCGTCAGGCCAGAGGTTTGCCCATGGTTAGTCTGTTCCCACATCCGGCTTCCTTCAGATTCCACCTCACGGTGGACACCCTTGCCTTCGGCTATATCCTTCCCACTACCGGGCGGATTCAGGACTTTCACCTGTTAGAAATGTGCGCCGCCAGGCGCACTGCGCAAATCGCTCGGCGTTCTGCCGGGCGATTTTGTCGTTGCAGACCCAAAGCTTCTTCTGTTCTTCATAAGACAAACGCTGGATCCATTTCATCAGGACTTCTGTCCTGTCCATAAATACCGGAAGCTCTTTGCAGGCAAAAGAATCTGTATCCACCCGCATCTGCTTTGCCGGGGAGATAATGATTCTCATTCCAGTTCTCCCAGCATCTGTGCCGGATTATCAGCCGCCCTCACTTTATCAAAAGCCTTTATGATAATACCATTCTCATCGATCAGGTAGGTCGTTCGGACAACACCCATGCTGACCTTGCCGTAATTTTTCTTCTCTTTCCAGACATCATAAGCCTGGATCACTTCCTTCTCCGGATCAGAAAGAAGTGTGAAGGGCAGGCCGTATTTCTCCTCAAACTTCTTGTGGGATGCTACACTGTCCTTGCTCACGCCAAGAACAACAGCGCCCTTCTCCCGGAACTGCGGATACAGATCTCCAAACGCACAGGCCTGCTTAGTGCAGCCGGCTGTCATGTCCTTCGGATA